>DATABR010000068.1:0-11557 GCA_036259435.1 Glycomyces sp.
GCCCGGAGTCGCCCGCGTAGACGTCGACGATGCGCAGCGTCCAAGTGCCGCTCGCCGTCTCGTGCGAGAGGTTCACCGGGTAGGTGGCGATCACGTTGTCGGCGGAGTCGAACCCGGAGGCCTTCAGCTGGTATCTCGAACCGTCAGGGGCGATCAGGTAGATCGCGAGGTCCCCGCGGTAGGTGTGCGTGATGTTCACCGAGACCTCGCTGGTGGACCTGGCGTTGCCCTCGCAGTTCATGGACAGGGTCGAGTTGACGGTGGCGCGGTCGGCGATCGCGGTGGACGTGGAGTTGGTCTTCGCGCAGTCGCTCGGCTCGCCCGGGTCGGTGCCGCCGTCGCCATCACCGGTGTACAGCAGCAGGTTCGGGCTGCCCGCCGTGTCGGAGATGCGGTTCTCGGCGGCGTTGCCGGTCACCCACGAGGCGACCGCGTCGGTGCTCGCCCCCGGGTTGAGGCCGAGGTAGACCGCGACGGCGCCCGCGACGTGCGGGGAGGCCATCGAGGTGCCCGAGATCGTATTGGTCGCGCTGTTGCTCGTGTGCCACGCGGAGGTGATGCTCACACCCGGCGCGAACACGTCCACACAGGACCCGTAGTTGGAGAAGTACGCTCGCGCGTCTCTGGAGTCGCTGGCGGCCACGGTGATCGCGGACGGCGCAGAGGCGGGGGAGACGTTGCAGGCGTTCTGGTCCTCGTTCCCGGCGGCGACCGCGAAGGTCACCCCGGCGTCCACGGCGGCCTCGACGGCGTTGTTGAGCGCCGATGAGTTGCCGCCGCCGAGGCTCATGTTCGCCACGGCGGGCTTGATCGCGTTGGCGGCGACCCAGTTGATGCCGTTGACGACGCCGGCGGTGGTACCGCCGCCGGAGTTGTCCAGGACGCGGACGCCGTGGAGGGTCACGCCCTTGGCGACGCCGTAGGTGGTGCCGCCGACCGTGCCGGCGACGTGGGTGCCGTGGCCGTTGCCGTCCTGCGGCGTCGAGTCGTTCTGGATGAAGTCGCGGCCCGCGCCGACGCGTCCGGCGAACTCGGAGTGTGAGGCGTTGATACCGGTGTCGACGATGTAGGCATGGACGCCCGAACCGTCATCGAAGTACTCGTAGCTGCCGCTCAGCGGCAGGTCAAGTTGGTCGATGCGGTCTAGGCCCCAGGTGGCGCCGGGCTGGACGTCCGCGATGGACACCATGGCGTTCTGCTCGACGAAGGCAACGCCGTCGGCGACGGCCAGATCCATGGCCTCTGATTCGGTGGCCTCGACGAGCACGGCCTCGACTTCGTCGTAGCCTTCCACGACGACAGCGCCTGCGTCGCTGGCGGTCTCGTCGGCTTCTTTGTATGCGGTGGTGTCGTCCATGACGACGATGTACTCGCCGTCGATGGCGTCGGGTGAGGCGGCGCCGTAGATCGTGGCGGCCGGATCGGCGTGGGCCGTGAGGCCGCCGACGGCGACCGAGCCTAGTGCGGTGAGGCCTGCTAGCGAAACGGCCGCAATGCGGCGGGAACGGTGCGAGACAGTCATAGGGGGGTACTCCCTCTCGGGTCAGACGGCAAGGCGCGCATGGGGATGGAACGAGGCGCACCGCCGCGTAGGGCGCGGTTCGGTGGAACCGGTCCAATTCGGGCTTTCAAAGTAAGGTTAGGGAAATCACATCGAATTGTGAAGACCCTGAAAGAGGCCCATAAATCAGTGAATGAAGAGTCGGTTACCAACCGGTATGGAAGCGTGTGAAACAGATACAATATTCGGCTCCGTTGTGGAAGCGCGGCACAATGCGGAGTCGTAAACCAGTGCATTTCGGACGGAAGTCGAAGCGTGCCACGGTGAGCATGACGCACTGCGATCGATCGGCGGGGCCGAACCGAATGGCGCGAATCGCCTACCATCGGTGAAGGACAGGCCGATCAATGGGAGGCCCATGACCACCCCCGCACCGACACCGGCAACTCCCGCCAAGCGCAGGCGACGGCGCTTGGCCGTGTCCAAGGGCATGCTCACGCTGGGGCCGTCGGTCCTCCTGGTCACCGTATTCTGGGAGCAGGTGCGCGACCGCATCCCCATGAGCGTTCCGGCGCTGAGCGGCTCCGCGATTTTGCTGATCCTCATCGGCTTTCTCGGCCTCGTGGGCGAAGAGGTCGGGCGCCGGTGGGCCAAGCGCGCCGCAGGGAAGGTCGACCCGCACCGCCTGCTCTGGCTCGCCAGGCAGCGGCGGCTCTACATCGCCGGGCTCGCCGAGCACGTCGCCGAAGTCCAGTTCCACGGGCTCACCGCCCGCGGGCCCTTCGCGATGCGGCTGCCCGAACTGCACGTCGCCGCCGGGCTCGTCCGCCCCGGCGCGCACGCCGACAGCCACAGCGGGCAAGCGCTGCTCGAGGTGCTCGAAGCCCCCGAACGCCGACTCGTCATCGTGGTCGGCCCACCCGGCTCCGGCAAGACCACCATCCTGCGCCACACCGCCCTCCAGCTGTGCGAGAACCGCCGCGCCCACCATCGCCGACTCCCGGTGCTCGTCTATCTCAGAGACCACGTCGAGACCATCCTCGCCGACCCCGCCACCGTCACCGTCGCCTCACTGCTGCAGGGAACCCCGGCGCTGCGCCACCGGTCCATCGCCGAAGGCGTCAGGCAGCGGCTGGAATCCGGGCGGGCCCTCGTGATGCTCGACGGACTCGACGAGACCGCCGGAGTCGAAGCGCGCCAAGAGATCGCGCGCTGGATCAAAGCCCAGACCGAGTGCTATCCCAAATGCCGCTTCGTCGTCACCTCGCGCGGTCCCGGACTTGACAACACTGTTCTGGCCGACGCCGACATCATGCGCGTCAAGCGCTTCGAATGGCCCCAGATCCAGAAGTTCGTGCGGCAGTGGTGCTACGTCGTGCGCTGCCAGGAGACCGAACGAGCGGGCCGCGCCGTGCGCGTCCAGTCCGACAAGGACGCCGGGCGCCTGCTCAAGCACATGGGCGACAGCCGGCAACTGCGCGAACTCGTCTCGAACCCGCTGCTGCTCACCATGACCTGCAACGTCGACCGCTACCGAGGGCAGCTCCCGGGCAGCCGCGCCGAACTCTACCGCGAGATGTGCGAGATGCTCCTCCACCGCCGCCGCTCCCAGTCCGGCGTGCCCTCCGGCCTCGACCCGCTCCCGGCCGCGCTCAAAGCCGCGCCCCTGCGCGAACTCGCACTGCGGATGATGCGCTCGCGCACCCGCAGGGTCACCGCCCGCGACGGCGAGGCGATCTTCACCGAACGCCTCAGGGCCTCACCGCGACGCGTCGAAGCCGAGGACTACCTGCGCGCGGCCGTCGAAAGCGGCATCCTCGTCGCAGACGGCCACGACACCTACAGCTTCGCCCACGTCACCCTCCAGGAGTACCTCGCCGCCGCGGCCCTGCGCGAGAGCGGCGACGACGCCTTCCTCGCCAAGCGCATCGCCCATGTGTGGTGGCGCGAGACCGTCCTGCTCTGGGCCGCCGAAGGACCCGCCGACGCAGTCGTCCGCGCCTGCCTCGGCGCCGGCGACGTCGACTCGCTGCTGCTCGCCGAGGAATGCATGGACGTCGCCGCCGAACTCGACCCCCGCCTCCAGCGCGAGCTGCGCGATCGCCTCGAATACCACTCCGCAATGGACTCCGAGGACCGGGCCCTGGTCGACGAGTGGCTCCTGCGGCGCAACGTGGCCGAGACCGTGCCCGTCGGCGCGGACGCCGAACTCTGCACCGTGCCCGTCCGCTACGCCGTCTGGACTCGATTCCTCACCGACCTGCGCTTCAACGACGCCCTCGAACCCCCCGAACAGCTGCGCGACGGCGACGACGCGGCCGGCATGTGGCCGCTCTACGTGCGCAAGTTCCTGTTGTGGGCCAACCACTACGCCGAAACCGGCTACCGCTACCGGCTCCCGACCGCCGCCGAACTCGCCGAGTACTTCAAAGCCGTGCCCGCCGAGACCGTCGGACGTCCACTATGGGTCGACGCGGCGCCCCACCCGCGGCTCTACTGCCCTCCGGGCGTCACCAACCACTTCACCGCCGATCCCGCCGCCGTCGCAGGCATGCTGCGCGCCGACCGCGAACGCACCCGCGGGCACCGGGTGCTCGCGCTGGCCATCCACATCGCCTCGCAGCGCGGCGACGCGGAGGTCGCCAATCCGATGCAGTTCCGCCACACGTTCCACATGGCCCGAGCGGTCGACGCCCACCAGAGCCCCGAGGCGAGCTTCGCCGAGGCGTTCGACCAACTGTGCAAGCGGGTGCGGATCGTCGCGGGCATGCGCGGATGGCATCCGGCGTTCGGGTGGGACGCGCACTTGAGCGGCCTGGACGGGAACGACTTCGTGCGTACCCTCATCGAACGCGGGACGTATCCGGCGCGGGAGACCGCCTCCGACCGGCTGGCCGTGCGCGCCCACTTGATCGGGGTGTCACTGTGGATCCGCGAGGCGCTCCGACGCACCGACACTCCCGACTCCGACGCGGAGGAACGCTTCCTGGGCACGGCGGGCGCGCCGACCGGGCAGGCCCCCGTCTACCCCGACGCGGTGGTGCCCGCGATCGACCAGGCGATCCAGGCCGCACGCAACTGGAACGGCACGGGGGACCCGTTCGACCCGTTGGGAGACAAGACGGTCGAGCTGCTCGTCGAATGCCGCAGGCTCATCGCGCCGGTCATGGAACGCCAGGCGCGCTTCGACGCCGGCCTCCTCGGATCAGTGCGGGTGGCGCTCAACGTGGCCGCGGCCGTGGCGCATTCACTGCAGGGCGACGAGGCCGCCGTTGACGTCCTGAGAAGAGCGATCGCCGGACTGGCCGTCGCCTCTGCGCGGGTCGACTCCGAAGAGGCGCGCTCGGGCGGCGGCGACCTGCTGATGCTCGTGCGCGAACACCTGCCCTCTCCGAACGCGCTCCCGCCCCGCCCGCGCCCCGAACCGCTGGTGCGGCCCCGGAAGGGCCTGGCCGGAGCGATCGAGCGCCTCGGGAAATGGTGGCGACGCATCGGAGCCGGAGGGCGCGCGCTGCGCTGACGAAACCGGTGATGTGCGGCACTGATGAGGGCGCTGACAAGAGGCGCCGATGAGATGCGCTGCGTCCTCGAAGAGCACGGTCGAGAAGCACCGGCGCGCAAGCACCATCGAGAAATCACCGACGATGAAGGCCTGTCGCGACGCCGAACCCCGCGTTCAATCGGGCGGTGACGCGACTCAGTCGGCGAGCGCCATCCAGCGCTCTTCGATCTCGTCCCGTTCGGACTCCAGCGCCGTCAACTGTCCCTGCAGGTCCCTGAGCTTGCCGGGGTCGGTCGCGAACTCGGCCATCTCGGCGTGCACGGTCGTGATCTTCTCCTCGACCTTCGCCAGCCGCCGCTCCAGCTTGGACAGCTCCTTCTGCGTCGCGCGGTCCACCGCCGCCGCCGACTTCACGGGCACCGCCGTGTTGCTCTTCGCCTCCGGCGCACCGTGCTTCACCACATCCGCGCGCCGTTCCAGGTATTCCTCGATGCCGCGCGGCAGCATCCGAAGCCGCCGGTCGCCCAGCAGCGCCCATTGCTCGTCCGCCACCCGCTCGGTGAAGTACCGGTCGTGGCTCACCACGACCATCGTCCCCGCCCAATCGTCGAGCAGGTCCTCCAGCTGCGTCAGCGTCTCGATGTCCAGATCGTTCGTCGGCTCGTCCAGGAACAGCACGTTCGGCTCGGCCATCAGCAAGCGCGCGAGCTGAAGACGGCGGCGCTGCCCGCCCGAGAGGTCCCGCACGAACGTGCGCTGGCGCCCGCCCACGAACCCGAGGCGCTCGGCGAGCTGCCCGGCCGACATCTCCTTCTTGCCCAACTGGACCCGCTTGGCGACCACCTCGATCGCCTCGAGCACGCGCCAGGTGGGATCGAGGTCCTCCATGTGCTGGGTCAGCCACGCCAGCTTCACCGTGCGGCCGACCTTGATGCGCCCGGCCGCGGGTTGCTTGTCCTCGAGCGCGTTCGCAAGCGCGCGCAGCAGCGACGTCTTGCCCGCACCGTTCACGCCGAGCAGGCCGATCCGCTTGCCCGGACCCAGGATCCAGTCCAAATTCTCCAAAAGCGTCTGGTCCCCGGCCTTGACGGTGACGTCCTTCGCCTCGAACACGGTCTTGCCGAGGCGGCCGGTCGCGAAGCTCACCAGCTCGGCGGTGTCGCGCGCGGGCGGTTCGTTCGCGATCAGTTCGTTCGCCGCGTCCACCCGGAACTTCGCCTTCGACGTGCGCGCCTTCGGGCCGCGCCGCAGCCACGCCAGCTCCTTGCGCATGAGGTTCTGGCGCTTCTCCTCGGCCACGTTCGCCTGGCGCTCGCGCTCGGCGCGGGCCAGCACATACGCCGAATAGCCCCCGTCGTACTCGAACACGTCGCCGCGCTGCACGTCCCAGATGTGGTCGCAGATCTCGTCGAGGAACCACCGGTCGTGCGTGACGACCACGATCGCCGACCGCGTCGAGTTCAGGTACGTTGCGAGCCAGGCGATCCCCTCGATATCGAGGTGGTTCGTGGGCTCGTCGAGCAGCAGCAGATCCGCGTCCTCGGACATGACCCGGGCGAGGTCCACGCGGCGGCGCTCGCCACCGGAGAGCACCCCGAGGCGCGAGTCGAGGCCCTCGGGCAGGCCCGGCGCATCGAGGCCGCCGAACAGGCCCGTCAAGATCTCCCGGACCCGCGCAGAGGACGCCCACTCGTGAGCGTCGGCGTCGCCGAACAGGATGTCGCGCACTGTGGCGGCATCGTCGAGCCCGTCGGTCTGGCCCAGCACTCCGATGCGGGTGCCGCCGGTGTGGACGACGCGGCCCGAATCGGGTTCGTCGGCGCGCGCGATGAGGCGCAGCAGCGTCGACTTCCCGTCACCGTTGCGGCCGACGACGCCGACGCGCTGGCCGGCGGCGACGCCGAGGGAGACCGCGTCGAGGATCACCTGGTCGGGGTAGGCCTTGGAGACGGTTTCGAGATTGACGAGATTGGGCGCTGACACGAGGCACAACACTACCCGCGCTCACGTGCCGCGGCCCAGGCGCTCGCAGGTGCTGTGCACGACCCATCGGGGTTGCGAGCGTTCACCGACTCCGTTATGGTGTCATCGAACAGTCATCATGGCGTCATGAATGGATTCATATGACATCCCCCAATAGCGGACGCGTGCGCTTCGAAGCCGCCCGGGCCGTGCTCTCGGTCGTACGGCTCCTGCCGCTGATCAGCCGCCCGCGCGCCGCGCTCCTCGCCGCCACCACCGTCCTCGCCGCCGCGCTCCCGCTCACGATGACCATCGCCACCGGCCTGCTCATCGGCGCCGTCCCGGCCGCCGCCTCAGGCGGGCCCGGCTCGCCCGAAGCGCGATACGCCTACCTCCTCCTCGGCGCGGGCGTCGCCGCGCTCCTCCTCGGCCGCCTCGTCGACAACGTGCACCGCGCCAACGCCCAGAACCTCGGACGCGAACTCGAACTGCTGCTGCAGGACCGGCTCGTCGCCGCCGTCGCCCGCCCCGCCGGGATCGCCCACCTCGAGAACGACGACGTGCTCGCGCTCCTGCGCGTCGCTCGCCAGCTCGGCGCCGACTTCATCCGGCCCGAGCGCGCCGTCCAAGGCCTGGCGACCATCGCGCCCCAGTTCCTCACCTCGGCCGGGGCCGCGGTCGTCCTGTCCTTCTTCAACCTCTGGATCGGCCTCGCCTGGCTCGTCGCCTGGCCCTCGATCTTCATCGCCATGCAGGCCGAGTACACGCGCGTCGGCAAGACCGCCTACCTGCGCTCGACCGAGATGCGCGAGAGCGAGTACGTGCGCGATCTGGCCATCACCGCCGAGCCCGCAAAGGAGATCCGCGTCTGGGGCCTCATGCCCTGGCTCCTCGACCGGTACGACCGCATGTGGGCCGACCGCATGGAACACTCGAACCGATTCCAGCGCTTGCGCACCCGCACCGCGGTGGCCGTGATCGGCTCGCTCCTCGCCCTCACCGCCGCCACCGCGATCGCGGTCGCCGACGCCGGGCTCGCGGGCTTGGTCAGCTTCGGGGCCGTTGCGGTCTACATCGTGGCGCTCCAGAGCATGTTCTACTTCTCCGCCTTCGACGACGTGGCCGCGTTCGTCTCGTTCGGATCGCTGCCGGTCCCCAAGGTTCTGGCTCTCGACGCCGAACTCACCGCCGAAGAACGCGAGGTCACCGCCGCCCTCCCGGCCGAGGCGCCCGCGCGGGAGGTCCATTTCGAAGGCGTCGACTTCCACTATCCCGGATCCGACCGGCCCGTCATCGAAGGACTCGACCTGACGATCCAGGCCGGGACCTCCCTGGCCGTGGTGGGGCACAACGGGGCCGGGAAGACCAGCCTCGTCAAACTGCTGGCCGGACTGTACGACCCGACCGGCGGCAAGATCACTGTGGACGGCGCCGACCTCGCCGGGATCGACCCGGCCGAATGGCGCACGCGCCTCTCGGCCCTCTTCCAGGACTTCACCCGCTACCAGCTCACGGTGCGCGACAACATCGCCCTCGGCGCGCCCCACCTCGCGGCCGACACCGACCGGATCTGGAAGGCCTGCGAGCCCATGGGCATCCGCGCTCTCATCGACTCGCTGCCCGAGGGCCTCGACACCGTCCTGTCCAGCGAGTTCGACGGCGGCACCGACCTCTCCGGCGGCCAATGGCAGCGGATCGCCTTGGCCCGCGCGCTGTTCGCAGTCCAAGCCGGGGCCAAGATCCTCATCCTCGACGAGCCCGCCGCCGCGCTCGACGTGCGCGCCGAGGCCGAGCTCTACGAGCAGTTCCTCGACATCACCGCCGGTCTCACCACGATCGTCATCTCGCACCGGTTCTCCACAGTGCGCCGCGCCGACCGCATCGTCGTGCTCGAGGGCGGCACCGTGGTCGAGGACGGCGGCCACGACCAGCTCATGGCCCAAGGCGGACGCTACGCCGAGGCCTTCACCCTCCAAGCCGCCCGCCTCACCCGCTGACCTTGAAGGACACTCCATGAAGGACAAATTCGTGAACCGCGCGCGGGGCCTCAGGGACTCGCTCGCCGTCGGCTACCGCGCCCACCCCAAGGCCATCACCGCGCAGCTCGTACTCGGCGTCATCCAGGCGATCTTGATGCCGATGCTCGTCTACACGACCAAGATCCTCATCGACGCCGTCCAGTACGGGCAGACCAGGGACGCCTACCTCGCCGCGGCCGGACTCGCCCTCGGCGTGGCCGTGATCTGGGCGATCGTGTTCGCCTACGTCAAACTCGTGTTCCTCGTGCTCGACCACACCAACCGCGCGGCCGACCGCGAGGTCATGGCCCTCATGGGGAACCCGCCCGGACTCGACCACCACGAGCGCGCCGACTACCTCGACAAGGTGCAGCGCATCCGCGAGGACCGATGGCTGCTCTCGGGCGGCGTCAACTGGCTCGCGCAATGCCTGCGCGGCTTCGTGACGCTCACCGTCGGCGGCATACTCCTGTTCCAGGTCCACCCGCTCCTGCTGATCTTCCCGGTCATCGCGCTGGCCGCGATGTCGATCGCCAAGCGCGCCAGCGACATCGAGGAAAAGGTCATGCAGGACACCAGCACTCCCGAACGCCACCGCAGGCACCTGTTCGAGGTCGCCACGCTGGCAGAATCGGGCAAGGAACTGCGACTGTTCGGCTCGGCCACCGAGGTCGCCGAGC
This sequence comes from Glycomyces sp., assembly GCA_036259435.1. Lineage (GTDB taxonomy): Bacteria > Actinomycetota > Actinomycetes > Mycobacteriales > Micromonosporaceae > Glycomyces. The sequence goes on from DATABR010000068.1 coordinate 9,664, forward strand.
GCCATCACGCGGCTGGCAGCGCCATTGTGGCCGAACGCAACCGCGGCCAGTGGAAGGCCGCGCGGGTCGCCACCGGCGAGGGCCTGCTCTCCGCCTTCGGCATGGCCGCCGGGATCGGCGTCGTCCTCTACCTCGCGATCCGCGGCCAAGCCACGGCGGGCGACGTCATCCTCCTGGTCGGCCTCATCGGCATGGTCGCCAGCGCGTCGGGCCAGCTCGCGATGCAGTCGGCGCTGCTGCTGCGTCTGGGCCGCCTCGGCGAGCGCTTCGCCTGGCTGCGCGGCTACGCCGCCGAGGACAACGGCCCCGCCGTGCCGTTCGACCCCCCGCAGCGCCTGGAGACCGGCATCGCGCTCGCAGGCGTCTCTTTCGCCTACCCCGAGGCGAAGCGCCCCTCGCTCGACGACGTGACTCTCACGCTCCCCGCCGGCAAGGTGGTGGCGCTCGTCGGCGAGAACGGCGCGGGCAAGACGACCCTCGTCAAGCTCTTGTCCGGTTTCTACCAGCCGACCGCGGGTCGGATCACGGTCGACGGTCAGCCCCTGACCGATTTCGAAATGGGTTCCTGGCGCCAGCGCATCGGCGCGACGTTCCAGGACTTCGCCCACTTCGAATTCACCGCTCGAGAATCGGTCGGCATCGGCGACCTGCACGGCGGCTACGACGACGAGAAGGTGCGCGCCGCGATGATCCGTGCCGGCGCCGACGACGTGCTCGAGGACCTGCCCGCCGGGCTCGACACCCGCCTCGGCACCCGCTGGGACGAGGGCACCGATCTCTCCGGAGGCCAATGGCAGAAACTCGCCATCAGCCGCGGCCGGATGCGGAGGGACCCGCTCCTGGTCGTCTTCGACGAACCGACCGCGGCCCTCGACCCCCAGACCGAACACGCCCTGTTCGAACGCTTCGCCGAGGAGGTCCACGCGGGCCGCCAGCGCGGCACCGTCACCGTCCTGGTGTCGCACCGTTTCTCCACGGTCTCGATGGCCGACTTGATCGTGGTCCTGGACCAAGGCCGGGTCGCCGAAGTCGGCACCCACGACGAACTCATGGCGAGGGAAGGCGCCTACGCCGAGCTCTACACGCTCCAGTCCTCGGCGTACCGATAGTGGACATCGGTGACTGAAGTCGGTGAGGTCCCGGCCGCGAAAGCCTGTATGGACAACCACCAGCCCAGTCCGGGTCTCGGCCGACCTCGCATCACGGTCGAAGGGCATGCCGCGGTGGAGGGCGACGTCGACTGGCACCGGCCGGGGGCGGACGGCGCAGTGCCGCCGAGGACCGTGGTCGCTGCCGGCACCGCGTGCGCTGGCGCGACCTCAGAACCTCGGCGCGGATCTGGTCGGCACTCACCGCCGCGATGCTCGTGTCCACGACGCTCGTGGCAATCGTCCTGGGGCTCTTCGGGGCCGTGGTGATCGGCCTGGGCCTCGTTGCCGCGACCGCGGGCATGGCCGTCGTCGCCTCGGCGATGGTGACCGTGGCCGGTCTCCTCGCGACAGGCGTGGCGGCGTGCTTGCGAACCTGGCGGCACCTGCACGAGCCCGGCCTGCTCGTCTGGGTGCTCGCCTCGGCCGGCTGCCTCCTCTACCTGCTCTTGGCGGCCCTGTTCGCCGCGACGTCGGTGCCGTGGCTGATATGGACCGCACCGCCGCCCCTGGCGGTCACCTGGGCGCTCCTGTACTTCCGAGTCGCACTGCACCACCGTGACACCTGCGCGGCATATCTCTGGCTCCCAACGAGAATCCTCGCCAAGCTCAAGCCCGATGCGGCTGCGGGGACCATCGCCTAGAATTCCCAAGGCCCCGGCTCGAGGTCGGGACCTCGCCCCTTGCCCTGCAGAAAGCCCTCAAATGGATCATCAGCCACCCCAATCGGAGCGAACCGAACTCCA
>DATABR010000069.1:0-6397 GCA_036259435.1 Glycomyces sp.
CTCGACGTGGCCCGAGACCACGGCCACGGCGAGCGCCGCGATACCCAGTCCTACACCGATCCACACGGGAGCGGTGAGCCCGAGCCCACCGTCGATCGCCAGGCCCCCCAACCAGGCGGAGAGCGCGATGCCGACGTTGAACGCCGCGGCGTTCGTCGATGACGCGAGCGACGGTGCTCCCTTGGCCGCGTCCAGCACCCGCGTCTGAAGTACCGGCACCATCGCGAAGCCCGCCGCGCCCAGCACGAACACCATGATCAGTGCTGAGACCTCTTGCCGCGCGGCGAAGGCGAACACGACCAGCGCGGCGGTCGCCGCGAGGATCGTGCCGTAGAGCGCGGGCATGACTGCGCGGTCGGCGAGCTTGCCGCCCAACAGGTTCCCGATCGTCAGGCCCACGCCGAACAGCAGCATCAGCCACGGTACCGCCGAGGTCTCGAAGCCGGAGACACGCGTCAGGATCGGCTCCATGAAGGTGATCGCGGCGTAGGCCGCGCCCCAGCCGAGCATCGTGATCGTCAGGACCAGCCACACCTGCACGCGGCGGAAGACGGCCAGCTCGCCGCGGAGTCCGTCCCCGGTCTCGTTCGCCCGCGAGGGCACGAACATGGTGATCGCCACGAGCGAGACTGCGCCGATCAGGGCGATCGCCCAGAACGCCGAGCGCCAGCCGAGTTGCTGGCCCAGGGCCGTGCCGAACGGCACGCCGACCACGTTGGACAGTGTCAGGCCCGTCATCATGAGCGCGATGGCCCTCGAGCGCCGCTGGGGGGCGACGAGGCTCGCGGCCATGATCGGGCCGATGCCCATGAACGCGCCGTGGCACAGGGCCGAGATGACCCGCCCGGCCATGAGCACGGCGTATCCGTGCTCGCCGGAAGGTGCGAGTGCGGCGATTGCGTTCCCGGCGATGAAGAAGCTCATGAGCACGATGAGCATGGTCTTGCGCGGGAGCCGGGCTCCGGCGGCGGTCATGATCGGCGCGCCGATCGCGACCGAGGCCGCATAGCCGGTGACCAGGAGTCCGGCGGTCGGGATCGACACGTCGAGGTCGTCGCCGAGCGGCCCGAGCAGTCCGACCACCACGAACTCGGTGAGGCCGATGCCGAACGCGCCCAAGGCGAGTGCCAGCAGCGCGAACATGCGCCGCCGTTTCGAGTATGCGGTGGCGGACGCTCGGCCCGGGGCGGTCAGGGTCGGCACGCGGAGGTCCTCTCGACGGGGGGGTCGGCGGCCCGGCCGGGCCACGGGCCGCGTCCGGGCACGCCGATTCTTCAGCCGCACCATGCCTTTGTCAACTGGTTAAACTAACCGTCGACAATTGTCGTCGCGAAATCTCCTTGACCGCAATCGAACCCGATCAATAGCGTGTTCTGATGACGCTGCTACCCCTTCCGAGACCGACGAGCAGTGCGACCTGATCACCGACGAGAGTCTGTGGCCGGGCGTGCGGGCGCTGTGCGCCGAACTCGGGCTGCCGACCGGAGGAATCACGAAGTTCCCCGAGGGCTCGTTGCCGGTATACGACATCGATGGCGAAGTGGTCCTCAAGCTCTACCCCGCCGCCGACCTGAGCGATCTGCTCACCGAGGAGCCCGTCTTGCGGGCCCTTCAGGGCCGCCTGCCGATCCCGACACCCCAAGTGCTGCGCGCGGGCTGCCCGAGGTCCGACGATGAAGCGGGCCACGCGACCATTGCGGGTGCTCCTGAGCGATTCGGGACGCGCCGCTGCGGTCGATTGGCGGCCGCCATTGACGACCAGGAAGGGCGGCAATGAAACTCGGAGCCGACTACCGTCGGATCTGGTTCGGCAACGCGTCAGCGAACCTGGCCGACGGGATCACGTTCATCGCGCTGCCGCTGCTGGCGACGACGACCACGGACAGCCCGATCGCGGTGGCCGGCCTGGCGGTCGCGTACTCGTTGTCGCGCATCGTCTCGGTGCTGGGCATCGGCGTGCTCATCGATCGTGGAGATCGACGCCGCCTGCTGTACCTCGCGAACTTCTCCCGTGCCGGGGTGTTCGCTGTCCTGACTGGCCTCGTGCTCCTGGACGCCGCACCGATCGCCACGCTGTACCTCGTCTACGCCGTAATGGGCGTCATCGAGACGCTGGCGGACGGCACTGCCCGCGCCGTCCTACCCCAGGCGGTGCCCCCGGAGGGACTCGACAAGGCGAACTCACAGATCACCGGAACGCAACTGGTGATCGACGAATTCATCGGACCGCCACTGGGCGGGCTCCTGTTCGCCATGGCCGCCTTCGCTCCCTCGGCACTCAACGCCGTCGCCTTCCTGGTAGCGGGCTTCGCCTTCTGGCGGATGCGCGGCACTTACGCCATCGCCGAGGCGGACAAGCCATCCGGCAGCATCCTCGCAGACATCCGCGAAGGCGCACGGTGGACAGTGCGGCACCGGGTCGTGCGATTGCTCATCGCCATCAGCGGCATCACCTGCATCGGCTACATGATCCCGTTCTCCTACCTCGTCCTCTACGCGCGCGACGAATTGGGTCTCAACGGGACCGGCTACGGCCTGCTGCTCTCGTTCTCTGCCCTAGGCGGATTGTTGGGCAGCTTCGCCTCGACCAGGCTGCGCAAGCGGATCGGCTACGGGTGGTCCATCGTCGCCGCACTCGTCACCGGCGCGCTTTCCCTCGCCGTGATCTCGCTGACGACCAACATTGTCGTCGTGGCGATCGCACTGGCCGCCTACATCGCGCACGCGGTCGTCTGGATCATCATGGCCGCTTCGGTGCGCCAGAGGGCCACCCCCACCGCGATGATGGGCCGGGTCGGGTCGCTGGACGGCTTTGTCGGCCTGATCGGCCTCACTCTCGGAGCGGGCGCGGGCGGACTGCTCGCCTCCGGTCTCGGTTACCGAGCACCGTTCGCGATCGCCGGCGCGGTCTTCGCCGGCGCGGCAGTGCTGTGCCTCATCTCGATCCGCAGTCTTCGCGAATGGGAGGACGGCCAGGCGCAGGCCGTGGCGTCGAGCGTGGGGGTCGACTGAGTGTTCGCACCGATGCACATGCCGCAGCGGCGCCTTCGCCTCTAACTTCCGCGTTCCGGCTTGCCTCGTTCAGCCTTCGGTTTCGGGCGTGCAACCGCTGCTTCGGCCCTCGGCGCCCGGGCTCTTCAGCGGCGGGGCATTTTCGCGGTTCGGCGCCAGCCGATGAAGGAGGCCACGGCGAAGGTGGCGTAGAAGAGCGAGGCCATGAGCACTTGCGGGGAGCTCCATCCAGCCGTGGAGGCGGACACTACCAAGGCGTACACGGTGAAGGAGAGCATGGCCGCGCCGATGCCCGCGTAGGCGATGGAGGACTGCAGCTTGAAGATGACCGGCTGTGTCGACATGTCACGGATCAGTGCGCCGGAGCGGTGACCGATTCGGAGTCGTTGCGTCGCAGGGAGTCCCGCGCGCTGGAAGAGGCGGTTCTCCAGGAGGCTAACCGAACGGGAGCGAGTGAGCGCGGCGGCGACCAGGATCTGGTGGTGGGCGTTCATGAACCACAGCGGGGCGGCACTGAACGCCGCGACCCATTCGCCGCCTATGGGCCGGGGACCGCTGAGCGCGATGATCGCGAGGCCGAGATAGGTCATCTGGATCGCGAGAAGCGCGAGCCGTTCGTTGGCGAGTGTGGACACTTTGTCTCGGTCGGCGCAGTAGAGCGCGATGAGCGCGTCGAGCGAACCTGATTCGGGGTCGTCCTCTGTCGACATCGGAAGCCTCTCGGGAGGGTTGCGGGCACTCTCCTCGAATGGTACTGCGCCCCAACCGCTCAGTGACCGCTCGAAGACGGCGCGACTTTGGGATCGGTGGCGGGGCAGGACGTTGCAGCCGCGCGCCTGCTCGCGGTGCGCCCGGGGACCCGGCGCAGCTTGGCGGGGCCGCTTGGTCTGCGACCCCGTCCCACTGCAGCCGTTCTCGCTACTTCTGGAGGTAGTCCTGGGCCGCGTCGAGGTGGCCCTGCATCTCCTCCTGCCAGGCCACCATCTCGGTCTCGATCGGCTGATAGGCCTCGACCAGCATTGCGGCCCAAGCCTCTTCGACGGCCCTGCGCAGCCCGCTCTCCTGGCCGCAGGCCGCGAAGTCGACCGCCATCGCCTTCTCGAGCTCCATTACGCCCAGGAAGTCGCTCGGAACCTCTTCGGGCCCTTCGGGGATCTCAAGGCCCTCCTCGCCGTACTGCTCGAAGTACGCCGGGTCGTACATCGCCCCGAAGTACTCCCACAGCGGCGGGTAGAAGTGCTCCCCGAGTTCCCATCCCTCGTAACCGTCGTCGATCAGGCAGGTCTCGAAGGCCACGTCCTCGCCGTCGAGGCGCGCGAGCAGGTCGCTGTAGTCGTCGATCTCCTTGAGCGAGTACACCGGGCTCGGCTCGTGCGCGACCGTGTAGGTGCTGCTCTCTTCGCCTTCGCCCTGGTCCTGGACGATGTGGGGCTCTCCGTACATGGTCTCGACCATCTTCAGCCAGCACCCGCCCGGAGACGCCTCGGAGTCGACCCCGGGGCCCTTCAGCTCGCTCTCCATCGCCGGCGCGCCGGTGTATGCCTCGATCCACGCGGCCTGGTAGACGGCGTCCTTCGCGTCCCATTCGCTGGTGTCGAGGCCGTACTCCTCCTCGGGGAGGATGTTGAATGCGGCCCGCGCCTCGGGCGTCAGCAGTTCCTCGGCGAGGTCCTCGTTGCCGGGGTTGCGGACGAACTCGGCCCATACTCCGAAGCCCCACCGCTCGGCCGCTTCAGCGGTCGGAATGGCCCGGAGCGGCGCTCCGCTGAGATATCCGGCCGCGCCGTAGGCGGCGTAGTCCGTGTCCTGGAACTCCATCGGGTCGTGGACGCTGAAGCCCTCGTCCTCCAAGCAGCGCTTGGTGACCCGGTGCTCGATGGTGATCAGCTCGTCCTCGATCGCGCTGCTCTCGTTGATGATCTGGTAGAGCCGTTCCGCCTCGGACACGGCGTCGGAGCCGGCTTCGACGCTGCCGTCGGTGTCGGCGCCCTCGTCATCAGCGCTGCAGGCGCCGACCGCGAGGAGTCCGCAGGCGACGAGGGCCGCCGGGACCCGGAGTCTGGTACTGAAACGCAAGGGAATGGCCCTTTCCATAGGGGACTCGATGCGTTTAGTACTCCCGCAGAGCGCGGAACGGTTGTCACGCGAAGGCGCTCTCGCGAGCGGCAGCCGGAGCGTTACGCGTCCACCAAAGGCTTCTCCGGTTCCGATTCCACCCGCCGTCGTCGCTTCGGGGCGGCCGGGCAGAGGTGGTCGAGACGTTCGGCCGCGAGGAACGCGCGCGACAGCTCCGTGCGCGCCCGCGGCTTCCGCGTCGCCCCGCAGCGCGGCCCTTGCATCGACGAGCTGCTCAAACGGCGTCGGCTGAGGCGGCCCCGTGCACGGTCACGAAACGGGGGAGCGAGGCGAAGGAGCCGTCGCGGATCCTCGCGGCCGGGACGCCCGCGACAGCCGCGTGCATGATCGCGTGGGCCTGCCGTGCCGCAGTGAGCGAGGCCCCCAACGACATCTCGTGTCGGCGCACCTCCGCCATCCACGGCAGCGGGGCCAGGTCGAGCACGAACGGGCCCTCTCCCGGCTCGGTCATCCACTCCTGCAACTGGCGGCGCTGGCCGCGGTAGCGCTTCAGCGATGCCACGTAGCCGCGACCCAGGCCGCGCTTGATCCGCTCCATGTAGAGCGCCGAGAGTCGCCGGCCCGGCGGTGTGCGCGTCGGCGGGGCCTTGATCGGCTTGGTGCTCAACGAGAGCACGTGCGTGCACCCGTCGGCCAGCGCCAGCGCGTACGGGTGGGCGGTGAGCACGCCGCCGTCCACCGCGCGCCTGCCTCGGAACTCGCCCGCGCCGGGCACGGCCACCGGCAGCCAGCAGCTGGCGCGCAGGGCCTCGCGCAAGTCCTCCTTGTCGCTGAAGTCGGCCACGCATTCGGTGCGCAGCTCGTCGACGAGCGTGACGGCGACCTGGAAGCCCGTGGGGCTATCGAGGATCCGGTCGTAGTCGAGCGGTTTGACCTTCTCGACGACCTGCTCGAACACGTAGTCGAGGTTGAGGATGGCGCGGCGGGAGAGGAAGCGGCGCATGTCGACGAACTGCTTCGTGGCGAGGTCGTCGAAGTAGGTCGTCAGCGGGTACCAGGTCTCACCGCCCGCGAAGTAGGCGGCGTTGACCGAGCCGGAGGAGCAGCTGTAGATGCTGTCGAAGGCCGACCGCAGTCCGAGGTCGTCGAGGGCGGTGAGCATGGCGGCCGAGACGATGCCGCGCATGCCGCCATGCTCACCGCCCTCGACGACCTCGGACTGCGGTCGGCCTTCGACAGCATCTACAGCTGCTCCTCCGGCTCGGTCAACGCCGCCTACTTCGCGGGCGGTGAGACCTGGTACCCGCTG
>DATABR010000070.1:0-8557 GCA_036259435.1 Glycomyces sp.
AAGGCTGTGCGGTCCGACCGCCGGGAGTCTCTGGCGACCTCGGCGGCGGGGGCGGGCGGGGCGGCTTGGAGGTCGGGGCCGGTCATGAAGCGCTCCTGATGCGGCGGATGAACAGGTAGTTGAGCAGGGCCACGAGCACGATCACGGCGAACATCGTCCAGGCCACCGCGGAGGCGTAACCGAACTCGAAGCCGCGGTTGAACCCGTGCTCGTACAGGTAGAGCGTGAGCGTCTGGAACTGCCGGGACGCGCCGCCGGTGACCCCGTTCGGCCCGCCGCCGCCGAACAGCTGCGGCTCGGCGAAGATCTGCAGCCCGTAGATGGTCGAGACGATCACGGTGAACACGATCGTCGGCCGGATCATCGGCACCGTGACGTGGAAGAGCTGCTGGAGCCGGGACGCCCCGTCGAGGTGCGCGGCCTCGTAGACCTCCTTGGGCACCGCCTGCATCGCCGCGAGGTAGATGAGGGCGTTGTAGCCGGTCCACTTCCACGCCACCATGACCGCGATGGCGATATGTGACGTGGCACTGCCCGAGTGCCAGTCGATCCGCCCGGCCCCGAGCGATTCGAGGATCCAGTTGACCAGCCCGAAGTCGCGGCCGAACAACGTACTGAAGATGACCGCCACGGCCACCACGGAGGCGACGTTCGGCAGGAGCATCCCCATGCGCCAGAACGTGCTGCCGCGCAGCCGGAGCGTCAGCAGATGGGCCAGCAGCAGCGCGGCCAGCAGCTGCGGGACGGTCGCGAGCAGCAGGATGGACAGCGTGTTGCCCAGGGCGTTCCAAAAGTACGGGTCGCCCAGCAGCGCCTGGTAGTTGCCGAGGCCGACGAACACGTGCTCGTCCGACAGCAGGCTCCAGTCGTGCGTGGACACCCACGCGGTGTAGGCCAGCGGGAAGAGCCCGAACGCGGCGAACAGCACGAAGAACGGGGCGATGTACAGGTACGGCGAGGCCTTCAGGTCGAGGCGGTAGCGCCGGTGCAGGAGGCGCTGGCGGCGCGGAGGCGGTGGATCGGCGGGCGAGGGCCGGGCGGCTCGACCGGCGGTCCCTTTGGCGGCGATGGACATCGGCTCGCTTTCACAGTTGGGGTTCGCGGTTCGGTGGCGTGCGGGCCCGAACCCGCAGGGAGTCTCTTGACGGGCAAGCTGCTAGGGGCGGCGGGCATTCGGGGCGGCCGGGCCGACCGGGAGCGGCGTCCCGGTCGGCCTCGCGGCCGGGGCTAGAACGATTCGAGGTCGCTCACGACCTGGCTCCACGCCTCCTCGGGCGTCTGGCTGCCGTCCTCGATGCGGCCCAGGCCCTGCCCGATCGTGGCGAGCACGTCGCCCTGCAGCGGGCCCTGGTACTGCGGTTCGACGGCTTGGGCTGCGGCGGTGAAGATCTGGCCGACGGGAGCCTCGTTGAAGTACGGCTTGGTCATGCCGGTGAGGGCCTCGTCCTCGTACAGCTCCGGAGTGGAGGGGAAGTTCCCGGTCGACTCGAACACCTTGAGCTGCTGCTCGGGCGCGGTGAGCCATTCGAGGAACGCGTAGGCCTCCTCGGCGTGCTCGCCCTGCTCGGGCAGCACCAGGTGCGAGCCGCCCATGTTCCCGGCCCCGCCGGGCACGGTCGCGATGTCCCACATGCCGCTCGCGTCGGGCGCGTTCGTCTCGATGTAGGTGGTCATCCACGCCGGGCAGATGATGGTGGCGAAGGTGCCCTCGCTGAACCCGGCGTTCCATTCGGGCGTCCAGGCCTGCAGCCGGTTCGACATGCCCGCCTCGATCGCCTCGACGGTGAGGTCCCAGGCCTCGCCGATCGCGGGGTTGGACTCGACGACCAGGTTGTCCTCGCGGTCGTAGACGCCCTGGTCGGCCTGTTCGACCATGGCGCGGAACATGTTCCCCGAGGATTCGAAGAAGTAGTCGCCCCCGGTGGCCTCGGAGTACCGGCGGCCCACGTCCACGTAGTCCTCCCAGGACTCGGCCCACAGCGCCGAGACCTCGTCGCGCTCGACCGGGAGTCCGGCGGCCTCGAACAGGTCGCGGCGGTAGCACATGGCCATGCCGCCGACGTCGGTGCCGAGCCCGATGAGGGACTCGCCGTCGGCTGCGAGCGCCTGCTGCCACTTCCAGTCGAGCCACTGGTCTTCGAGGTCGGCGGCGCCGAGGTCGAGCAGGTTGTGGAAGCGGTCGGGCTGGGCGGTGAACTGCGAGATGTAGCCGACCTCGACGGCCTCGATGTCCGCCGTGCCCGAGCCGGTCGCCAGGTGGGTGGTGAGGTTGGTGTGGTGGTCGGCGAACTCGGAGATGCGCTCCTCGAACTCGATCTCGGGGTGGAGCTGGGAGTACTCCTCGTAGAGCGGGCCGAACCCGAAGTCGCCGAACAGGCCGACGCTGAGGGTGATCGTGCCGTCGTCGTCCCCGCCGGAGCAGGCGGCGGTCCCGGCGGCGACGAGCGCCGCCGCAGTGGCGGCCGCCAGGGCGGCGCGGGTCGGTCTGATGTTCATCGGTGCTTCTCCACTGTGTTGAAGGGGGGATTAGAGAGGGCGCTCTCTCGGTCGAATTTCAGGCCTCGAAGCGAACGAATCCGCTTCGAGGCCCTGCGGATGGGATCAATGTCTGAATCGGAAGCCGTCCACGGACACGAAGTCCTGGGACTGGCCGGAAGTGAAGGTCAGGTACACGTCGTGGACGCCGGTCACCTTTGCGACGTTGCCGGGTACGTCCCGCCACGAGGTCCAGCCGCCGGTGTTCGCGATCGCGAACGACCCGATCGGGTTTGCCGTGGCCGAGTCGATCCGGACTTCGACCAGGCCGCTCACCCCGCCCGCGGCCCCCGAAGCCACCCGGGCCGTGAAGTCCAGCGGGCTCGTCGACCCGAAGTCCACATCGTCATAGCGCGCCCAGTCGCCGTTCCCGAGCGGCCCGATCGCTCCGCCGGAAGCGGTCACGCCCGAGGCCGCGTCGAACGAGGTCGCCTCCACCGTCGCGTAAGCGTCGCGCGCCCCGACACCCCGTCGGGGAAGGCCCCGCCGATCGCCAGGTTCAGCATCAGGAAGTACCCGGCGTGGTCGGTCATCTGCGCCCACGTGTCCGCGGGCAGATCGCCCTCGTCGATCGTGTGGAAGTGCACTCCGTCCACGTACCAGCGCAGCTGGCCCGCCGAACCGGACTCGTCCCACTCGAACCCGTACGTGTGGAAGCCGTTGTGGCACGACCCGCCGCAGTAGGTCTGCCCGGCGATCCCGTTGAACTCGTTGCACGGCCCGCCCGGGGCCACGCCGCAGTGGAGCGTGCCGAACGTCCAGTCCAGACCGTTGACGTTCTCCATGAAGTCGAACTCGCCGACTCCGGGCCAGTTGTGGTAGTTCCCGCGGAACGGCGAGCCCAGCGCCCAGAACGCGGGCCAGTAGCCGAGCGCCGCCTCACCGGTCACCTGCGGCAACTGGAGCCGGCCCTCGATCTTCAGCGACCCGCCCGAGGGCGGTTTGAAATCGGTGCGGACGGACTCGATCCGCGCTGAGGTCCATTCCCCGGCGCCGTCGCGCAACGCCGTGATCTCGAGGTTGCCGCTGCCGTCGAACGAGACGTTCGCCGGGTCGTCGGTGTGGGCGGCGATCTCGCCGGTGCCCCAGTTCCAGGGTCCGCCGGGGTAGTTGTGCCCGATGTCGTAGATCCAGTTCGATGTGGAGGGCTGCTGCCCGGCCGCGCCGTTGAACTCGTCGGCCCAGACCAGGTTCCAGGTCTGCTGGGCTTCGACGTCCTGGGCGCTGGCGTTGACGACGGTGAGGCCCGCCGCCGCGATCACGGCCGCGCCGGCGGTGGCTGCGGCGATGACGCGGGCGAGCCGGCGCCGGGGTGTGCGTCTTGGGTGTTCGGAGGTCTGCGCTTGTGCCATGACGGCTCCTTTGCCGAGGGTTGCAGAGACCGCTCTCTCTAATCTGATCTGGTCTCAGAACGATCATGAGAGAGCGCTCTCTCATTCGGTCCAGGATTCATTCGTACCGAACGAATTGGTGCATGTCAATGCCTCGTGGCCGAACCGTTATCGACGCGGCAGATTCGCACCGTAAGAAAGCCCTTGCAGCCGTGCGTTAACGCTCACCCGGACGCGGCGGCGCCTCAGCGCGCGCCGTCCTCGCCCTCGGTCTGCGGCGGCTGATCCTGCGTCTCCCGCGCCCGCCGCTGCAACTCGTCCAGCCGGGCCTGGCGCTCCTCCCGCAGCCGATCGAGCCGCCGCTGGCGCGCCCGCAGCTCATCGGGCGACTCGGTCCCGCCGAGCATCCGCTTCTCCAGCCACTCCACGTGCTCGGCGTGCGCCGCCGCATTGATCGCCCGCACGTCCTGGTAGGTGCCTCGCAGCGACTCCATCCGCTTGAGCGCGTCATGGCACTGCGCCAGCAGGATCTCGATGTCGGCGTTCTCGGCCTCGTTCGCGTCCGCCCGTCGCGCCTCCAGCCACGCGATGCCCTCCCGCAGCTTCTCGCGCGCCTTGAGGTTGTGCATCGCCAGGTCTTCCACGATCTGATCGGTCAGCTCGAGGAAGCTCAGGTGCGGATCGGGGCGGTCGTCGGTGCCCATGGGGCCGTCCTTCCACGAGGAGGTGCCTCTTCCCCCTCTACCATACGGGCGCGGCTACGATCATCCTTCACCGCGCGACCGATTCACCCCGAACCTGAGGCCCAGTGGATTCATTCGAGACCGTCTTCGACACCCTCACCCAGACCCAGGACGCCCCGCCCGTCGGCGTCATGCTCGCCTGTCTAGCAGTCGCGGTCGCCGCCGTCCTCTCCCCGCCCGTGTGGCGCTGGAGCCGCGGTCTGGTCACCATCGCCCACGAAGGCGGGCACGCCTTCATGGCGGTCCTCATGCGCCGCCGCCTCACCGGCATCCGCCTCCACGCCGACACCTCCGGCCTGACGTTCTCGCGCGGCAGGCCCACCGGGTTCGGCGCGGCCATGACCCTCTTCGCCGGGTACACCGCCCCCGCCGCCATCGGGTTGGGCGCCGCGGCCCTCACCGGGGCCGGGCGCATCATCCTGCTGCTGTGGATCACGCTGGGGCTCTTGGCGGTCATGCTCGTGTTCATCCGCAACTGGTACGGCGCACTAGCTCTGATCGTGGTGGGCGCGGGCGTCTTCGCGGCCACCTGGTACGGCAACGCGATCGTGCAGACGGTCGCGGCCTACTTCGGCGTGTGGCTGCTCTTGATCGGCGCGGTGAAGCCGGTGATGGAGCTGGGGACGCGCCGCCGCGGCGGGCGCGGCTCGGGCCAGTCCGACGCCGACCAGCTCGCCGGGATCACGCCGCTCCCGGCCGGGGCCTGGATCTTCCTGTTCACGCTCGCGACGATCAGTGCCGCCGCGTGGGGGACGTATATGCTGCTGCCGATCGATTCCTGGATGGACGCGGTCTAGCCTGACGGGCTTCAGCCCATGCGCCGCTTCGTCTTCGCGGTGGGCGCCACCGAGTACGGGTCCTCGGGCCACGGATGCTTGGGATAGCGCCCGCGCATTTCCTTGCGCACGTCCCGGTAGGGCCCTTCCCAGAACGACTTGAGGTCGGCGGTGACCGCGAGGGGTCGCCCGGCGGGGCTGAGGAGGTGCAGGAGCACCGGCACGCCCGCGATGCGCGGTGTGTCGACCGCTCCGAACATCTCCTGGAGCTTGACGGCCAGCACCGGGGTCTCGCCGGAGTAGTCGACGCGGGCCTGGCGGCCGCTGGGCACGGCGAGCGATTCGGGGGCGGTCTCATCGATGCCGGCCTGCCACGGCAGCAGGCTCCGCAGGGCCTGCCCCACCGGGATCTTCTCCACATCGGACCGGCGTCGTGCCCGAGACCACCACGGCTCCAGCCAGTCGGTGTGCGCCGTGAGGGCCGCATCGGCGACGTCGGCCCACGGTTCGCCGATCGAGCGATGGCAGAAGGCCATGCGTTCGCGCAGTCGCCGCGTCTCCTGCGACCAGTGGAGTAGGCCGAGTCCTTCGCGGCGCAGCCCTTCGGCGAGGGCCGCCGCGACGAGCGCGGGGTCGGCCCGGCGCAGCGGTTCTGCGGCGACCTCGATCGCGCCGAGCGACCGCACGGTCCTGGCGGCCACGTCGCGGCGTTCGGGGTCCCACTCGACGCGTTCGCTCACGTGGTCGCCGATGATGTCGCAGGCGAGTTCGCCGTCGATCGGGACGGCGGCCCGGATGAGGGCGGCGGCGCGGCCGGGGGAGCGGTCGGCGTCGGCGATGGCGAGCCAGTCGCTGCCGGTCAGCGAGGAGCCCTCGGTGGCGACCACGCCGGTTCCGGCGACGGTGCGCCATTGGCCGCCTTGGCGTTTGGCGACGCGTTCGGGGAAGGCCAGGGCGATCACGGTGGCCGCGGCCTCGTCGTCGCTCACGAAGCGGCGCGACGCGGTCGGCCCGTGGCCGTCCAGGCGGCCGGTAGCGCCCGCGCTGACCGCTCCCGAGCCGTCGCGCCCGGCGTTTCCGGCATGCGAGCTGGAGGCGCCTGCGTTTGCCTTCGGACCGCCGGTCTGGGTGCTGTCGTGCGCGGCTGCGGATTCTGCGCGGCCGCCACCGGCGGCGTCCGTCTCCGTCCTCCGGCTCGCCGAGGCCAGGTTGCCGGTGAGGCGCTTGACCTCGTTCTGCCACTGGCGGTCCCGGCTCGTGCGCAGTTGCCGCCATTGGGCGAGGAGGTCGTCGCCCTTGCCGCGCTTGTCGAGTCCGAGGAGCGCGGCGACCTCGGTTGCCTTCTCGGTGCCGACCCGCTGGGCGCCGTCCACCAGCGCCCGCGCGAGTCGAGGGTGGAGGCCCATGGTCGCCAGGGCCCGGCCCCGCGCGGTGGCCATGCCGTCCTCGTCGATCGCGCCCAGGGAACGCAGGGTCGCCTCGGCCGCTTCGACGGCCCCGGCGGGCGGCTGACCGGGCAGGGCGAGGTCCTCGACCGGAGTGCCCCAGCAGGCGGCCTGGAGGCGGAACGCGGTGAGGTCGGAGCAGGCGATGTCCGGGGCGGGTTGCGCGGCGCGGCGGGTGTGCTCGGCTTCGCTCCAGCACCGCCAGACCGCGCCGGGGCCTTCGCGTCCGGCACGGCCCGCCCGCTGATCGGCCGAGGCGCGGGAGGCATATGCGGTGGTCAGGCCGGGAAGTCCGCGGGCGTGGTCGATGAGGGGGCGGCGGGCGAGACCGGCGTCGACCACGATCCGCACGCCGGGCACCGTCAGGCTCGACTCGGCGATGTCGGTGGCGAGCACGACCCTGCGGCGCTCGCCGATGCGCATGGCTTGGTCCTGCTCGGCCGACGAAATCGAGCCGTGCAATTGATATATATCGACTCCGATGTTTTGATCCCTCAAGTGCGACAAGCGCTCAGCGACGCGCCGGATCTCGGCGGCGCCGGGTAGGAAGACCAGCGCGTCGCCGTCGCCGGATTCGAGGGCCCGTTCGACCACGTGCGCGACATGGGCGAGGAACTTGAAGTCGACCCGCATCCCGTCGGGAGGGTTGACGCGCTCGCGCGATGGGACCCAGTGCATCTGGACGGGGTGGCGCATCGGTTCGGAGCTGATGGCGGGCGCGGGGCCGTCCCCGCCTGCGAGCAGCGCGGTCCACAGTCCGACGTCAGCGGTGGCGGAGGCGGCGACGAGGCCGAGGTCCGGCCGCAGGAACTGGCGGGTTTCGGCGAGGAAGGCGCAGGCGGTGTCGGTCTCGAGGTGCCGCTCGTGGCATTCGTCGAGCACGACGAGGTCGACGCCGGGGAGTTCGGGGTCGGCGATGAGCCGGTTGAGCAGTACGCCGGTGGTCACGACCTCGACGCGCGTGGCGGCCGACCGGCGCGACTCGCCACGGATCTGGAAGCCGACCCGTTCGCCGACGCGTTCGCCGAGGATCGCGGCCATGCGGGTCGCGGCGGCTCGAGTGGCGAGGCGACGGGGCTCGGCCACGAGGACCCGCCGCTGCGGCATGTCGCGTCTCGCGGGGCTGGTCGAGTCGGCGGGGAGGAGGCCGGCGAGAGCGAGCGGTGCGAGTGTGGTCTTGCCGGTGCCGGCAGGAGCGGCGAGCACGGCGGTTCCGGTGCGCGCGACGGCCGCGAGGAGCTCGGGGAGGGCTTCGCGAATCGGAAGGTCGGGCAGCACGGGCGGTTGCGGCATGCGGACCATTCTCGCCGAGTGGAATGAGGTGCGCCCAGCGGCCGGTCAAGGCGTGTGACGATGTGCGACGGAGTGTGCGATCCGCCCGCGGATCGCGCACCAGCGCTCGGTGCGCGGGGCGGGGCGGGGCGCGCCGATCTGGCCGGTGGATGTCACGAGCTGAGCTCGTCGAGCCCGGCGGCTGTCAGCGCGCCGGTGCCTTGCACGGCAATCGCCGGGGCACCGACGAATGTGAACGGCGGTTCGCGGCAAATCGGACATCCGAAGCGCCCCCGATGCAAGGGTGCCAGGGAGGTACGACAATCGACCGCCGGGCCGTAAGGCTCCGGCGACCGGCGTGCGTGCGGCCCGGCTGTTGCGGCCAAAGGCACGAACAGGCAGTGAGCGCAAGGTCGTGGTCGAGTTCGTTCGGGCAAAAGCCGTTGGGCCCCCCC
>DATABR010000071.1:0-7697 GCA_036259435.1 Glycomyces sp.
GGCGCATCGCGCCACAGCGAAGCCGGACCTCCTCACCATCCGGTGAAGTCCCTGTTGAGGCGGGTTGGTCACACTCCGGTGTGTCGTTGGCCTGCGGGCAGCGGTGCGGGCCCTTCGGCTGTCTACACTCGCGCCATGGAGAAACACCGTTCTTCACCTGCCGCGGCGCCCCCGACCCGGTCGCCGAGCCGCCGCACCTACCTCATGTGCCGCCCCGCCTACTACGCGGTCGAGTACGCCATCAACCCTTGGATGGACACGACCGCGCCCGTCGACGCCACGCTCGCCTGCGCCCAGTGGGATGAACTGGCCGACGCCTACACCGCCCTCGGTCACGAGGTCGTCCGCATCGAACCCGAGCCCGGCCTCCCCGACATGGTCTACGCCGCCAACGGCGCCTTCGTCGTCGACGGGATCGCCTACGGCGCCAGCTTCCGCCACCCCGAACGCCGCCCCGAGGCCGACGCCCACGAGAAGTGGTACCGCACCTCCGGCTGGACCTACGTCAAGCCGGAGCACATCAACGAAGGCGAAGGCGACTTCACCTACCTGCCCGGCCGCGAGATCATCCTCGCCGGCTGGGGGTTTCGCACCGACGCCCGCGCCCACGCCGAAGCCGCCGACGTGTTCGGCCGCCCCGTCGTCTCGCTGCGCCTGGTCGACCCCCGCTACTACCACCTCGACACCGCGCTCGCGCCCCTCGACGACGAGCGCATCGCCTATTACCCCGAAGCTTTCGCCCCCGGCAGCCGCCTGCTGCTCGAGCGCCTCTTCCCCGACGCCGTGATCGCCGAAGCCGAGGACGCGGCCGGTTTCGGCCTCAACTTCGTCTCCGACGGCCGCAATGTCGTCATCAACGCCGAGGCCACCGGCATGGCCCGCAAACTCAGCGACGCGGGGTATGAACCCGTCGCTGTCGACCTCTCCGAGCTGAAAAAGGGCGGCGGCTCCGTCAAGTGCTGCACCGCCGAGTTGCGCAGATAGCGGGCGGGGCCTGAGCCCGGTGCGGAAGCGACGGGCGCGAGAACCGCAATATCGACGCGCGCAACCACGACGAAGGGCCGGTGGTCCAGCGAAGCTGGAGCACCGGCCCTCTTTCTCGCAGCATGCGGGCCGCGCCCTGCCAACGGCGGCGTGTGCCGTCACCGCGGCCCGCATCCCGGTGGTGACGCCGAGCCCGATCCCGGCCCGGCGTTCTTGTTATGCGGCGGCCAAAGTGGTCTCGAAGCCCGTCGGCCGGAAGCCGGTCCGCTGCGGCGGCGCGAGGCGCGGCCGGTTGTCGTCGACTGCGTTGCCCGGGCCGGGCAACGCGCTCGCAGCGACGGCGTCGACCGGTACTACCGGCGGTAGGAAGGCGCTTGGTGATGACATCGGGCGAGCGGCTCCCTCATGAAGGATTGCGCCCGACGACGGTGCCCCGTGAGCGACTGACTCCGTGCACGCGCGCGGCATCGAGCCGGCGAGCTCCTCGGCACGGCCTGCTGCTGCAAACGCGCTCGGTGACGGGCGGGTGCCCACTTCCACAAAGGGGCTCGGCACCAGGGGAGCGGCCCCCTCCGCATGGGCCCTTTCGCCATGGGATGCCTGCGCGACGAGTCTGGGGTTCAGAGCGGGCAGCGGGCTCGCCGGGTGGGCGGCACCCGCGGTCGTTGCCGTCCGCACCAGGGCCACCGTGTTCTCGGTCTGATCGAGGTCCACGAAGACCGCCGGGTTCACAGGGTGCGTGGGCCGCGGCGGGTCCGCCGGGCGGGCATCCGCCTTGGGACGGCGGAACGTCCGCGCCAGCAGCGCGTCGACCCGCCAGACCCGTTTGGCATGCGAGGCGGGGAGCCAGAAATGCCAGCGGTGCGGCTCGGTCGCGCCCGGTCCCTCCAGGATGGTGAAGTTCAGTTCCACGCCGGGCCCGGCCGGGTCGGCCGACCAGCGCAGGTTTTCGATCGCGGCGACCGGCGCGTCGAGGCACAGCCGCACGCGGCCCAGGAGCCGCGACTGGCGGGTGACGACCAAGCGGTCGCCGGTCAGCATGAGGATGTGGTCGCCGCTGCTTAGTCCGTCGGAACCAACGCATCGGCTCAGCAGCGACACCTGGTCTCCGGGCCGGATGTTGCGGCGCAGGAGTGGAACGTGCCGGGACAGGGCCGTCGTGGTCAGGCCCGCCTCGGCCGAACAGGCGAGCATCGTGCGGGAGAAAAGGTCCATTGCTTGTACCCCACAGAAATCCGTGTGCGTTCGTCACTGTGCGACGCGCTCTCGATAGGAGTAACGGCAATCCGCATATGCAAGTTACGGCTACGACGTGGTCTTCCCCACAACTCACTCCTTCGGGCGAGCGCGTGTCGCACTAGCGCACGGGGTGGACGTGTGTTCGTTCGGTGCCGACAAAGCCGATCGGGGGCGTTCAACAGTGGTCATGCGCGCTCGGCGGGCCTCACTCGGGAAGTTCGATCTCGATCTGGTCGAGTAGCTCGTCCAAGTGCTCATCCGCGTCCCAGTCCTGGTTCCAATCGTGGACCCAGTCGATCCCGCCGCCCCACTCGTGGCCGCCGTGGTCGTCCTCCGGCGCGCCGGCTTCGCCGTCACAGCCGCCCTCGTTCACCGGGACCAGCTGCGGCGGCTCGGTCGTCTCGATCTCGGCTCGCTCCTCGCGGGGCTCCTCGGCGGACGCCTCATGGTCGTGCTCGACCGATTCGGGGACGCGCTCGGCCCGGGGCTCGGCCGGGCTAGCGGCGATCTCCGGGCCCTTCCCGGGTTCGGCCAGGCCTTCCAGACCGTCGCTGCCCGCGCCTCCCGCGGGTTCGGGCGTCTCCTCGGCCTCGAGGATCACCGTCTCGGATTCGTACCCCAGCGGCTCGCGGCTGGGCGCATCGACGTAGAGGCCCCTGGTGAAGGTCCACCCGATAAGAGAGAAGGACGCCACGGTTCCCGCGCTCATCCCCACCAGGGCGAGCCAGAGGCCCACCGGCCAGTGTCCCCCCTGGTCGCTGCCCGTGCCGCGCATCGCGCGCTCCTTCCCGCCACCCCCGTGCGACGAAACGGCCGTTCAGGACCGATGATGTCGATGGCTCGACCACATCGGCGCCGCCTGCAAGCCGTGAATGAGCCTGGACAACTACGCAGTGTCAGACCTCAGTCTCGAATAGTAATCGGATGATGGGTGTGACGCGCACCGCCCAAGACTTTGGGATGCTTGGATACACCGGAATAGAAATATGAGGAGGCATTCATGGGCGACAAACAGCGTCCTGCCAAGAAGACGGCCAAGAGCCGTCCGAAACCCGCCTCAGCGAACGAACCAGCGTTCGTGCAACTGCTGACTCCGGAGGGTCAGCGCGTCAAGCATCCCGACTACGACCTCACCCTCACCGACGAGGAGTACCGCGGCCTCTACCGCGACCTCGTCATCACCCGCGAACTGGACGCGCAGGGCACTGCCCTGCAGCGCCAGGGCCAGCTCGGCCTGTGGCCGAGCCTCCTCGGCCAGGAGGCCGCCCAAGTCGGCTCCGGCCGGGCCCTCAAACCCAAGGACACGGTCTTCCCGGCCTACCGGGAACTCGGCGTCCAGTGGTGCCGGGGTCTCGACCTCATCTCGTCGTTCGCGCTCTTCCGCGGCACCGACCTCGGCGGGCGCGACGTGGCCGCCGACCGGTTCAACATGTACGCGATCGTCATCGCCTCGCAGACCCTGCACGCCGCCGGCTACGCCATGGGCGTGGCCATGGACGGCGCGGTCGGCAACGAGGACGGCGAGGCCGTCGTGGTCTACCACGGCGACGGCGCTACCAGCGAGGGCGACTTCAACGAGGCCCTGATCTGGGCCGGGGTGTTCAACTCCCCGCTGGTGCTGTTCTGCCAGAACAACCAGTACGCGATCTCCGAGACCAACGCCCGCCAGTTCCGGCTGCCGCCGTACCGACGCGCCGAGGGCTTCGGCGTCCCCGGGGTCCTCGTGGACGGCAACGACGTCCTGGCGACCTACGCGGTCACCAAGGCCGCTCTCGACCGCGCCCGCCGCGGCGAGGGCCCGAGCCTCATCGAGGCCTACACCTACCGGATGCAGCCGCACACCACCTCCGACGACGCCACCCGCTACCGCGACGAGGCCGAATTGGACTTCTGGCGTGCGAAGGACCCGATCGTCCGCTACCGCAAGTGGCTGGCGGCCGAAGGACTGGCCGACGAGGCCTACTTCGCCGCCGTCGACACCGAGGCGGGCGAGGAGGTCCGCGCGTTGCGCGCCCGCGTCATGGCCCTCACCGACCCGGAGGTGACCGAGATGTTCGACAACGTGTACGCCGAGATGCCCCCGGGCATCGCGGCCCAGCGGGCGGAAGCGGTCGACTTCCAAGCCTCACTCGACAATGCTCTTTCAGACGGGAGCGACGCCCGATGACGACGATGACCATGATCAAGGCCCTGAACGAGGGCCTGCGCCGCGTTCTCGAAGACCAACCCAAGTCGCTGGTCATGGGCGAGGACGTAGGCCGCCTCGGCGGCGTCTTCCGCGTCACCGACGGCCTGCAGAAGGACTTCGGGTCCGACCGCATCATCGACACCCCGCTCGCCGAGTCGGCGATCATCGGCACGGCGATCGGCCTGGCCCTGCGCGGCTACCGGCCGATCTGCGAAATCCAGTTCGACGGCTTCGTCTACCCCGCCTTCGACCAGCTGGTCTCCCAGCTCGCGAAGATCCCCAACCGCTCCGGCGGACGCGTGCGCCTGCCCGTGGTCGTGCGCATTCCCTGCGGCGGCGGCATCGGCGCGATCGAGCACCACTCGGAATCCCCCGAGGCGTACTTCGCGCACACCGCCGGTCTCAAGGTCGTCACCTGCGCCGACCCGGCCGACGCCTACTGGATGATCCAGCAGGCCGCCGCCGGGGACGACCCGGTGATCTTCTTCGAGCCCAAGCGCCGCTACCACGCCAAGGCCGAGGTCGACACGACCGCGCCCGAGCGCGAGCTCTACCGGGCCCGCACGGTCCGAGAAGGCCGCACCGCCACCTTGATCGCCTACGGCCCCACCGTGGACGTGGCCGCCAACGCCGCCGCCGCGGCCGCCGAAGAGGGCCTGGACCTCGAGGTGATCGACCTGCGCACGCTCTCACCGATCGACTGGGAGCCGCTGTTCGCCTCCGTCCGCAAGACCGGCCGCGCCGTCGTCGTCCACGAAGCCCCCGGGCACGTGGGCATCGGCGCCGAGGTCGCCGCGCGGTTGTCCGAGGAGTGCTTCTACTCCCTGGAGTCCCCCGTCCTGCGGGTGACCGGCTATGACGTGCCTTATCCGGCGAGCCGCCTCGAAGACGACTATCTTCCGAACCTGGACCGGGTGCTCGACGCCGTCGACCGGTCACTCGAGTACTGAGGAGCGGGACATGGGTCAGAAGATCACGTTCAATCTGCCCGACCTCGGTGAAGGACTCACCGAGGGGGAAGTCGCCGCGTGGCTCGTCGAGCCGGGCGGGGAGGTCAAGCTCAACCAGCCGTTCGTGGAGGTCGAGACCGCCAAGGCCCTCGTTGAGGTGCCCAGCCCCTACGACGGGGTGCTCGCCGAACACCACGCGAAGGCCGGGGAGACCATCGACGTGGGCGCGCCGCTGGCGAGCTTCGAGGTCGAGGGCGCCGATGCGCCACCGGCCGCGAAGGAGACCGCGCCCTCTCAAAGCGGGCGCACGCCCAACCTCGTCGGCTACGGCGCGAGGGAGGCCGGATCGAAGCGCCGCAAGCGCCGCTCGGGCGCCGAGGCTGGGGCCGAAGCGGCTCCGGTCGCCGCTCCGACGCCGCCTCCGCCGCCCCCGGCGGTCGCCCCGAACGAGCCCGCTCCGGCACCGGAGGCACCGGCCGGACCGGTGCTCGCCAAGCCCCCGGTGCGCAAGCTCGCCAAGGACCTCGGCATCGACCTCACGTCGGTCACCCCGACCGGCCCGAACGGCACGGTCTCCCGCGCCGACGTCGAATCCGCCGCGGCACCTTCGACATCGGCGACCACGCCGACGCGGGTCACGGCCGCCGCAGAGGACCAGCGCATCCCGATCAAGGGCGTGCGCAAACTGACGGCACAGAACATGGTGGCCTCGGCGTTCACCGCTCCCCACGCCACGGTGTTCCTCACCTGCGACGTCACCGGCATGATGGAGACGGTCAAAGAGTTCAAGGGCCGCAAGGAATTCGCCGACGTCAAGGTCACACCGCTGCTATTCGTGGCCAAGGCGGTCCTGCTGGCCGCCCGCCGCCACCCGATGATCAACGCCCAGTGGGACGAGGCCGCCCAGGAGATCGTCGTCAAAGGCGACGTGAACCTCGGCATCGCCGCCGCCACCCCGCGGGGCCTGGTCGTCCCGAACGTCAAGGCCGCCCAGGACCTGAGCCTGGTCGAACTCGCCGAGGCGCTCACCTCGCTGGCGCGCACCGCCCGCGAGGGGAAGACCTCGCCCGCGGACATGGCCGGCGGCACGTTCTCGATCACCAACGTCGGCGTCTTCGGCATCGACACGGGCAGCCCGATCCTCCCGCCCGGGGAGGCGGCGATCCTCGTGTTCGGCGCGGTCCGACCGCAGCCGTGGGTGCACGAGGGCGAGATCGCCGTCCGCCAAGTGACCACGCTCGGGCTGTCCTTCGACCACCGACTCATCGACGGGGAACTCGGTTCGCAGTTCCTCGCCGACGTGGGCGCGTTCCTGCAACACCCTGGGGAAACACTGCTCGCCTGGACGTGATCAAGGGCACCGAGGAATCGTTGGCGGATCTCAGTAGCGGGTGTTGTAATTGAGGCACGGAAACGACGAAGAAACATAGCTTCGAAGCTTCTGGACGTCTAAACCATGGCAAAGCTTGCATAAGTGAGCCTGGCATTGAGACCGCGAACTTTATCTCCTCCCAATGGTGCGGCGGACAGCGCCGAGTCTCCGCACCACGGAGACCCTCTCCAGGGGGTTCTCACACCGGCCGGGTGCCGCGTTTGCCATGAGGGGTGGGCAAACCGCTGGCACCCGGCCTTTTTCATACCCCCAATGCCCCCGCCACCGTCCTTTCGCGACGCGCCGCCCCACGTTCGCTCCCGCGTAGACGCGCGCCCCTCCTTAACCCTGTCGAGCGACGGCGAGCGCCGCTGCGGTACCGTGTGAGCCGTCTGGCGTGCCCCCAAGACGCCAGGCCGGAAGCAGCATTGAGGAGCAGCCGTGACCTCCGATCAAGGCAACCCGCCAGAAAAGGGCGAGGCCCCTGACGACCAAGGCAATGCCGAAGCAGGCACTGCCGAGCGGGCCTCCGCGCCCGACGCCTCGACCGAGGCGGGTTCGACCCCGAGCCCCGCGCCCGAGCCGGTGCACCCCGAGGGCACCGCGGACGCCGCGCCCGAGAGTCCCACTGTGGACGAGGGCGTTACCGAGGCGATCCCCGTTGCGGCCCTCGCCGACGCCGACATCCCGGCCGCTCCCGCCGCCGACGCCGCTCCGGCACCCGCAGCCGCGCCCGAACCCGAATCGCCGCAAGCAGCTCCCGCGCCGGAAGCTCCGCACGCCGCTGCAGCACCGCAGGCCGAAGCGCCGCAAGCCGCCACGGAACCTGAAGCGCCGCAGGCCGCTCCGGAAGCTCCGGCCGCAGTCGAAACGCCCACCGAGCCCGAGGCCCCCGCGGCCCCGTCGGTCACCGAGGGCGTCACGCAAGCTATCCCGACCTCCGCGCTGGCGGACGCCGAGATCC
>DATABR010000072.1:0-19059 GCA_036259435.1 Glycomyces sp.
CCCGGCCGCGTGTACCGCACCGACGAGGTGGACGCGACGCACTCGCCGGTGTTCCACCAGACCGAAGGCCTCGTGGTCGACAAGGGCATCACCATGGCCGACCTCAAGGGCACTCTCGACCACTTCGCGAAGTCGGTCTTCGGGCCCGACGCGATCACCCGCCTGCGGCCCTCGTACTTCCCGTTCACCGAGCCGAGCGCCGAGGTCGACGTCTGGTTCGCCGCGCACAAGGACGGCGCGCGCTGGATCGAGTGGGGCGGCTGCGGCATGGTCAATCCGCGCGTGCTGCGCGCCTGCGGCATCGACCCGGACGTGTACTCGGGCTTCGCGTTCGGCATGGGTGTCGAGCGCGCGCTCATGCTGCGCCACGGCATCACCGACCTGCGCGACATCATCGACGGCGACGTCCGGTTCCCCGCCGGGCTGCGAGTGGAGGAGTAACGATGAGGATTCCCGTCTCTTGGCTCGCCGAGTACGCCGCCCTGCCCCAGGAGTTGACCACGGAGGCGCTCGACGCCGCCCTGATCGAGTCCGGTCTTGAAGTCGAAGAGGTCGACGACCTGCGCGGCCGCGTGACCGGCCCGCTCGTGGTCGGCCGGGTCGCCTCGATCGAAGAACTCACCGAGTTCAAGAAGCCGATCCGCCACTGCCTCGTAGAGGTCGGCGAGGCCGAGCCGCGCTCGATCATCTGCGGCGCGCGGAACTTCGCCGAAGGCGACCTCGTCGTGGTGGCGCTGCCGGGCGCGGAGCTGCCCGGCGGCTTCACCATCGGCTCGCGCACGACCTACGGCCGCCTCTCGGACGGCATGATCTGCTCATCGCGCGAACTCGGGGTCTCCGACGACCACGAGGGCATCATCGTCCTGCCCGAGGGGGAAGTCGGCGCTGACGCGCGCGCCTGCGTGGGCCTTGACGACGTGGTGTTCGAGCTGGCGATCACCCCGGACATGGGCTACTGCTTCTCGGTGCGCGGCATCGCCCGCGAGGTCGCGCACCGCCTCGGCGTCGCGTTCACCGATCCGGCCGCGAAAGTGGTCGAGCCCGCCGCGACCGATCATCCGCCGTACCCGGTCCGAGTCGAGACCGACGGCTGCACCCGTTTCACGTTGCGCGAGGTGCGCGATGTGAACGCGTACGCCGAATCCCCCGAGTGGATGGCCAAGCGCCTCACCCAGGCGGGGATGCGGCCGCTGGGCCTGGCCGTGGACGTCACGAACTACCTGATGCTCGAGCTGGGCCACCCGCTGCACGCCTTCGACCGCGACAAGCTCGAAGACGTGCTCGTGGTGCGCCGCGCGAACGCGGGCGAGACGCTGAAGACCCTCGATGATGTCGAACGGGGGCTCGACCCCGAGGACATGGTCATCTGCGACGGGACCGGCCCGCTGTCGCTGGCCGGGGTCATGGGCGGCCAGACCTCCGAGGTCGACGAGCGCACACGGAACGTGCTCATCGAAGCGGCGCACTGGAACCCGGTGTCGATCGCCCGCACCTCGCGGCGGCACAAGCTGACTTCTGAGGCCTCCAAGCGCTACGAGCGCGGCGCGGATGCGGCGATCTCGCTCCTCGCGGCCCAGCGCGCGGCCGACCTCCTGGTGGAGTACGGCGGCGGCACGCTGGTGGAGGAGGTCGCCGATATCGACCACCGCGAGCCGGCCACCCCGATCATGCTCCCGGTCGACCTGCCGTCCAAGACCATCGGCGTCGAGTACGACCGGGCTCTGGTGGTCGCGATGCTCGAAGCCGCCGGGTGCACCGTGGACGGCGATGCTGAACCCTCTGTCGGCGGAGTCGAGCGATTGACCGTGACGCCCGCTTCGTGGCGTCCGGACCTGACCGACCCGGCGGATCTCGTCGAGGAAGTGGCCCGGCTGCACGGCTACGGCCACATCCCCTCGAGCATCCCGCGGGCGATCGCCGGGACCGGCCTCACCGGCTCCCAGCGTCGCCGCCGCCGTGTGGCGCGCGCCTTGGCGGACGACGGGTTCGTGGAGACCTACACGTTCCCGTTCGTCACCCGCGAGCGCGCCGACGAACTCGGCTTGGACGAGAAGGACTCGCAGCGCGAGGCCGTCGCCGTCCTGAATCCGCTCGATGACAGCGCGCCGCTGCTGCGCACCACCGTGCTCGCGAGCCTGGTGAACGCCGTCAAGACCAACCTGGCGCGCGGCGCCCGAGACCTCGCGGTCTTCGAGGAGGGCCTGGTCTTCCAGCCCGCCGATGGCTGGAGCGAGCTCGAGGTCGTGGAACTGCCGGTCTCCAAGCGTCCCGAGGACGAGGCCATCGCCGCGGCCATCCGCCGTCTGCCGGTGCAGCCGCGCCACG
Organism: Glycomyces sp.; assembly: GCA_036259435.1. Classification (GTDB taxonomy): domain Bacteria; phylum Actinomycetota; class Actinomycetes; order Mycobacteriales; family Micromonosporaceae; genus Glycomyces. The sequence continues at coordinate 2,326 of DATABR010000072.1, forward strand.
TGGCCGCGGTGTTGTGCGGCCAGGCCGCGCCCGCCGGAGTCGACGCGCCCGGACGGGCCGTGGACTGGGCCGACGCGGTCGAGGCCGCGGAGGTCGTGGCCGAGGCTTCGGGCGTGAAGCTCGAAGTGGCCCAAGGCGAAGCCGCGCCGTGGCACCCGGGCCGGTGCGCGCAGCTGCGCGTGGACGGCGTCGTCGTCGGCCATGCGGGCGAGCTGCACCCCGAGGTCTGCGAGCGACTGGGCCTGCCGCGGCGCACGGCCGCGATGGAGCTGGACCTCTCGGCGCTGCCGCTGCCCGACCTGGCCCCCGCGCCGGTCATCTCGCACTTCCCGGCCACCCTGATCGACGTGGCCCTCGTGGTCGCCGAGGCGGTCCCGGCCGGGGACGTCGCCGCGGCCCTGCGCGAGGGCGCGGGCGAACTGCTCGACTCGCTGCGCCTGTTCGACATCTACCGGGACGCGAAGCTCGGCGAGGACAAGAAGTCCCTCGCCTTCAAACTGGAGCTGCGGGCCGCCGACCGGACGCTCACCAACGAGGAGGGCGTGGCGGTGCGCGACGCCGCTGTAGCGGTCGCGGCCGAGCGTTTCGGCGCTGCAATCCGCGTCTGAGCGCCGCAGGCGCGTGCGTCCGGCAGCTGTGGGCGCGTGAAGAGCGCTTGCCGAAAGCCATTGGGGCGCAGTACCGAAGGTACGGTACTGCGCCCTTTCGCATGTCCGTATCAATCGGTTACGCGGCGTAGGCCCGGAGCCGGGGCTTACCGGATGGTCCGCGCCTTTTAAGGTACGTGGTGTGAATAACGGGAACCCCTCTCGCGTCGGCAGGCGGCGGAGGCGGACCGGCTCGCAGGAGGGCGGCCCGTCCGGCCATCGAACCGGTGCCCGCGGCTCCGGCTACAGCGGGAAGCGCCGCGCGGCCTCGGCGCTCCCTTTTGCGATCCCCCTGCCCGACAAGGTCAAGGACAAGCTCCGCGACGTGGAGTTCAACCGGCTCCACCTTGCCGTGGCGGGCGCGGTGACCCTCGTGATCGTCATCGGCGTCTCGATCGTGCTGGACAACCTTCCCGATGATGCGACCGGCGGCGAAGCGGACGCCGCGTTCCTGTACACGGGCGGGCAGGCCCTCCCCGCCGACTTCGCCGACCGCCATCCCGCGCTGTCCGAGCAGATCAACGCCGAACTCGAAGCCCGGTACGGGCTCACCCCCGACCGGCTCTACGACGCCGAGGCCCGCCCCGATGGACTCCGCGTCGTGCTCACCCTCGACAAGGCACTGCAGGAGGCCGCCGAGACAACCAGCGGCGAGGCCGGGGTGGTCGCGATCGAGCCCGGGACCGGTGCCGTCCTGTGTTACTACGGGGCGGAGGTGGAGACCGGCGCCGACCAGATCGGCCCGGGCACGCCGCATCCGCCGTCGTCCGTGTTCGACATGATCACGGCCGCGACGGCGCTCGAAGCGGGCGCCTCCATCGAGTCGTGGTGGAGCGACAGGGACGCCGATGTGACCCTCGCCCAAGCGGTGCAGGAGGACCATGCGGTCGCGATGGACGCCGTCGCCGAGCAGTACGGGGTCGAAGCCGTGCTCGGCACCGCCAACGGCATGGGGCTCAACGCCGTCGCCGACTCCGACGGCGCGCCCCGCGACCTCGGCGCGGGCGAGTACGACGGGCTCAAGGCCGCCGACCTCCCCACCTACCCGGTGAGCGTGGTCGACATGGCGAGCGTCTACGCCACCATCGCCGCGGACGGCGTCCACGCCCAGACGCACCTCATCGGGCGCGTCATCGACGCCGACGGCCAAGCGGTGGAACCGGATCAGCAGATCAGCACCAACCAGGCCCTCGCCGAGACCACCGCCCAGGACCTCCAGTACCTGGGCCTCGGCGAGAGCGAGGCCCTCGAAGACCGCGATTACTTCGGCGTCGCCGCCGATTTCCACGGCACGACCACCCAATCCTGGTTCGTCGGCGCGATCCCGCAGTTGAGCGTCGCCGCCTGGGCCAACGGCTCGGCCGCCGCCGACGGCGGCCTGCCTTTGTGGCGCAACGTCGTCGACACCGCCATCGAGGTGAACGACTACGAGGCCGCGAATCTGCCGGGGGCCTCGGGCGCGGGCGACGACCTGACCGAGGGCATCGCCGACGACGACGGCAAGATCGACGCCGACAGCGAGTACTGCAAGGCCAATCCCGACGACGCCGCGTGCGGCGCCGCGTCGGAGACTCCGAGCGAATCCGACTCGCCCTCTGAGGGTGAGACGAGTGAAGAACCGGAACCCGACCCGGAGCCGGATCCCGACCCGACCAGCGCGGATCCCGAACCGGACCCGCCCACCTCCGACCCCGAGGAGCCCTCGCCCTCCGAGGGCTGCGACTTTCCGCCCTTCTGCTGAGGCGCGGTGCTAGTGTGCCTGCGCAACTAACCGTCGAATACGAGGGATCACATGTCTTACGACCCGTACGGATCGCAGTCCCAGCCGCCCGGGATGCAGTCGCAGCCGCCAGGCATGCAGCCGCCGCCTCCGGGCATGCCGCCCGCGCCCGCGCCGATGTACGCGCAGCAGGCCCCCGGTCTGGAGATCAACGGCAAGGCCGTCGCGGCCATGGTGTGCGGCGTCCTGTTCTGCACCGGCCCGCTCGGCATCATTTCGCTCGTTCTCGGGAAGAGCGCCCAGACCCAGATCGAGGCCGGAATGGGCATCGGTCGCCCGCTCGCCAAGGCCGGCCGCGTTCTCGGGTGGATCGGGATCGCCTTCACGATCGTTTGGGTCGCCTACTTCATCCTCATCATCTCGCTGATCGGCACCGCGGCGACGAGCTACTCGAACTCCCCGTACTAGCTTGACCCCCAACGCCTTCCCTCGGTCCCGCCTGCTTCTGGCATTGACGGTCGCAGTCCCGCTCGGTGTCCTCGTCAGCGCCCTGTGGGTCCGCTCCGATCCGGAAAGCCCGCCCTGGCAGGGCCTGGACGACAAGTGGAACGGCCTCGTCGGCGGCCCCGAAGAGGCGCTGCCGTGGCAGCTCGCGGAACTGCTCAACCGCCTCGGCGCGCAACCCGGGCTCGTGCTCCTCGCGATCGGCGTGCTCGCGCTGCTCCTGGTGCGGCGCTGGCGTTCGGCGGTTTTCGCGTGCGCGGCGGTCGCGGCGGCCGCGATGGTCGTGGACGTCTTCAAGGTCTTGAGCGCACGACCGCGCCCGGACGACATCACTGTGGACATCGCCTCGATGGCGTTCCCTTCGGGGCACGCGGCCCGCATGGGCGCGTTCGTGGTCGTCATCGCGGTGGTGGCGATCCCGGCCCGGCACTTGAAGCGGTGGTGGCCGGTCGCGGTACTGCTGACGTTCGCGATGATGCTCGCCCGGAACTGGCAGCACGCCCACTGGTTGAGCGACACGATCGCCGGGGCGGCAACGGGTTGGGCCGTGGCGGCGCTCCTGTGGTGGGCGCTGGCGCCGCTGCTCGACCGTGAACGCGCCCTTCGCGAAGTGGCCGAAGTGGACCGCGAGACCGCGCGGGCACCCGGCGTGAGCGGTGACCACTTAAGCTGGTGGCACACCCGGTCCACGTGAAAGGTGCCCCATGTCGACGCCCGACCCCTACCCCCAGCAGCCCCCGCCTCCGTACGTGCCGTATCCGCCGCCCTACGGCTACCCGTACGGGCCGCCGCAGCCGACGAACGGGATGGCGATCGCCGCGATGGTCTGCGGCATCGTCGGCGCGTGTTCGCCGCTGGGCATCCTCGGGCTCATCTTCGGCACGATCGCGAAGCGCCAGATCAAGGAGAAGGGCGAGGGCGGCGACGGCATGGCCACCGCCGGGATCGTGCTCGGCTGGATAGGGGTCGCCTCGATCGTCTTCTGGATCCTGTACATCGTGTTCATCGTCGGGACGTTCAGCGCGGCGGTCAACGAGATGGACGACTGGGAGACCGGTTATCCCACCGAGGACCCGACCTGGATGATCAGATTGCTGGTCGGGTTCTGACGTAGGTGACGACAGCGGTGTTGGAGGCAGCCAACACCGCGAAGGCGACCGCCGCGGCCGGATAGCCGAGGCCCCACAAAGCCAGCGCCCCCGCCGCCAACGCGGCGGCCTTCACCGCGACGACGGCGGCCGTTGGCAGCGGCACGCGGGCCTGGGGCGAGGCGAACGCGCCCCACACGGCGATGAGCGCACCGACGGCGACGATCGCGATGGGAATCCGGGCCCACACCGCGAGGTCGAGTGCGAGGGCCCACCAGCCGACGAAGGCGAGCATCGCCAGTTCCAGCGCGAACGCCAGGAGCGCGTTCAGCATGACGAGGGCGCGAACGGTGCCCGAGTAGCGGGCCCATTCGGCTTCCGCGGGGGCGGCGCCGTTGATCGAGGGGTCTTCAGGTGTGCTCACTCGTCCATATTGACGGGCCACCCTGCACCGCGCCGCCTCGGGTGCGACCAAAGTCGGACGCCGCCTTCCGCATCCAGACCGAGGCCCGGCGGGACCGGGCATGATGGGATGGGGACATGAGCAGCCCGCCGCGCTTCCTCCCATCCAGGTCGCCGGCGGCGGGCTCGCGAGCCTCACCCCGCGCGAGACCGAAGTGCTCGCCCTCATCGGCGAGGGCATGTCGAACGCTGAGATCGCCGCCGAGCTCGGCATGGCCGAGGCCACGGTCAAGTCCCACGTCACGCGCGTACTCGCCAAGCTCGGTCTCGCCAGCCGCGTCCAGGCGGCCATCTTCGCCCGCGAACACGGGCGTTAGTCACGTCCCACTTACCGGAATATCGCTTCTCCACCTTCGTTGAATGCTGATACAGTTCGCTGCATAGTCATTCAAACGGAGGTTTTCCAGTGACGTACCAGGTCGCCGTGGCGGGCGCCAGCGGCTACGCGGGGGGCGAGGTGCTGCGGCTGCTCGCCGACCACCCGCAGCTCGACGTCGTCGCCGCGGGCGCGCACAGCAACGCCGGTGAATACATCACCGCAGTCCACCCCCACCTCACCGCGTACGGCGACCGACGTTTCACCCCGACCACCCCGGAGGCCTTCGCCGAGGCCGATCTGGTGATCATGACCCTCCCGCACGGCCAGTCGGCCGCGCTCGCCGCCCAGCTCCCGGCCGACCAGAAGATCGTCGACCTCGGCGCCGACCACCGGCTCCAAGACGCCGCCGCCTGGGAGGCCTACTACCCGGGCCCCCACGCCGGCACCTGGACGTACGGCCTGCCCGAGCTGCCCGGTCAGCGCGAACAGATCGCCGCCGCCACCCGGGTCGCCGCGACCGGCTGCTACGCCGTCGCCTCGATCCTCGCGCTCCGGCCGCTGCTGGACGCCGGGATCGCCTCGCCCGAAGACGTGGTGGTCGTCGCGGCCTCCGGCACCTCCGGCGCGGGCAACGCCCCCAAGAAGAACCTCCTCGCCAGCGAGGTCATGGGCTCGATGAGCCCGTACAAGGTGGGCGCGCACCAGCACGTTCCCGAGATCAAGCAGGCCTCGGGCGTGGCGTCGATCTCGATGACCCCGCTGCTGGCCCCGATGCCGCGCGGCATCATCGCCACGGTCACCGCCAAGGCGATCGGCGAGATCACCGCCGACAACGTTCGGGAAGCCCTGAACAAGGCCTACGACGGCGAGCACTTCGTGAAGGTCCTTCGCGAAGGCCAGTGGCCCTCGACGGCCGCCACCTACGGCACCAACGCCGTCCAGCTCCAGGGCACGGTCGACAAGGACTCGGGCCGGATCATCGTCACCTCGGCGATCGACAACCTCGGCAAGGGCGCGGCCGCGCAGGTCGTCCAGTGCGCCAACCTCATGCTCGGCCTCCCCGAGACCGCAGGGCTCACCGTGAACGGAGTGGCACCGTGACCGCCCCGCACCCGTCGCCCCACCCAACCGCTCGCTGCGCTCGCTCTCCCCGAACAGGAGTAAACACATGACTGTTACGACTCCTAAAGGTTTCAAGGCGTCCGGTGTTACGGCCGGTCTCAAGGCGTCCGGCAAGCCCGACATGGCTCTCGTCGTCAACGAGGGTCCGCTTCAGGTCGCCGCCGGGCGCTTCACCGGGAACCGCGTCAAGGCCGCCCCGGTCAAGTGGACCCAGCAGGTCCTCACGACCGGTGCGCTGAAGGCCGTCGTCCTCAACTCGGGTGGTGCGAATGCCTGCACCGGGCCCCAGGGCTTCCAGGACACGCACGCCACCGCCGAGAAGACCGCCGCCGTCCTCGGTTGCGGCGCAGTCGAAATCGCGGTCTGCTCGACCGGCCTCATCGGAGAACGGCTCCCGATGGGCAAGCTCCTGCCGGGCGTCGACGACGCCGCTGCCGCGCTGACCGCCGACGGCGGTGAAGCGGCCGCGGCCGCGATCATGACCACCGACACCGTCGCGAAGAACGCCGTCGTCACCAGCTCCGCCGGCTGGACGCTGGGCGGCATCGCCAAGGGCGCGGGCATGCTCGCCCCCGGCCTGGCGACGATGCTCGTGGTGCTCACCACCGACGCGGTGGTCGACCAGCCGCTCGCCGACGCCGCGCTCGGCACCGCCTGCCGGTACTCGTTCGACCGGCTCGACTCCGACGGCTCGATGTCGACCAACGACACTGTTCTGCTCCTCGCCTCGGGCGCCTCCGGCGTCGAAGCCGAAGCGGACGAGTTCATCTCGGCGCTCACCGAACTCTGCGAAGACCTCGCGCAGCAGCTCCTCACCGACGCCGAGGGCTCCACGAAGGACGTCGCCATCACCGTCTTCGGCGCCGCGACCGAGGACGACGCGGTCGAGGTCGCCCGGTGCGTCGCCCGCGACAACCTCGTCAAGACCGCGCTGTTCGGCTCCGACCCGAACTGGGGCCGGATCCTGGCCGCCGTCGGCGTTTCCAAGGCCCCCTTCGATGCCGACGCTGTAGACGTGGCCGTCAACGGCGTGTGGATCTGCAAGGCCGGTGCCGCGGGCGAATCGCGCGACCTCGTGGACCTCAAGGGCCGCGACGTGCAGATCGACATCGAGCTCCACAACGGCTCAGCTTCTGCGACGATCTGGACCAACGACCTTTCCCACGATTACGTTCACGAGAATTCGGCGTATTCCACATGAGCCCACACCCGTCGCGCCCTCCCGTCGCCCACCTTCACCCGACATCGAGGGCGCTTCGCGCCCGCCTTGCTCAGGCCGGCTCGCTTCGCTCGCCTTCCTCGAACCGGAGTAAACGCTGATGAGTTTCGCAGAAAGGGGTCTCGACGACCTCGCACCGCATCTCCAAGCCGCGCTGGGCAAAGCGGAAACGCTGATCGAAGCCCTTCCGTGGCTCCAGCGCTTCACCGGCTCCATCGTGGTGGTCAAGTACGGCGGCAACGCCATGATCAACCCCGAGCTGCAGGCCGCGTTCGCCGCTGACATGGTGTTCCTGCACTACGTCGGCATCAAGCCGGTCGTCGTGCACGGCGGTGGCCCGCAGATCTCCTCCATGCTCGCGAAGCTGAACATCGCCTCCGAGTTCAAGGGCGGCCTGCGCGTCACCACCCCCGAGGCCGCCGACGTGGTCCGGATGGTCCTGGTCGGCCAAGTCGGCCGGGAGCTGGTGGGGCTCATCAACAACCACGGGCCCTTCGCGGTCGGCATGTCCGGCGAGGACGCCCAGCTGTTCACCGCCAAGCGGCGCTGGGCCGAGGTCGAGGGCGAGCGGGTCGACGTGGGCCGGGTCGGCGACGTGGCCTCCGTGAACACCGCCGCCATCGCGGACCTCATCGACGCCGGGCGCATCCCCGTGGTCTCCACGGTCGCGCTCGACCACGACGGGATCCTCTACAACCTCAACGCCGACACCGCCGCCGCCGCGCTGGCGGAAGCCCTCGGCGCGCAGAAGCTCATCGTCCTCACCGACGTCGAAGGCCTCTACGAGAACTGGCCCGACAAGGAGTCGCTGCTGCGGCAGATCACCGTCGACAAGCTCGCCGACCTCCTGCCCTCGCTCCAGTCGGGCATGGTCCCGAAGATGGAGGCCTGCCTCCGGGCGGTCACCGGCGGCGTCCCCCAGGCGCACGTCATCGACGGGCGCGTCCCCCACTCGACCCTGCTGGAGATCTTCACCTCCGACGGCGTCGGCACCATGGTCGTGGAGAAGCAATGACGTACTCAGCTCAGATCAAGGCCCGGTATGCGAAGGCGCTCATGGGCAACTACGGCCTGCCGCCCGTCGCGATCCGCGAGGGCGAGGGCCGCACCGTCACCGACGTGGACGGCAACACCTATCTGGACATGATCGGCGGCATCGCCGTCTCCAGCCTGGGTCACAACCACCCCGCGCTGGTCGAAGCCGTCAGCCTCCAGGCCGCGCGGCTCGCGCACACCTCGAACCTCTTCCTGCACGAGAAGGAGGTCGAGCTCGCCGAGAAGCTCCTCGAACTGTGGGGCAACCCGGGCAAGGTCTTCCTCTGCAACTCGGGCGCCGAGGCCAACGAGGCCGCGTTGAAGCTCGCGATTTTGCACGGCAACGCCACCGGCAAGACCCGGATCGTGGCCACCGAGGACGGCTTCCACGGCCGGACCCTCGGGGCCCTGTCGATCACGGGCAAGGCCGCGATCCGCGAGCCGTTCGCACCGTTCGGCCGGGACGTCGTGTTCGTGCCCTACGGCGACATCGACGCGCTCAAGGCCGCCGTGGACGACACCGTGGCCGCGGTGTTCTTCGAGCCCACCCAGGGCGAGACCGGGGTCGTCCCGGCCCCGGCCGGATACCTCGAGGCCGCAAGGGAACTCACCACCGAGCACGGCGCACTGCTCGTGCTCGACGAGATCCAGTCGGGCTTCGGCCGGACCGGCGCCTGGTTCGCCCATCACGGCCAAGGCATCATCCCTGACGTGGTGACCCTCGCGAAGGGCCTCGGCGGCGGTGTCCCGATCGGGGCGGTCCTCGCGACGAACGAGGCCGCCGCGCTGTTCACCAAGGGCGTGCACGGCTCCACGTTCGGCGGCAACCCGATCGCGTGCGCCGCGTCCCTCGCGGTGATCGACACGATCGAGCGGGAGCACCTGTTCGAGAACGTGCTGGCCCTCGGCGAGCACCTCGACACCCGGCTCGCGGCCGACCCGCGGGTCACCGAGGTGCGGGGCCAGGCCCTGTGGCGGGGCATCGCCCTCACCGAACCCGTTGCGGCCGAAGCGGTCGAGTGCTTGATCGGCCTCGGCGTGCTCGCCAACGCGCCCCGGCCCGACGCGGTCCGGATCGCGCCGCCGCTCACCATCACCGAGTCTGAGCTGGACTCGTTCTGCGACAAGCTCATCGAAGCCTTGGACGCCGTCTTTCCCGCCCCCGGAGGTCGACCGTGACCCTGAAACACTTCCTCAAGGATGACGACCTCACCGTCAGCGAGCAGGCCCAGGTCCTCGACCTGGCCGCCGAACTCAAGAAGAACCGCCGCGGCCTGCCCGAGGACGCGCGGCACCACCTGCTGCACAGGTCCGTAGCGGTGGTGTTCGAGAAGCCCTCCACCCGGACCCGGATCTCCTTCGAGGTCGGCATCAAGGAACTGCACGGCCACCCCGTGATCCTCGACGCCCAGTCCACCCAGCTCGGCCGCGGCGAGACCGTGGCCGACACCGCCCGGGTGCTCTCCCGCTACGTGGACATGATCGTGATCCGCACCTTCGGCGACGACCGGATCGAGGAGCTCGCCGAGCACGCCACGGTGCCCGTGATCAACGCCCTCACCGACGGCTGGCACCCCTGCCAGCTGCTCGCCGACCTCCAGACGATCGCCGAGCACAAGCCGCTCAAGGGCTCGAGCATCGCCTACGTCGGCGACGCCGCGTTCAACATGGGCAACTCCACCGTGATCGCCTGCTCGATGGCCGGGATGCACGTGCGGATCGGCGCTCCCGAGGGCTACCAGCCCGCGCCCGAGGTCCTGGATCGCGCCGCCGCGATCAACGCCGCGACCGGCGGTTCAGTCGTGGTGACCACCGACCCGGTCACCGCGGTCGAAGGCGCCGACGTCGTCTCCACCGACGCCTGGGTCTCGATGGGCATGGCCGACAACGAGAAGCGCATCGCCGAGCTGCACCCGTACCAGCTCAACACCGAACTGCTCTCGCACGCGGCCGACGACGCGATCGTGCTCCACTGCCTCCCGGCGCACCGGGGCGAGGAGATCACGGACGAGGTCATGGACGGCCCCCACTCGCGGGTATTCGACCAGGCCGAGAACCGGCTCCACGCCCAGAAGGCCCTCCTGGCCTGGTTGGACGAGGAGGCCGCAAGATGAGCCCGCACCGTCACGGCCTCCCGTCGCCCACCTCCACCCGACATCGAGGGCGCTTCGCGCCCGCCTTGCTCAGGCCGGCTCGCTTCGCTCCCCTCTCCCCGAACCGGAGTGAACGCTGATGAATCAACCGACCACCAAAGCCGCGCGCCAGGCCCGCATCGTCGAGCTGATCTCCACCGGCCCGATCCGCTCGCAGACCGAGCTGGCGAACCTCCTCGCCGCCGACGGCATCGAGGCCACGCAGGCCACGCTCTCGCGCGACCTCGAAGAACTCGGCGCGGTCAAGGTCCGCGGCACCGACGGCGGCGGCGCGGCCTACTCGATCTTCGCCGAAGGCGAACGGCCCCTTCGCGACGCCGAGGCCGCCCCCGACCGGCTCCAGCGCCTCCTTCGCGAACTGCTCGTCGGCGCCGACCACTCGGGGAACATGGCCGTCCTGCGCGTCCCGCCCGGCGCGGCCCAATACCTCGCCAGCGCGATCGACCGATCCGGGCTCGCCGACGTCATCGGCACGATCGCCGGCGACGACACCATCGCCGTGATCGCCAGAGACGGCATGACCGGTCGCGACGTGGCCGAACAGATGCTTCATTGGGCCGGCAAAGCGCCAGACCCCTACAGCACCACCATTGAGGGAACTAAGGAGAACAGCAAATGACCGAGAAAGTAGTGCTCGCCTACTCCGGCGGCCTCGACACGTCCGTCGCGATTCCGTACCTGGCCGAGCAGCTGGACGCCGAGGTCATCGCCGTGGCCATCGACGTCGGCCAGAACGGCGAGGACATGGACGTCATCAAGCAGCGGGCCCTCGGCTGCGGCGCCGTCGCCGCCGAGATCGTGGACGCGCGCGAGGAGTTCGCCGCCGACTACTGCTTCCCGGCCGTGGCCGCGAACGCCCTCTACATGGACCGTTACCCGCTGGTCTCCGCCCTCTCCCGGCCGCTCATCGTGAAGCACCTCGTGGCCGCCGCCGAGAAGCACGGCGCGACGATCGTCTCCCACGGCTGCACCGGCAAGGGCAACGACCAGGTGCGGTTCGAGGCCGGCCTGGCCGCGCTCGCCCCGCACCTCAAGGTCGTCGCGCCCGCTCGTGACTTCGCCTGGACCCGGGACAAGGCCATCGCGTTCGCGGAGGAGAAGGGCCTCCCGATCGACGTGACCAAGAAGTCCCCGTACTCGATCGACCAGAACCTGTGGGGCCGGGCCGTCGAGACCGGGTTCCTGGAGGACATCTGGAACGGTCCGATCGAGGACATCTACGACTACACCGAGGACCCGACCGAGACCCGCGAGGCCGACGAAGTGATCATCACCTTCGTCGCCGGCAAGCCGGTCGCGCTCGACGGCGTGAAGAAGTCCGCGTTCGCGCTCGTCGCCGAGCTCAACCAGCGGGCCGGCGCGCAGGGCATCGGCCGGATCGACATGGTCGAGGACCGGCTTGTGGGCATCAAGTCCCGCGAGGTGTACGAGTCTCCGGCGGGCATCACCTTGATCGCCGCGCACATGGAGCTCGAGAACGTGACGATCGAGCGTGAGCAGGCCCGGTTCAAGCGCACGGTCGATCAGCGGTGGGGCGAGCTCGTGTACGACGGGCTCTGGTTCTCGCCGCTGAAGGACAGCCTGGAGGCGTTCATCGCCGACGTGCAGACCTATGTGACCGGCGAGGTGCGACTGACCCTGCACGCGGGCAGGGCCACCGTCACCGGTCGGCGCTCGGAGGCCAGCCTCTACGACTTCGACCTGGCCACCTACGACGAGGGCGACACGTTCGACCAGTCGAAGGCGCGGGGCTTCGTGGACCTGTGGAGCCTTCCGGCGAAGCTCGCCGCCGCCCGGAACGAGCGGATCAAGGCCGAGGGCGAGTAATGGCGAAACTGTGGGGGGGCCGCTTCTCGGGCGGCCCCGCCGCCGCCCTCGAAGCCCTGAACGCGTCGATCGGCTTCGACTGGCGGCTGGCGCCGTACGACCTCAAGGCATCGAAAGCCCATGCGCGCGTGCTCAACCGCGCCGGGCTCTTGAGCGCCGACGAACTCGAGCGGATGCTCACCGCCCTCGATGAACTGGGTGAGGACGTCGCCTCGGGCGCCTTCACCGGCACCGTGGCCGACGAGGACGTGCACACCGCGCTGGAGCGCGGCCTGGTGGAACGCCTCGGCGACCTGGGCGGCAAGCTCCGCGCTGGCCGTTCGCGGAACGACCAGATCGCCACGGACCTGCGCCTGTACTGCCGCGACCACGCCCGTGGTCTCGCGGCGGAACTCACCGACCTGGTGAGCGCCTTGGCCGAGCAGGCGGCCACTGTGGTCGACGCCCCGGCGCCGGGCATGACGCACCTGCAGCACGCGCAGCCGATCACCTTGGGCCACCAGCTCTTGGCACACGCGCAAGGGTTCCTGAGGGACCTGGACCGGTTGCGGGACTGGGACAAACGGGCGGCCGTGTCCCCATTGGGTTCCGGCGCGCTCTCGGGCTCGTCCCTGCCTTTGGATCCGGTTGCGGTGGCGGAGGAACTCGGCTTCGACAGCGCCGCCGCCAATTCGCTCGACGGCGTGGCCGACCGCGACTTCGCGGCCGAGCTGCTCTTCATCTGCTCGATGATCGGCGTCCACCTCTCCCGCCTAGGGGAGGAGGTCATCCTCTGGTCGAGCCAGGAGTTCGGCTGGGTCACGTTGGACGACGCGTTCTCGACGGGTTCGTCCATCATGCCGCAGAAGAAGAACCCGGACGTGGCGGAGCTGGCGCGCGGCAAGTCGGGCCGCCTCGTCGGCAACCTGACCGCGCTCCTAGTGACGCTCAAGGGCCTGCCGTTCGCATACAACAAGGATTTGCAAGAGGACAAGGAGCCGGTCTTCGACTCGCTCGACAACCTGGCGCTCCTGCTCCCGGCGGTGGCCGGCATGGTCGCGACCATGATGTTCAATGTCGAGATCCCGCGTGAGGCGGCTCCGAAGGGGTTCAGCCTGGCGACTGAAATCGCGGACTGGCTGGTGCGCAAGGGGATTCCGTTCCGCAGCGCGCACGAGATCGCGGGGGAGTGCGTGTCCCATAGCGAGTCGCGGGGCATCGAACTCCACGAGATCGAAGACGCCGACCTCGCGCGGATCTCCGAACACCTCGACCCTTCCGTGAAAGAGGTGCTCGATGTGGACGGAGCGCTGGCGGGAAGGACGACGCCGGGCTCGACGGGTCCGAAGGCCGTGGCCGATCAGCTGGCGCAGGTGCGCGAGCAGATCGCGACCTGGCAGCGCTGGTCCGAGAACGCATAGGGTTCATGCCGGAAGAGGCCCGCGCCGCTTCGGTCCCCTGCGCGGGAACGATGTGACCTCGAACCGGAGCGGTGCCCTGCGCCCAGATCGCGGGGCACCGCTCCTTTGCGGTTGGTCTATCGGCGGTGACGTTGAGCCGTGGCGGCAACGAGCACGCCCACTCCGGCCAAGGCGATCCCGAGCGCGCAGGTCCCGGCCCATCCGGCGCCCGACCAGACCACGGACACGCTCGTCCCGCCGGTGGCGCCGCCCGCGAAGAACAACGTCATGAAGACCGCGTTGATCCGGTCGCGCGCGGACGGATGCAGTTCATAGCAAGTGCTCTGCGCCGTGAGAGCGGCCATCTGCCCCACACTGATGAGGACGATTCCGGCGATGAGCCAGACGATCTGTCCGCTCTGCGCCGGGATTATCACCACCCAGGCCGTGGTCGACAGCAGCAGGCCGATCACCAGCACCGCCTTGGGATGCCCGCGGTCGACGAAGCGTCCGCCGCGGCGATCCGCAAGGCACTCAGCCGCTCGACGATCTCGCAGCCCGATAGCGGCACTCCGATGATTCCGCGGCAACGAAGCAGGACCCGAAGCAATACACCGAATCGCTCACCAGCGACCAAAATGGAGTAATTGGTGCCGCACGTCAACATCAAGTACTTCCCCCAAAACCTTACCGGCGCGCAGAAAATGCAGCTGGCCGAGGCGGTCACCACCGTGGTCACGGAGCACGACCGCGACGGCCCCGAAACGGTCAAAATCGCCTGTGGACCTCAGATACTGCTGACCTGCCGCGAGTCGAGTTCCTTGGCCAGACGTCGAAGGCGCACGCTGGTGAACACGGTGAAGAAGCCCCAGATGATCGCGAAGAACCCGATGGTCACGACGAGCGCGACGGCGCCTTCCCCAGGCTGCGAGAGGAGCAGGATGCCCAGCACGATCCCGGCGAGGCCGGAGAGGATGAACAGCCAGCGCCCGCCCGCGTCGCGGGAGAGGCCGAAGCCGTTGACCACGGAGCCGATGCCGACGACGATCGCCCAGAAGGCGATGACGTAGAGCAGCGCCAAGGCCGAGAGGCCCGGCCAGATCAAAGCGATGAGACCCGCGATGACCCCGAGGGCGCCGATGAAAATGAGCCATCCCCGACCGGATCGTCGCTGGAGCCCCATGGCGATCGCGGTGAAGCCGTCCAAAATCGCATAAGCACCGAACAGAATGACGAGCGCGAGCAGCGTGATCTCGGGCCAGAAGATCGCGAGCGTCCCGAAGAGAATGGTGAAGACACCCCGCACCAACACCCAGGCCCAATTCCTGGCGAGCAACTCGAGCACCGCGACCACCTCGATCCACCTGCGAAAACACGCTTGTTTCCGAGGCTAGCCCCATGGCGACGAACCAGCACGATTTCCCCCCGAAAACCCGACACCGCGGCGTACCGGCCTATCGGCGAGCCGTGCTGAACGGTCAGGGGAGTTCGGCGGCTGCCCGGAACGCGGCGATCTCCGCCGGTGGGGACAAGCGCACCACCGCTCCGATCTCCGCCAGGTACCGGCGCTGCTCGGCCGGGATTCGCGCGGCGACCGCTTCGGGGCGTTCCAGCAGGGCCGGGTAGATCTCCTTGCCGTTCGCAAAGAACAGGTCTACCAACTTGAGCTCGCCTTCGGGCGTCGCCATCACGTTGCTCGGGTTGCGGTCCATGCTCCCCCAGTAGGGGACCACCTCGGCCGCTTCGGCATTGAGGCGTTCCGCCGCGCGCCGCACTGCCGAGATCGGGTCGCCCGGTTCGGCCGCGTCCCACCGCTTCCAGACTTCGACCGCCAAGTCCCGCTCGGCAGGGAGCAGGAACTCCATCAGGGTCAGACGCCCGCCTCCAGCCAGCGCCGCGTCCAATTCGACTCGCGGCAGCAGCGGGTTGCCCTCCACTTCACGGCACAACCGCGTGAACACCGCATATGCCGGCTCGAACGGGCTCACCCTCGCGGCCAGATCGCCGTCCGGCGACCGCCACACCGTCGCCCAATCACCCACTCCGCAGACGTTCCACCCGTCGGCGAGCAGCCAGGCGGCGACCTCCCGGTGGTTGAGCGCCTCCAGCGCAGCCGGATCGGACAGGAACCCGCGCAGATCGTCGTTCACGCCCGCAGCCTACGCAGCCGTGAAGCAATCGAGAAGTGAATATCAACCCGCCAGGCCTCGCCGGGCTCGTCGCCGTCGGCTCAAGCGACTTGCATCAGCGATTCGACGTCGGCTCGGTCCAGCCGCAACGCCCCGGCGGCGATATTCTCCTCCAGGTGGGCCGGGTTCCCGGTGCAGGGGATGGCGAGCACATGCGGGCCCCTGGCCAGCGTCCAGGCGAGCCTGATCTGCGCCGGAGTCGCCGCGTACGTCTCGGCCATGGCCACCAGCTTCCGCTCGTACTGGCCGTTGTTGCCGCCCTCTTTGCCGTTGCGGGCGATCGCGAAGTAGGGCACGAACGCCATGCCGCGCTCGCCGCATTCGTCGACGAAGGCGTGCATGGCCGCGCTCGAACCGACGCCGTAACAGCGCTGCCACCACCTGGCCGGTGTCGGTGAGCTCGGCCGCGATCATCCGGGGTGAGCGCGTTGAGCGCGTAGCGGCTGGCGATGAACGCGTGGTTCTCGGTCGCTGCACAGTCGGCCCAGGTCACGGCAGTGTTCGGGTGAGCCATACCAGTTCACCGCGCTCATCGGTGGAAACGTGGTGGCGCTCGAACCCGATCTTTTCGAGGACCCGAAATGATGGAGCGTTCCAGGTGCGGACCGTCGACCAGAGCCGTTGCCGCCCGGTCGCCGTCGCGGCGTCAACGATCGCACGGGCCGCCTCGGTCGCATAACCGTTGCCGTGCACGCGTTCGAACAGCTCATAGGCGATTTCGGGTTCGTCGATGCTGGAGCGGCCGACGATCAACCCGCAATAGCCGATGAAGTCGCCTTCCGCCCGCCGCTGGAGCGGCAACAAGGCGATACCCGTCGTCGCCGCAGAGGCAAGACCGGTCGTGATGCTCTTCCGGGTCTGCTCGATCGTCGGCGTCCCGTCACCGCGTTCGGCGTGCAGGGCACGGAGCTCATCGGCGTCCGACTCCGCCCACGGCCGCAGGATCAACCGCTCGGTCTCGAGGTGGAACGACATTGGTTCGTACGAAGACATGGCCTCACTGTGCCCCAATCAGAGGCTGACCGCATCCCCGCATCCGCCTCCCGTGACGAGTCCGAACTCGAGGCCCC
>DATABR010000073.1:0-17121 GCA_036259435.1 Glycomyces sp.
GATCGACAGGCGATCGAGCAGCTTGAGGCGATGTCTGCGGGGGTTCCGGTGGCTGATTCATCGACACTGCCGGAGTGCTTCACGTCGCCGCCTTGGGCGGCTTTCGTGAATCAAACAGCACCGACCCCGCTGGCCGGGCTCTTTGCACCCCCATTGAACGAACTGCGTTGGAACGAAGGCGAACAGGAGGCCTTCCAGGTACTTGCCGATGACGAGAACTACATCGCCCACCAGGGGTTCTGGGAGCGTTCGATGCCGGACGGTCCGCGAGCCGATCACCCTTGGTTCCCGGAGTTCCTCGCTTACGCCCCCGAAAAACTGGTCGGATCAGCGCTCGACCAATGGGATGGTCAGGCCCGCTCGGCCTCGGTCTCCACGGTGAAAGCGATACTCGCCCGGCACTCGGACACCGCCGTCGACCGTGTCATGCAGATCGTCCGGTCGAAGAAGGACTTCCGCCCGGCCATGCTTCCCATCGTGAACATCGAGGCGGCCAAGACTGCAGCCGACTGCATGACGCGGTCGCAGAGCGACCGCGCCGTCGCATTGGCCTGGCTCGACCGGCATCCCGACGCTGCGGCCGCGCTGCTCATCCCGGACGCGCTCGGTGCAGACGCGAAGCTGCGCGGGCCTGCTGTCAAAGCGCTGCGGTACCTGGCCGAGTCAAGCCGGGAAGTCCTGGACACCCAGGTGAAGCAGTATGGCGAGTCTGCGGCGGAGGCGGTTCGCGCGCTGATCGAGCCTGATCCGTTCGACCCGAAGCTCGACGGCCTTCCGCGTATCGGCACATGGGCCGATCCGCATTCGCTGCCGCAGGTACTGCTCGCGGGCGGTGCTGCCGCGTTGCCCGCGGACGCTGTCAAGTCGCTGATGATCGCGCTGCGATTGATGGACTCGAGGGGCCTTATCGGGGTGTCGACGTGCTCGTTCGCGAATGCGATGCGGCTTCACTCACCGCGTTCTCGTGGGCCTTGTACGAGCTGTGGACGGCCGCGGGCTGCCCTTCCAAGGACGTCTGGGCCATGACCCAGTTGGCGGGGTTCGCCGACGAGCACGCGGTGCGACGCCTCGCCGCGCTCATCCGGGAATGGCTTGCACAGGGGCAAAGCGCCAAAGCTGTCACGGGCGTCGGAATTCTTGGCGCTATGGGGACCGAGGCGGCGCTCTGGGCGGTGCGGAGGATCGCGGAGGAGACGAAGTTCAAGGCGCTCAAGAAAGCGGCCGCCGATCAGATCGACGCGATCGCTCAGCGGCTCGGCCTCGATTGCGAACAGCTCGCCGACCGTCTCGTGCCGGACTTCGGACTGGATGCAGATACACCGCTCGTGCTCGACTACGGTCCCCGTTCCTTTACCGTCAAGTTCGACGAGCAGTTGCGGCCCTACGCGGTCGAGGGCTCCGGGAAACGTCGTGCCAACCTGCCGAAGCCCGGTGCGAAGGACGACCTTGATCTCGCCCAGCCGGCATACGAGCGGTACATCGCAATGCGGAAGGAACTCAAGAAGGTCGCGGTAGAGCAGGTGCGGCGCCTCGAATCCGCGATGGTCAACGGCCGCAACTGGACCGGCGATGAGTTCCAGACCTACATGGTCGACCATCCGCTGCTGAGGCACCTGACGAGTCGCCTGGTCTGGCAGGCCGACTCTGGTTCAGGACGGACCTCGTTCCGTCTCGCAGAGGATTGCACCCTTGCTGATCTCGAAGACGAGCCGATGGTCCTGCCTGACGAAGCCGTCGTCCGACTCGCGCACCCGGCCACCTTGGGCAATGAAGTCGAGCAGTGGGCCGCGGTTTTGGCCGACTACGAGATCCTCCAACCGTTCGATCAGCTCGCGCGTCCTGTGCTTGCACTGACCGAGGAAGAGCGGCTGTCGGGGCGGCTGAGCCGATTCGAGGGCCAGGCAGTGGACGGCGGCACTCTGATGGGACTTCTCAAACGCGGCTGGCAGTATGGCGACCCCGACCCCAGAGGAATCCGACGGAGCGTCTACTTCGAGTTCCCCGAGGGCGGCTTCATTGCGATGGAGACCGAGCCGTCGTTCTACCTGTCCTACCGCCCGGACGACAACCTCACCCTGGACCACGTCGAACTGGCGCCGCCGAATCCGGACCACGCGATCGATACCGTGCGGCTTTCGGAAGCGCTTGCCGCAATCGCCAGGATCGCTCGAACCCCACGGACGTAACGCAAACGACCTGAGAAATTCTGGAGCTTTCTGCTGATGGATGTTCGATCTGACGATGCGGTGCTCGGCTGGCTGACTCCGAGCGCTCGCAGGTTCGTCTGCTCGCACGGTGCGCGGACGAAGCCCCGGCGACTGGACCAATTTCGGGAGGCCTGGCTCGGTCACGGCATTCCGGCAGAAGCGGTCAACCGAGCCGTCGAATTCCAGAGTCTCTGGGGCGGACTCGTTCTGCCACCAGGTCCGTTCTACGACGGTGGTCCCAAGTACTTCGACGTCGGCGGCTTTGAGTGCTCCGAGTCCGGCGAGTGGCTGTTCGAGGTCGGGCCTTCGAGGACCGCGGTGCCTTATGGATTCGTGATCGGACCCGACGGGGCGTTCGGGATTGCCGATTCCCGGTGGGTGCCACTCCACAGAAGTATCGAGGGCTGGATCGAAGCGCTCTCCTTGGCGCATGACGCCTTCGAGTACGCCGAGCAGGTCACCCGTTATACCAACGCCTGTGTGGAAACCATCGACCTCACTGATCTCGAAACTGTCGAGGTGGTCGGGGGTGTCACCGACCGCTGGTGGCGGGGCGACGGTGTTCTGGTCGCCAGCTGCTCAGGTGAGGCCGAGGCGTTTGACGCCCCGCAATCGCGTGTGGCGCTGCGGTTTACGGGTGACCTTGATTGGCTTGCGGGCCGCGGTGTGCGGTGAGCCGCCACGCCCCGGCACTCCGCCTTGCAACGCTGAGGGCCGCTCAGTCGAAGGGTGTCCCGTACGGGCCCGTGTGTGCTTTCACCTCTGAGGTGTCGGCGTGCATATCCAGGAGGTCGGCGGCGATGAAGCGCAATCACCGGGTTCGATCTCGACAGGTCTGGGCCTGAAGGGCTTTGGATCTTGAACGCGATGTACGAGCAGGAGGTCGCGCTGAACGATGAGACCCACGACGAGCGACACACGAAGCTGCTCGACGCCGCCGTCGCCTGAGCCACCGCGGGTATCGAACACGCCGAAGTCGTACGCGCTCCCTATCCTCTTGGGCGTGAACCGAATCGATCCCTCACTTGCGAACGCGTCCGGCGAGGACGCCGTCGCCTTCCCGCCTGAGTGGCGCCCGCACACGCTCGACTGGCGCGGGCGCGGCACACCCCGTGACGTCATGTTCGACGTCGATGCGCCGCAACGGCTCAAGGCGCTCGCCGCCGAGCACGCTCCGACCCTCGATGGCCTGATCCGAGGCCTGCGCGACCGCGCGCACGAGGCCCCGATCCGGAACGGCCTCGCCGGAGCGGCCGACCCGTTCGGCGCGGCCATGGCAGTCGCGATCCTGGCTCGGATCGACCCGGGCCAGCGCCGACTCATCGAGGACACCGGCCGCGACGCCTGGGTCACCGCGCACGGCGTCGCCTTCGCGGCCCAAGCCGCCGTCGAGCTGATCGGGCACGCGGTCAGGTGCGGCGGCGTGCGCAACCGCGCGACCCTGCGCACGGACATCGACGAGCCCGCCGTCCCGCGGCTCGCGCTCGTCTCCGAATACCTGCGATTCCTCAGTCCGCTGCGATCCTTGATCGCGGCCCTTCCCGAGCGCGAGCACGCCGAGGTGCGGGCGGCCGTCGAGGCGAGCCGGACCACCGGCGCGAAGACCTTCGCCGCCGCGCTGCTCATGCCCGACCAGGAGCACTGGGCCCTCGAGGCGTGCGCGCTCCACGAAGGCGACTACTACTTCTCGGAGACCGCCTCCGACTTGATCTGGGCCATCGCCTCGACCCCTGAGCGGCTCGAACGGACCGGCGTCAAGAGGCTCAATCCACGCGGCCTCGACGAAGGGCGCCTCGCCCGCCTCGTGGACGCTCTCGGCGCGCACGCCCTGCCGATCCTGGTGAACACGCTCGAGTCCGCGGAGAAGCCGGACAACGACATGCGTCGGCTCCTCTACGAGGCCATCGGCTGCCTGCCCTCCGAGGCGGGCCTCGCTCGTCTCATCGGCGACCTCACGGACCCGCTGTCGGTTCCCGCCGCCCGCGACGCCGCGCGGCGCTTCCCCGTGCGGGCCCTGCGCGCGATCGCCGCCTCCGCACCGAATGCGACAGCCGCCGCCCGGGCCCGCTTCAACGGGTTCGCCCGCGCGAACGGCCTGCTGGACGCCGTCGCCGCGCTCGGCGATCGCGACCGCGAGCACATCGAGTCCATGGCGGCATCCCTCCGGCGCCATCCCGTCGCCGAAGCCCCGCAGGCGTTCACCACGCCGCCGTGGGCGCCCTTCACGAAGCCCGCGTCGAAGCCGTTGGTCCTGACGCCGCCTGCGATCGATGAACTCCGCTGGGCCCCTGGCGAACGCGAGGAGTGGCGCACCTCCTCGCAGTTCCACGACCACTGGAGCGTGTCGTACCAGTGGGGCCGCTACTTTCCCGACGCTCTCGATCCCGGCCACTTCCTGTTCCTGGAGTTCCTGGCCTTCGCCGGCGACGACCGCACTCGGCCCGTCCTCGACCTGTGGGACGGCATCACCGGTCCCTGGGAACCGTCCACCGTCCCGGTGCTCCTCGCGCGGTACGGCGAGGAGATCGCCCCGCGCGTGCAGACGCTCGTCGCCAAGCGGTCCTCGCTTCGCAAAGCCCTGCTGCCGTTCGTGAACCTCGACGCCGCGAGGCTGGCCGCCCGCTGGATCTCCCGCTCCCGCAACGACCGCGACCTCGCCAAGCAGTGGCTCGACCGGCACGCTGCCGATGCCGCCGCGTTCCTGGTCCCCGACGCGGTCGGCAAGGACGCCAAGCTCCGCAAGGCCGCGATCGACGCCCTCCGGTACCTCGACCGCTCGATAGTGGACCGCCAGAGTGCCGCTTACGGCGAGG
Organism: Glycomyces sp.; assembly: GCA_036259435.1. Lineage (GTDB taxonomy): Bacteria > Actinomycetota > Actinomycetes > Mycobacteriales > Micromonosporaceae > Glycomyces. The sequence goes on from DATABR010000073.1 coordinate 5,021, forward strand.
CCGCATCCGTGGCCGTGGCCGCAATCTTGGACGCCGACCCGCTCGACCCGCAGCTTGGCCGCCTGCCCAAGCCGGGAGCATGGGCCGACCCGGCGATGCTCCCGCAATTGCTCTCGGCCGGGCGCGAGGCGGCCCTGCCCGACGCGGCGGTCCGCACGTTCCTGACCGCGCTGGCGATCGACGACCCCGAGCACCCCTACGCGGGCGTGGATGTCCTTGCGGCCGAGTGCGATCCGATCTCGCTTGCGGTGTTCTCGTGGAGCCTGTTCGAGCTATGGCTTTCGGCCGGGTCGCCGCCGAAGGACTCCTGGGCGATGGATCAGCTGCGCCGGTTCGCCGACGACGGCGCGGTGCGGCGCCTGACCGCGCTGATCCGTGAGTGGCCCGGCCAGAGCCAGAGCCGCAAGGCGGTCCGGGGCGTCGAGATTCTCGGCGGCGTCGGCTCCGAGGCGGCGCTGCGTGCGGTGCACGACCTCTCGCGAAAGGCGAAGTTCAAGGCGCTCAAGCAGATGGCGACCGAGCAGATCGAGGTCATCGCCGAGCGGCTCGGGCTCGATCTCGACCAGCTGGGCGACCGTCTCGTGCCCGATTTCGGCCTGGCCGAGGCCTCGGCGAGGGTCCTGGACTATGGGCCGCGCTCGTTCACCGTCCGTTTCGACGAGGGCTTGAAGCCGTTCCTGGTGGATGACAAGGGGAAGCGCCGCGCGAGCGCGCCGAAGCCCGCCGCGAAGGACGATCCCGAGCTCGCCCAGGCCGCGTACGAGCGGTTCGCGGCGTTGCGCCGCGATCTCAAGGCCACAGCGGCCGAGCAGGTGAAGCGCCTCGAAGGTGCCATGGCCGCCGGGCGCACGTGGACTCGGGCCGAGTTCCAGGAGTTCTTGGTGGACCATCCGCTGATGTGGCAGCTCTCGAGCCGCCTGGTCTGGCAGGCCGGTGACGTCTCGTTCCGGCTCGCCGAGGACCGGACCCTCGCTGACGCGGAGGACGAGCCGTTCGAGCTGCCCGAGGACGCGGTGGTGCGCCTGGCGCACCCGCTCACCTTGGGGGACGAGGTCGAGGCCTGGGCTTCGGTGTTCGCCGACTACGAGATCCTGCAGCCGTTCGACCAGCTCGCCCGAACTGCCTTCGAGCTGTCCGAAGAGGATCGCAAGACCGGGAGGCTCGCGCGATTCGAGGGTGCTAGGGCGGGCGGCGGACCGCTCATCGGCCTGCTCAACCGCGGCTGGAAGTTCGGCGGGCCCAAGGCGCGCGGCGGCTACGGCCTGTACCGCGAGTTCCCCGAGGGCGGCTACGTGTTCCTCGGTTCGACGCCGGGCGTCCACCCCGGCTACGGGTACGACAACAGCGTCGAGCAGACGCTCACGAACGTCGAACTGGTGCTGCCCGAAGGCGAGGCGATCGATCCGGTCACGATCTCCGAGGTCATGCTCGTGATCGCGCGGTCGAGCCGCTCCGCCTAGCGATCGGTGTTCCCCGGGGCGCGGCCCCGGGGAACAGCCGGATTCAGATCCGGGCCTCGGGGGCCAGTGTTTCGAGTTACTCCCAGAGGGATTCGGGGATCTCGACGGCGAGGAGGTCGACGGTCTGCTTGACCCGCTCGGGTCGGGAGACGCCCACGACGGTGGAGTCCACGAGAGGTGAGCGCACCGAGAACTGGAGCGCCGCCGCGATGAGCGGCACGCCCGCCTTCTCGCAGGCCTCGGCCATGGCGAACGCGGCGGACGCGAAGGCTCCGTCGCGTTCCCCGTAGCAGTACTTCGGCTGCTGCGCCGGGCCCTTCGCGAGCATCCCGCCGCCGTACGGCGCGGCGTTGAGCACGCCGAGACCCTCGGCGCGGGCCTTGGTGAACAGCTCCTGGGCCTCGCGGTGGAGCAGCGTGTACCGGTTGTGGTTGAGCACCAGGTCGAACTCGCCGGTGTCGAGGTACTCCTGAGAGAGGCGGACGTCGCCCGAGGCCACCGCCAAGTGGTCCGCCACCCCCGCCTCGCGGAGTTCGACGAGCGCGTCGAGCGCGCCGCCGGGCGCGAAGCCGTCCTGCTTCATGAACTCGGGGTCGTGCAGGGCCAGGATCGGCAGGTGGTCCACGCCGAGGCGCTCCAGGCTCTCCTCGACCGACTTGCGCACGCGCGCACCGGAGTAGTCCCCCGTCTCCGGGTCGGAGTCGACTTTGGTCTGCAGCACGAAGCCTTCGGGCAGGCCGCCGCGGCGCCGGATCGCCTCGCCGATGCGGCGTTCGGACAGGCCGTCCTTGCCGTAGTTGTTGCCGGTGTCGAGGTAGTTGACCTCGCTGTCGAAGACCGCGAGGATCGTTTCGACCGCCCGCTCGTCGTCCACTTCGTACCCGTACACCCTGTCGAACCCGGCGAGCGTGCTGGTGCCGATGCACAGGGGGGTGACCTCGAGGCGGGTCTGGCCGAGTGTGTTGCGCTGCATGTTCATCCGTTCGTCTTGAAATCGGTGCTGGCGTCCAGGCGTGCCGGGTCCAGGGCGTGTTCGATGACCATGACGCCCGCGCCGATCGCGCCGCTGCTCTCGCCGGTGCGCGCCGCCGCGATCCGCAGGTGCCTGGTGGCCAATGGGAGCGAGCGCTGGTAGATGACCTCGCGCACGCCCGCGATGAGGTGGTCGCCCGCGAGCGCGAGCGAGCCGCCGATGACGATGATCGACGGGTTGAAGAAGTTCACGGCCCCGGCGAGGACCTCGCCGATGTCGCGCCCGGCCTGGCGCACGAGCCGCAGGGCCGGGACGGACCCGGAGCGGGCCAGTTCGACCACGTCGAGCGAGCCGCCCGCGGCAATGCCCTGCTCGTTCAGCTTCGCGGCGATCGCCGCGCCTGAAGCGACCGCTTCGAGGCAGCCGGTGTTGCCGCAGCGGCAGTGCACGTCGTCCGCGCCCGCGACGCGAATATGCCCCATGTCGCCCGCGGCTCCTTGCGCTCCGCGGTAGACCTGGCCGCTGGCGATGATGCCGCAGCCGATGCCGGTGGCGGCCTTGATGAACAGCAGGTGCTCGAACGCAGGCCAGGCCGTGAAGTGCTCGCCGAGGGCCATGATGTTGACGTCGTTGTCGCACATCACCGGCACGGTGAAGCGTTCGCGCACGTAAGCGGGCACGTCGAAGCCGTCCCAGCCGGGCATGATCGGCGGGTTCACGGCGCGGCCGGTGGAGTGCTCGACGGGCCCGGGCAGGCCGATGCCCACGCCGAGGAGGTCGGCGGGGGGACGGCCCACGTCGTCCAGGAGCTTGCGGCCGTGGTCGACCATCCAGTCCAGGACCGCCTTGGGGCCCAAGGCGATGTCGAGATCGGCGTTGGAGACGGCCAGCACGTTCCCGGCCAGGTCGGTGACCGCGAGCCGGGCGTGGGTCGCCCCGAGGTCGGCCCCGAGGACGATGCGCGCGGCGGGGTTGAACGCGAAGGTGGTCGGCCGCCGGCCGCCGGTCGAGGCGGTCTCGCCGGTGGGGGCGATGAGCCCGGCGGCGAGCAGGGCGTCGACACGGCTCGTGACGGTGGAGCGGGCCAGGCCGGTGACGGCGGACAGTTCGGAGCGGGTCCTCGGCAGACCGTCGCGCAAGAGCTGGAGCAGCGCACCGGCGCCGATCGAGGCCCCGGGGGCCTGACGGCGAGACACGGGCGAACCATCTGTCACACGACTAGTGAACCACACGGGTTCGGCCGGACTCGCGACGTAACTGTTTCATAACGCTGACAACTTTTGCTTGTGTTCTGTCAGAAGTCTGCTCTACGGTCGACATATGGCTCACGTCACGATCACCCCATCGGCGCTCTACAGAGCTGCGATTGTCGGCACCGGCTTCATGGGACGGGTCCACTCCCACGCCATCGCCGTCGCAGGCGGATCGGTCGCCGGGATCGCCGGCTCCACCCCCGACCGCGCCCGCCACGCTGCCGCCGACCTCCGCGCCGAAGCCGTGTTCGACGACATCGACGCCCTCATCGACGCCGCCGACGTCGTCCACATCTGCGTCCCCAACCACCTCCACGCCCCCATCGCCCTGGCCGCCATCGCCGCCGGGAAACACGTGGTCTGCGAAAAGCCCCTCGCCACCGACGCCGACACCGCCCACGCCATGACCGAAGCCGCCGCCGCAGCGGGAGTCGTTGCGACAGTGCCCTTCGTCTACCGCTTCCACCCGATGGTCCGCGAAGCCCGCGCCCGCGTCGCCGCCGGACAAGTCGGGCGCCTCACCCTCGCCCACGGCTCCTACCTCCAGGACTGGCTCCTGCGCCCCGCCGACGACAACTGGCGCGTCGACGCCGACAAGGGCGGCGCCCTCCGTGCCTTCGGCGACATCGGCTCCCACTGGTGCGACCTCCTCGAATTCGTCACCGGCGACCGCATCACCGGCGTCTCGGCCCAACTCGCCACCGCCAACCCCCGCCGCGCCGGACGCGACGTCGCCACAGAAGACATCGTGACCCTCCAGTTCGCCACCGCGGGCGGCATGGTCGGCTCCACCGTCATCAGCCAAGTCTCCGCCGGACGCAAGAACCGCCTCCTCCTCGAGATCTCCGGCACCGAGACCACCCTCGCCTTCGACCAGGAACAACCCGAGACCCTCTGGATCGGCGGCCGCGACCAGAACGCCGTCCTCATGCGCGACCCCGAACTCCTCAGCCCCGACGCCGCCCGCCTCGCCCGCGTCCCCGGCGGCCACGCCCAGGGCTACCAGGACTGCTTCAACGCCTTCGTGAACGACACCCGCGCCGCCATCGCCGGCGAAGCCCCCGACGGCCTGCCCGTCTTCGCCGACGGTCTCCGCGCCGCCCGCCTCGCCGAAGCCGTGGCCCACTCGGCCCGCACCAGAGACTGGGCGGAGGTACCGCAATGACCACCGTCCCGGTGCTCGCCATGCGCGGCATCGACAAAGCTTTCCTCGGCGTCCCCGTCCTCACCTCAGTGGACCTCACCGTGGAGCCCGGTGAAGTCCACGCCCTGGTGGGGGAGAACGGCGCCGGCAAGTCCACCCTGATGAAGATCCTCGCCGGCGTCCACAGCGCCGACGCCGGCACCATCGAGCTGGGCGGCCGCGCCGTCTCCTTCACCCACCCCGCCCAGGCCCAGCGCGCCGGCGTCGCCTCCGTCTTCCAGGAGTTCAACCTCCTGCCCGAACTCTCCGTCGCCGAGAACGTCCACCTCGGACGCGAACCACGGCGCCTCGGACGCATCGACCGCCGCGCCATGACCGCCCGCACCGCAGACACCCTCGCCGACCTCGGCGTCCCCGACCTCTCGCCGACCGCCAAAGTCGGCACCCTTTCGGTCGCCTACCAGCAGATCACCGAGATCGCCAAGGCCCTCTCCCAAGGCGCGGACCTCATCTGCATGGACGAGCCCACCGCCGCGCTGGCCGACGCCGAAGTGGCGCTGCTCTACCGGCTCGTCGAACGCCTGCGCGAGCGCGGCGTCGCCGTCCTCTACGTCTCCCACCGGCTCCGCGAGATCTTCGACCTGTGCGACCGCATCACGGTCCTCAAGGACGGCCGCCTGGTCGAGACCGCGGCCACGACCGCGATCACGCCTGACGAGCTCGTCACGAAGATGGTCGGCCGCCGCATCGAAGCCCAGTTCCCGCCGCGATCGTCCGGCACCGAGACCGGCGAGGTCCGGCTCCGGGTCCGCGGTGGCGGCAACGATTACGTGGACGGCATCGACCTCGAAGTGCGGGCCGGGGAGATCGTCGGCCTGGCCGGACTCCAGGGCTCGGGCCGCACCGAGATCGCCGAGGCGGTCTTCGGCATCACGCCGTTCACCCGCGGATCGGTCGCCGTCGACGGCCGCCCAGTACGCATCACCAGGCCCCGCAAGGCGATCGCCGCCGGGATCGCGCTCGTCACCGAGGACCGCAAGGCCCAGGGCCTGGCGCTGCACCAGTCAGTGCGGGCCAACGCCCGAATGGTGCTCGACGCGAACGCCCGCGTCCACTCCCGAGAGCGCCTCGCCCGCATCCGCGGCATCCTCTCCAGCCTCGACCTCGTTTCGCGCGGAGACGACCAGGAGGTGCAGTTCCTCTCGGGCGGCAACCAGCAGAAGGTCGTGGTCGCCAAGTGGCTCGCGGCCGAGCCGGGCGTCATCGTCCTCGACGAGCCCACGCGCGGGATCGACGTGGGCGCCAAGCACAAGCTCTACTCGGTGATCCGCTCGCTCGCCGCCGAGGGCCTCGCGGTGCTCCTCATCGCCTCCGAGCTCATCGAGGTGATCGGCCTGGCCGACCGCATCGTGGTCCTCCATGACGGTCGCATCGCCGGAGAGCTGCCGTCCGGCGCCTCCGAGCAGGAAGTCATGGCCTACGCCACGGGTCGGCACCTCGAAGGAACGAGCCGCGAAGGGACGGAACCGGAATGATCGCGTTCAGCCCCTCGGCCCGCCCGCTCGGCACCACCGCCCTCATCTACCTGGCCCTCGCCGGAGTCCTCGCGCTCGGCGGCGCGGCCGTCGCGCTCGACGGCGGGAACCTCTTCGCCACCGCGAACCTCGTCGACATGCTCACCCGCACCAGCCTCACCGGGTTCCTCGCCATCGGCATGACCCTGGTGATCCTGTGCCGGTCCCTGGACCTCTCGGTCGGCTACGTCGCGGCCCTCTCCAGCCTCGTCGGCGCCACCATGATGGACGGCCAGGCCGCGAACCTCCCGCTCGCCGTCGGCGCGGTGCTGCTCGTCTCCGGGCTCATCGGCGCGGCCAACGGCGCGATCATTGCGTTCCTCAAGGTCAACCCCTTCATCGCGACCCTTGGCACCGGTCTGATCATCAAGGGCTACTTGGACACCGAGTACAAGGGCCCGGCCGGGGACGTGCCCGCCGTGTTCCAGCAGTTCGGCTACACCCGGATCGCGTTCGTGCCGGTCTCGGCGATCGTGATGCTCGCCGTCGCGGCGGCCGCGATCTGGTTCCTGCGCGCCACCCGCACCGGCCACCACATGTACGCCGTGGGCGGCGACGTGGACGTGGCCCGCATGTCGGGCATCCGCACCACCCGGGTGCTCCTCACCGCGCATGTCCTGTGCGGCATGACCGCCGGGATGGCCGGGCTGCTCCTCGCGGCCCGCTTCGGCACCGGTTCGGCCGAGGCCTACACGAACCTGTACGAGCTCGACGCCATCGCGGCGGTCGTGCTCGGCGGCACGCTCCTCCTCGGCGGCAAGGGCGGCGTGGCGGGAACGGTCGCGGGTGTGGCGATCCTGGCCGTGCTCGACACCGTGTTCAACGTGATGCAGATCGACCCGTTCGCCAAGGACGTGCTGCGCGGCGCGGTGATCATCGCCGCCGTCGCCCTCTACGCCCGTCGCCAGCTCGACCGCACCGCCCGGAGACCGCGCTTCGCGGCGGCCCAGGGCATTGAAGAAGCTCAAGGGAGGCCGTCATGACGCGCGTCCGCGCCGCCGCCGCGGCCCTGTTCGGAGGCGGCACCGGCACCGTGTTCGCCCTGCTCGTGCTGATCTTCGCCGGGATCTTCGCGATGAACCCGGGTTTCTTCGAGGGTCCCTCGCTCATGGCCTTCCTCAAGCAGGCCGCGCCACTGGTGATCCTCGCGGCCGGGCAGTACTTCGTGATCGTCTCGGGCAACTTCGACCTCTCCGTGGGCGCTCTGGTGGGCGCGCAAGTGGTGATCGCCGCGCGCCTCATCGACGGCGAGGAGCCCCGCACGGTCCCCGTGCTGCTCGTGATGCTCGCCTTCGGTCTGCTCGTGGGGCTGGTGAACGGGCTCGTCACCACCGTGTTGAAGGTCCAGTCGTTCATCACCACGCTCGGGATGCTCCTGGTGCTCTACGGGGCCATCCGCCTGTGGACCGGTGGCGCGCCGACCGGCGCGCTCTCTGAGTCCTTCCGCACAGCCGGGCGCCGCGGCATCGAGAACGTGCCGATCCTCGGCCAGATACCGTGGGCGCTGCTCATCATGCTCGCCGTCGGCGCGGGCGCGATCCTCTTGATGCGCACCCGCTTCGGCCGCATCCTGATGGCCTCGGGCGACAACGAGCTCGCCGCGCGGCTCTCGGGCGGGCGCGTCGACACCGTCCGCACCGCCGCGTTCGTCCTCTCAGGACTCTCGGCGACGATCGCGGGCGTGCTCATCGGCGGCTTCGCCGGGGTCAGCGCCCAAGTGGGCGAAGGTCTCGAGTTCACCGTCATCACCGCGGTCGTCCTCGGCGGCGTCGTGCTCGGTGGCGGGCGCGGCGCGGTGCTCGCCGCCATGGCCGGCGCCCTCGCGATCGAGGCGCTGTTCACGTTGTTCAACCAGATGGCGCTCCCGGCGACGCTCCGGCCCACCGTGCAGGGCGCCATCATCATCGCCGCCGTCGCCTACGCCGCTCGGCAGCGGGCCCGACCCGGGGCCACTGCCGCACCCGCAACCGCAACCGCTACTCCCTCATGAAAAGAAGGTCCGCATCATGCAGACAACGCGCCTAGCCTTCGCTTCGGCCGCCGCCCTCGGGCTGCTGCTGGCGACCGGCTGCACCACCGACACGCCGACCGAGTCACCCGGCGAGGAGACCAGCGCCGCCGAATCGGGCGACGAGTGGTTCGTCCAGGCCGAGTACGAGGAACAGCTCGCCCAGCGCGACATCGAACCGGAAGGGGACCCGGCCACGCCGTGGCTCCAGGCGATCGAGCCCGAATGGGTCGACACGAGCGAGTTCGCGAGTGAGGAGGGTGAGGCCACCGTGTGCTTCTCGAACGCCTCGGTCTCCAACCCGTGGCGCGTCACCGGCTGGATCACCATGCAGGAGCAGGTGAAAGTGCTCCAGGAGGCGGGCGAGATCGGTGAGTTCCGCCACTCGGACGCCGGTGACGACGACGACCAGCAGATCTCCGACATCCAGGCGTTCGTCGACTCCGGCGAATGCGACGCGCTGATCATCTCGCCCTCCACCACCGCGACCCTCACGCCCGCGGTCGAGACCGCCTGCGCCTCGGGGATCCCGGTGATCGTCTTCGACCGCGGCGTGAACACCGACTGCGCCACCACGTTCATCCACCCGATCGGCGGCTACGCCTACGGGGCCGACGCCGCCGAATTCCTGGTCGAGAACCTCGAACCGGGCTCGACGGTGCTCGCGCTGCGGATCCTGCCGGGCGTCGACGTGCTCGAACACCGCTGGGCCGCGGCGCAGGAGATCTTCGCCGGCTCCGAGCTGGAGATCCTCGGCGACGAGTTCACCGGCGGCGACGCGGCCGAGATCAAGAACCTCGTCACCCAGTACCTCCAGCGCGGCGAGGTGGACGGCATCTGGATGGACGCCGGGGACGGCGCCGTCGCGGCCATCGAGGCGTTCGAGGACGCCGGCCAGCCCTATCCGGTGATGGCCGGGGAGGACGAGCTGTCGTTCATGCGCAAGTGGGAGGAGACCGGCATGACCGCGATCGCGCCCGTCTACTCCAATTTCCAGTGGCGCACGCCGGTGCTCGCGGCCACGATGATCCTCAGCGGCGAGCAGGTCCCGGCCGAGTGGATCCTTCCGCAGGAGCCGATCACCGAGGCCGATCTGGCCGACTATCTTGAACGCAACGCGGACATGCCCTCGCTGCACTACGCCAAGTTCGGCGGCGAGGACCTGCCCGGCTTCCCCGACGCCTGGAGGGACCGTTGAGCCGATCGATCGGCGTCAACACCTGGGTCTGGGCCTCGCCGCTCGACGACGAGGCCCTGGCCCGGCTCGCTGCGCGCGTGCGCGAATGGGGGTTCGACGCGATCGAGCTCCCGGTCGAGTCGCCCGGCGACTGGGACCCCGAGCGCGCCAGGGATCTCCTCAAAGGACTCGGTCTCGACGCCACCGTGGTCCTCGTGATGGGCCCGGGGCGCGAACTCATTGAAGCCCCGCACGCGGTCATCGCCGACACCCAGGACTACCTGCGCCGCGTCGTGGACGCGGCCGCGATCGTCGGCTCGCCGGTGATCGCCGGACCCGCGTACGCCTCGGTCGGCCGCACCTGGCGGATCGAGGACCGGCCCGCCGCCTACCGGGAGCTGCGCGCGAACCTCGCGCCCGTGGCCGACTACGCCGCCGAACGAGGGGTCACCGTGGCCGTCGAACCCTTGAACCGCTACGAGACCAGCCTCGTCAACACCGTTGACCAGGCCCTCGAAGCGCTCGACGGGCTCGCCGGATGCGCTCTGGCCCTTGACGTCTACCACATGAACATCGAGGAGACCGATATCGCGGCGGCAGTCAGGCGGGCCGCCGGGCGTATCGGCCACGTCCAGGTCAGCGCCAACGACCGCGGCGCGCCTGGCCGCGACCACCTCGATTGGCCCGCGATCCTGCGTGCCTTTGACGAGGCGGGGTACTCCGGGCCACTGGTGATCGAGTCGTTCACCGCGCACAACGCGACCATCGCGACCGCCGCCTCCATCTGGCGGGCGCTCGCGCCGACCCAGGACGCCATCGCCGTCGACGGCCTGCACTTCTTGAGGAGCCTCGCCGATGCCTAGACCGATCACGCTGTTCACCGGCCAGTGGGCGGACCTGCCGTTCGATGAGGTCTGCCGCCTCGCCGCGGGCTGGGGCTACGACGGCCTCGAGGTCGCCTGCTGGGGCGACCACCTCGACGTGCGGCGGGCCGCCGAGGACGACGACTACGTGGCCGAACGCAAGGCGATCCTCGAATCGCACGGCCTGGGCATGTGGACGATCGCGAACCACTTGGTGGGCCAGGCGGTGTGCGACGACCCGATCGACGACCGCCACAAACTGATCGTGCCCCCTCACGTGTGGGGTGACGGCGAGCCCGAAGGCGTGCGGCGAAGGGCCGCCGAGGAGATGAAGGCGACGGCTCGGGCCGCCGCGAAGCTCGGCGTGTCCACGGTGGTCGGCTTCACCGGCTCGGCGGTGTGGAAGTACGTGGCGATGTTCCCGCCGGTCGCCGAAGCGGTGATCGAGGCGGGCTACGACGATTTCGCCGCGCGCTGGAACCCGATCCTCGACGTGTTCGACGATGTGGGGGTGAGTTTCGCACATGAGGTGCACCCCTCGGAGATCGCCTACGATTACTGGTCGACGCATCGTGCGCTGGAGGCCGTGGGCCACCGGACCGCGTTCGGGCTCAACTGGGACCCGAGCCATATGGTGTGGCAGGACATCGACCCGGCCGCGTTCCTGTGGGACTTCCGGGACCGGATCTACCACGTGGACTGCAAGGACACACGCAAGCGCTTCGACGGGCGGAACGGGCGGCTCTCCTCGCACCTGCCGTGGGGCGACCCGCGGCGCGGCTGGGACTTCGTGTCCACCGGCCACGGCGACGTGCCGTGGGAGGACTGCTTCCGGGTGCTGAACGCGATCGGCTATGCGGGGCCCATCTCGATCGAGTGGGAGGACGCGGGCATGGACCGCCTGCGGGGCGCGGCCGAAGCGGTCGAGTTCGTGCGGGGCTTGAACTTCGACCCGCCGCAGGCCTCGTTCGATTCGGCGTTCGGCTCTGACTGAGACGCGGGTGAAGACGGCCCGGGCGCTCGCCGCCCGAGCCGCCTTACTCGGCGGCGTTACGCGAAGGCGAACAGCGGCGGGAACACCAGGACCACGATCCAGGCCCACGCGGCGTACACCGGGACGTAGTCGGTCTGCCAGCGCTCCAGGGCTGCGAACCTTTTGTGGCCCTTGATGACCGAGAGGTAGAGCCAGGCCGTCCAGGCCAGGTTGACGAACAGGATCAGGTTCTCGCCGAGCGCCGCGCTCTTGTTGGGCGTGAAGCCCCATTCGGTGATGCGGCCGGTGATCGCGATGAGCACCAGGATGTCGATGAGCAGGGCGCTCACGACGAGCGCGAGCTGCATCCAGTCGAAGAGCCCGGCGGGCTTGCTCGGGTCGCGGGCCGAGATCGAGTAGAGCACCAGGCCCAGCACGACCACTAGGAGCAGGTCGAAGAGGATGAGCATGTCGCGTTCGACGTCGATCGCGTTGGTGGTCACGGCGATCGCGATCAGGACTGCCACGAGCGTCACGGCGAACAGCGGTGTGAAGACGCGCGTGAGCACCGGCGCCATGTTCTCGATGACGCCCTGCTTGGCCTCCACGAGCCAGGCGGCGACGACCACGGCCGCGGCGGCGCCGCAGGGGATCAGCCACTCGCTGATGAAGACCT
>DATABR010000074.1:0-2578 GCA_036259435.1 Glycomyces sp.
GCCGAGCCGGTCGGCCGTCCGGTCGTCTCCTGGAGGTGCCCCGACTCGGTCAGGTCGGTCGCGAGAGCGCCGATCGTGGACCGGTTGAGCCCCAAGGCCTCGGTGAGTTCGGCGCGGGTCTGGGGACCGTGCCGGTGCAACTGTTCGAGCAGTGCCGCACGGTTGCGCCGCCGCAGCTCTTCGGTCCCGGTCCGGGCCACCGGTCAGTGCCTGCCGAAGAGCTTGCCCCGGCCCCGGGACATGGCGTCGACGCCGGCCGCGAGCAGCAGCACCGCTCCGGTCACGCCGAACCGCACTCCGGCGCTCAGGCCCATCAGGCCCATGCCGTTGTTGATGATCGCCACCACCGCTCCTCCCAGGAGGGCCGCCCGCACGGTGCCCTTGCCACCGAAGAGGCTAGCACCGCCGATCACAGCGGCCCCTACTGAAAGCAGCAGCACATTGGACCCACCTGTGTTGGGGTCCACCGAAGCCGCACGCGATGCCGCGACCACACCGCCGACCGCGGCCATCCCCGAGCAGATGACGAACGCGCTGACGCGCACCCGGTCGACGTTGACGCCCGCACGCACCGCGGCCTCGCGGTTGCCGCCCACGGCGTAGAGGTGGCGCCCGAACCTGGTGCGGTGCAGCACGAACGTCCACACCGCGAACAGCGCCCCGAGAAGCACCACGACGACCGGCACGCCGGTGAGCGAGATGATCTGCGGGTTCGCCGAGCGCTCCAGGTTGAGCAGGAACACCGTCGCCGTCAGCAGCGCCCCGAGCGCTCCGACGCGCGCGAGGACCACCGCGAGCGGTTCGTGCACGAGCGAGCGCCCGATGCGCCGCCGCCACCGCTGCAATTGGAGTCCGGCGTAGGCGCCGACGGTGAGCACGAGCAGCGTCCAGCCCTGCCAGCGCTCGAGGTTCCCGCCCGCGATGGCCTTGACGGCCTCGTTGTTGATGGAGATGTTGGTGCCCTCCTTGAGGATCATGAGCACGATCCCCTGGAAGGCGAGGAACGCCGCGAGCGTCACGACGAACGAGGGGATGCCGAGCTTGACGACGAGGGCGCCGAGTGTGAGGCCGATGACCACGCCGGTGGCGAGGGCCGCGCCGATCGCGAGCGGCCACGGCAGGCCCCAGTCGACCAGGAGCACTGCCATGATCGCGGCGCACACGCCCGAGGCGAAGCCGGCCGAGAGGTCGATCTCGCCGATGACGAGCACGAACACGAGTCCCATGGCGATGCAGGCGACGGCCGCGCCCTGCCCGAAGAGGTTCGCGAGGTTCCCCACCGAGAGGAACACCGGCTGCGAGATGCCGAAGAACACGCACAGCGCGATGATCCCGCCGACGGCCGGGAGCGCCCCGACCTCGCCGGAGCGGACCAGTTCCCAGTAGGCCTTGAGGTGATCGGCGATGGCGCGGACCGCGCCGGGCTCGGCCGCAGCGTCGGGCGGGGTCTGGGCGTTTTTCGAATGCACTGGGGTGCTCACGGCCGGGCTCCGTTCGTTTCGGCGATGCCGAGGGTTCCGGACCGGCCGCTGGTGATGAGTTCGACCACCTGCGACTGGGTGGTGTCGGCGGCGTCGAGGACGGCCGCCATGCGCCCCAGGTAGAGCGCGGCGATCCGGTCGGCCACGGCGAAGACGTCGTTGAGGTTGTGGGAGATGTAGAGGACGGCCAGTCCCTGGTCGGCGAGGCGTCGGATGAGTTCGAGCACTTGGCGGGTCTGGGCGACGCCGAGCGCGGCGGTGGGCTCGTCGAGGATCACCAGGCGCGAGTTCCACAGGACCGCTTTGGCGATGGCGACGGTCTGGCGCTGCCCGCCGGAGAGGCTCGCGACGGGCTGGCGGAGGTTGCGGATGGTGCGCACGGCGAGCGAGGCGAGGGTCTCGGCGGCGAGCTGCTCCATGGCGTCGTCGTCGAGGACGAGGCCGCGGACCCTCTCGCGTCCGAGGAAGAGGTTCTCGACGACGTCGAGGTTGTCGCACAGGGCGAGGTCCTGGTAGACGACTTCGATGCCGAGGGCGGCGGCGTCGCGCGGCCCGGAGATGGTGCGCATCTCGCCGTCGACGGCGATGGACCCGCCGTCGATGCCGTGGATGCCCGCGACGCATTTGACGAGCGTGGACTTGCCGGCGCCGTTGTCACCGACGAGCGCGGTGACCTGGCCCGGCCGGACCGCGAAGTCGACGTCGTGCAGGACGTGCACCGCGCCGAAGCTCTTGTTGATGCCGCGCAGCTCGAGCAGTGGGGTGTCGCTCATGCGTTCCCTCGATCGTGGGATGGACAGAGGAGGAACGACGGTGGCGGCCCGCCCGAGCGAACCGCCACCGCCCTCCTGTCAGGAGATGCCTGCGTCCTCGCAGGCCTGGGCGAACTTGCCGGTGCAGACGTCCTCCGCCGTGGCGCCACCGTCGTCGATGACGTCCTTGACGTTGTCCTTCGTGATGGACTTCGGCGTCAGCAGGATCGACGGCACGTCGCGGCCGCCGTCGGCGTCCTCGGTCGTGCCGTTGGTCTCGGCCTTCTCGCCCTTGACCAGCGCGATCGCGGCGTCGGCGAGCGCACCGGCCTCCTCCTTGGCGGA
>DATABR010000075.1:0-2922 GCA_036259435.1 Glycomyces sp.
CGCCGGGCGGCGTTCAGTGGTCGTTCCCGCTGCCGGTTCCGGTCATTAGACTGGAGCTGCCACTGGTGCGGGCGTGCTCGCCCGCGCGTCGGCTCGGCGTTGGTGTGGAGCGGCCGGTTCGGGTGGCCCGATGTGAACCGAGGGAAGCGATGTCCGAGGCCGCCGACCATTCCCGACGCCGACATGCCGGTGAGCGGGCCGAGGGACGGAGTCGATCGCCGTTGATGCGTCGCGGCGTGTTCGTCGCCGCGGTCCTCCTGATCTGCTTCCTGTGGGCCATGCCGGTGGCCGGGCTGGCGTTCGCCCTAGTGGAGCGCGGTGTCGAGCACTGGTGGCTGATACTGGTGTTCGGGCTGCTCATGCCCGTGGTCGCGACGGTCGCGGTGCAGGGCGCTCGCATCGTTTTCCGACGCGGTGACGGTGAGCGAGGGCAGGTCGCCCTCGAGCATGAGGCCGTCTCCCCGTCTGCGGTGACGCGCCGGGGTGCAGGCGCCGCCGGGGCGGTCGAGCCCGACTCGGGGAGCGGATCGCCGCTTGCCCGGTTGCCGGTCGAGCTGCTCAGTCGGCGGGAGGTCGAGGTGTTGGAGCAGTTGGCCGCCGGCCTGTCCAACCGCGAGATCGCCCGAGCGCTCCACGTAGCGCCCGGCACGGTCAAGGCGCATCTGAACCACATCTTCCGCAAGCTCGGAGCCACCAGTCGACTGCAGGCGGTGGCGCACGCCCGCGAGGCGGGTCTGCTCGAAGTGCACGAGCGAGAATAAACCCCGTATAACCCGGGGTTATGGCCTTTCGGCAGACGCCGTCTCGGCTGACTCCCGGTTAGGTTCGTCTCCCGCGACCGGATCGCGGGAGACCGATCGCGACTTCCTGGTGAGGCGTCGACCGGTCGGATCGGACCAGAGCCACAAGGAGCCTGCGGCCACGATGAACACCACTGCCATGACACCTCTCAGCGCTTCGCCGAAGCGGGACCGGAGCGCACGGCTCTTGCCGATCGGCTTGTCCATATCGTTCACGATCGTCGTCCAGACACTGTCGCTGTCCGCATTCGTGCCGGTCCCGGTGGCGGTGCTCATCGGGCTCGGGTGGGGCGCGGCGATCGCCCTGGTCGCGAACTGGGTCGCGGGCAAGCCGAGGGCGAGCGCGTGGTGCGAGGACGTCCTCGTGGCCCTCGGCCTGGTCGCGATGGCCGCGCTCGCCTTCGCCGGCGGAGCCGGGCTCCTGGTCATGAGCGCCGCCTTGGACAGCTCCTCGCTGACCGGCGAGACGCTGGTGCTGATGTTCCTGCCCAGCATCCCCATCGCGATCGCCGCGAACACACCGATAGAGCTCCTCGTCGTCCCCGCGCTGCTGGTCCTGGGGTGGCGAGCGGGCAGACGGTGTGCCATCATCATCGCGGCCGCGGCGCTGTTCCTCATCCACCGCGTCTGGACCCAGCTGGTGTTCGCCGCCGACCGGTTGGACTTCGCCGCGATGGAGCAGTCGACGGTCCCGCTGACCGAAGCCGAGCGCCGCCAGATCGCCGCCGATCTCCAGATCGAGGACCCGCGATGGATCCTCAACCTGGTGATCTTCGCGCTCTTCGTGCTCGCCGCGCACTACTCGCGCGTTCGGGCATCACAGGAGACGACCGCGGTGGCGCTCGACAGACCGTGAAGGAGCACTTGCCAGATCGCCGGGGCGAGCACGACCCGGCGAGCGGCGAGCCCTGGACCGAGCATCCTACTGTCAGCCAAAATGCAAGCAGCACAACGAAATACAGCTGTCGTGCTAGATGGGGTGCCAGGTGTTCGGATGTGAACGCGGGTGAGGTGCTGGCCGTCATCGGCGACAACGGCGCCGGCAAGTCCACCCTGATCAAGTGCCTCGCCGGCGCCGAGATCCCCGACGAAGGGGAGATCCGGCTGGAAGGACGCCGGGTGCACTTCAAGCGCCCCCAGGACGCCCGCGCACACGGCATCGAGACGGTGTACCAGACCCTCGCCGTCTCACCGGCGCTCGCCGTCGACGCCAACCTGTTCCTGGGCCGTGAACTGCGCAAGCCCGGCCCACTCGGCACGGTGCTGCGCGCGGTCGACAAGAAGCGGATGCGGCAGCGGGCGAAGCAAGCGCTGGCCGAGCTGGGCATCACCACCCTGCAGGACGTGACCGTCCCGGTCGAGAACCTCTCGGGCGGGCAGCGGCAGGCCGTCGCGGTCGCCCGGGCCGCGGCCTTCGGCTCGAAGGTGGTCGTGCTCGACGAGCCGACAGCGGCCCTGGGGGTGCGCGAATCGCAGCAGGTCCTCGAGCTGATCGCGAGCCTGCGCGACCGCGGCGTCCCGGTCATCCTGATCTCGCACAACATGCCGCAGGTCTTCGAGGCGGCCGACCGCATCCACATCCAGCGGCTCGGCAAACGGGCGGCCACGATCACGCCGGGGACGCACTCGATGACCGACGCGGTGGCGATCATGACCGGCGCCGCACGGGCCTGAACGCCGATGCCGAACCCGGGCGGCACACGCGCCGGTATCGGCGGCGAAGCACTCCCCGAGGTCCACGCACAGCGCCCCGGCGTTGTCGAATCGTGACTGACGGGCCATTGCTTCGCGTGATCCAGTTGGGTAACGTGGGGGTTAATCGATTAACTGACATGGCAATATCCTATGATATTAGTTAATCGATTAACCTCTGGAAGGAGTCAATGGTGACCAAACAGCCCCGCCTCGCCGACGTCGCCCGCGCCGCCGGCGTCTCGACCGCCACGGCCTCCATGGCGCTCAACGACACCGGCGGCACCCGCATCGGCTCGCAGACCCGCCACCGGGTCCGTGCCGCCGCTGCCGAGCTCGGCTACCGCCCCAACACCGTCGCCCGCGGCCTGCGGACCAGGCGCACGCAGATGATCGGCTTCATCGGCGACGACGTCGCCACGACCCCCTT
>DATABR010000076.1:0-5610 GCA_036259435.1 Glycomyces sp.
AGCGCTGGCGAAAGCCAGCGCTTCGGCGTATCCGATGGGGTCTTGATAGGCCTGTGCGAGCGGTGGGCGAGCGGTGTTCAAGCCGAGGGCCCGGAGTGCTCGCCGTTGCGATTCGACGTGATCGCATTCGATGGCGTCGACCGCTACATGGGCAGTGATGTCTCTGGTGCCGTTCGGGATCGGTTCGGTTTGGCGGCCCTCTTGGAAGCCGGTCATCGTGCCGCCCTTGGGGCGGCTTTCGCGATGGTGGCCGTAGTCGATCGCCAGTGCCGTCCCTCGTGACACATGGGCGGTCAGGTCGCGCCAGACCCGTTCGCGCAGACGGCCGATCTCGGCTCTGTCGCCCTCGGCTTCGATCGGCCACCACTCGGCCAGCCAGTGCTCGTCCGCTTCGTCCAGCGGATCGCCCAGGCGGGTGTCGCCTTGGTCGTTGACTTCCTCATAGCGGCGGCGGCCTTTCGCGTCGACCACCGCCACCTCGCACGGCACGTTGTCGAGCAGTTCGCAGGCGGTCAGCAGGCCCTCAATCGACTCGGGCGGCTCCTCGCTCCACTCGATCCGGTCCGGGAACCCTGTGGGCCTCGGGCGGAGCTCCACCGCGACCAGTCGGATGCGGTCGTCCACGGCTCCCGCCAGTCGCTCCAGGAGCTCGCCGCTTCCCGCGCCCACGTCGACCACCGTGAATCCCTCGGGGCGGCCCAGGCCCTCGTCCACCTCGTTCACCAGGCGCGCCAGCGCCTGCGCGAACGCCGGGGTCTGCGCGCTCGTCGTGAAATGGCCGCCCGGCAGCTCGCGCCGGTAGAACCCGGCCGGACCGTACAGGGCCCGCTCCATCGCCGCACGCCACCGCTCGAACCCCGCCATGCCATCGAACGTAGACCCCGAGTGAGAATTACCACTCACGGCCTCCCGGGCTGGCGTGCACGATCTGGCGACGCACAATTAACCCGTAAGCAACGACCGGTACCTCTGAGGACTGGATCAGCATCATGGATCAGCAGCGCAGCGCAGCCCAGCGACCCGCCTCCCGGCTCGCCGTCGGAGTCGTCTCCGCAGGCAGGGTCGGCTCCGTCGTCGGAGCGGCCCTCACCCGCGCCGGCCACCGGGTCGTCGCCGCCTCCGCCGTATCCGACGCCTCCCGCGCCCGCGCCGCCCGCCACCTCCCCGGCGCCGAGATCCTCCCCGCGCCCGACGTCACCGCCGCGGCCGATCTCCTCCTCCTCGCCGTCCCAGACGACGCCATCGCCGCCCTGGTCGCCTCCCTCCCGATCCGCCCCGGCCAGATCGTCGTCCACACCTCCGGCGCGCTCGGCGCCGACGTGCTGCGCCCCGCCCGCGACGCCGGGGCCCTCACGATCGCTCTGGCCCCCGCCATGACCTTCACCGGGCGCGACGAGGACCTCGAGCGACTCGGCGGCATCTCGTGGGCCGTCACGGGCGAGGCCGAGGCCCGCTTCGTCGGTGAAGCGCTCGTCCTCGAGATGGAGGGCGAACCCGAGCACGTCGACGAGGCCGACCGGCCCCGCTACCACGCCGCGCTCGTCTACGCCGCCAACCACTTGACGACCCTCGTCAACGATGCGGTCGAGCAGCTGCGCGCCATCGGCGTCGAGAGTCCTGAGCGGCTGCTCTCCCCGCTCGTGTCGGCCTCGCTCGACAACGCTCTGCGCCACGGCGACGCCGCCCTCACCGGTCCGGTCTCGCGCGGTGACGCCGGCACCGTCGCCCGCCACCTCGGCGCGCTCGCCGGGACCGGCGTGGAGGGCGCCTATCGCGCGATGGCCCGCCGCACCGCCGAACGCGCCCTCGCGTCCGGCCGCCTCAAGAGCGCCGATGCCGAAGGCCTTCTTGAGGTTCTTGCCCACCCCGACGAGAAGGAGACCCCGTGAGCCCCCACCCGTCGCCCCACGTGTCGGCGCCGCAAGCGAAACCCCACCACGTATCGGAGCGGCTGCGCCGGCCCGTGCTCCTCGTCCACACGAAAGCGGATCTGGC
Organism: Glycomyces sp.; assembly: GCA_036259435.1. Classification (GTDB taxonomy): domain Bacteria; phylum Actinomycetota; class Actinomycetes; order Mycobacteriales; family Micromonosporaceae; genus Glycomyces. The sequence goes on from DATABR010000076.1 coordinate 1,996, forward strand.
GAAGGCTCGTGCGGCCCTGCCCGGTCGCGTCGCCGTCGTGCCCACCATGGGCGCCCTCCACGACGGCCACCGCGCGAACTTCAGGCGCGCCAAGGAGGTCGCCGATTCCGTGATCGTCACGGTCTTCGTCAACCCGCTCCAGTTCCGCCCGAACGAGGACCTCGACACGTACCCGCGCACGCTCGACGCCGACCTCGCGATGTGCGAGGCCGAAGGCATCGGCCTCGTGTTCGCGCCCAGTGTCAACGAGATGTACCCCGACGGCCGCGAGGGCCTTTCCACCGTCCACGCAGGACCGGACGGCGACATCCTCGAGGGCGCGTCCCGGCCCGGGTTCTTCACCGGCGTGCTCACCGTGGTCTCCAAGCTCTTCCACCTCACGAAGCCGGACGTGGCCTGCTTCGGGGAGAAGGACTTCCAGCAGCTCGCGATGGTCCGTCGCATGGTCCGCGACCTCGACATGGGGATCGCGATCGAAGCGGTGTCGACCGACCGCGAGCCCGACGGCCTCGCTCGGTCGAGCCGCAACGTGTTCCTGTCCGAGGCCGAACGCGTCGCCGCCCTGGCGATTCCGCGCGCCATCGCGGCGGCCCAGGACTCGCCCGACCCGCTCGCCGCGGCTCGGCGAACCTTGGCCGCCGAGCCCGGCCTGGACGTCGACTATGTCGCCGTTCGGGCGAACGACCTCGGCGAAGCCCCCGCACAGGGGCCCGCGAGACTGCTCATCGCCGCCAAGGCGGGCCACACCCGCCTGATCGACAATGCCCCGGTCCATATCGGACCCAGCCAGATCGGAGACCCCCGATGATCCGGACCATGTTCAAGTCCAAGATCCACCGCGCCACTGTCACCCAGGCCGACCTGCACTACGTGGGCTCCGTGACCGTCGACGCCGACCTGCTCGACGCCGCCGACATCCTCGACGGCGAAATGGTCGCCATCGTCGACATCACCAACGGCGCTCGCCTGGAGACCTACACGATCGCCGGGGAGCGCGGCTCGGGCGTCATCGGCATCAACGGCGCGGCCGCCCGCCTCGTCCAACCCGGCGATCTGGTGATCCTCATCTCCTACGCGCAGATGGAGGACGCCGAGGCCCGCGCGTTCAAGCCGACCGTGGTCCACGTGAACGAGCGCAACGAGATCATCGAGGTCAACGCCGACAAGGCGCACCCCGCGCCCGGCACCGCGGGCAACCCGGTGGCGTCGCCACTAGCCGAGCGGTAAGTTTCTGTTCCATGACCGAAGAGCAGAAGAACGAGGACGCCGACGAGAACGGCACGGACAAGGGCGAGAAGGCCGACAAGCCCGAGCCCGTCGACGACCTCAAGACCACCCAACATACCCTCGGGGATCTTTCTTACACCGCCACCACCGGGCGCGTCGTGCTGCACGAGGAGATCACCGAGGAGGACAAGTACAACGGCCGCAAACCCAAGGCCGAAGTCTCCGTCACCTACTACACCCTCGACGACGCGGACGTACTGGACCGTCCGGTCACTTTCGCGTTCAACGGCGGCCCCGGCTCCTCCTCGATCTGGCTCCACCTGGGCCTGCTCGGCCCCCGCCGCGTCGATTCCGGCGACGCCGGGAACCTCACCCCGCCCCCCTTCGGGCTCCTGGACAACCACGAGACCTTGCTGCACCACACCGACCTGGTGTTCATCGACCCGATGTCCACCGGGTACTCGCGTGCCGTCGAGGGCGAGAAGGCCAAGGACTACCACGGCTTCACCGGCGACATCGAGCAAGTGGGCGAGCTCATCCGGCTGTGGACCACCCGCCACAACCGCTGGCTCTCCCCGAAGTTCCTCATCGGCGAGTCATACGGGGGCACCCGCGGCGGGGCGCTCGCCGATTACCTCCAGAACCGCTTCGGCATGTTCCTCAACGGGCTCATGTTCATCGCCCCGGCGTTCAACCTGGAGACGCTCTACCACTCGGCCCGCTCGGACCTGCCGAACCCGCTCTTCCTGCCGACGTACGCGGCCACCGCCCACTACCACGGGCTCCACCCCGACCGCGAGCTCGAGGACCTGGTCGACGAGGCCCGCGCCTACGCCGACGAGTACCGCGCGGTGCTCGCCAAGGGCCAGAACCTCACGCCCGAGGAGCGGGCCGCGGCGGTCGCCAAGATCGCCTCGCTCGCCGGGGTGAGCGAGGACTACGTCGACCGCGCCAACCTGCGCCTGGAGCACACCCGGTTCTACGCGGAGCTGCTGCGGCACAAAAAGCTCGTGACCGGCCGCCTGGACACCCGGTTCACCGGCCCGGCCGACCACTACCTCCACGAGCAGATGCCCTACGACCCGTTCCTCATCGGCACCGCCGGCGCGTACACGGCCGCGCTCAACTACTACCTGCGCGCCGAGCTGGAGTACGAGAACGACGCGGTCTACGAGGTCCTGTCGCGGGCGGTGCACCCGTGGTCCTACAAGGAGTTCGAGGGCGAGGCGGTCGACGTGATCGGCAAGCTCGCGAACGCCATGCGGCTCAACCCGTTCATGCAGGTCCACGTCGCCATGGGCCGCTACGACGGCGGTGTCCCCGCCGAGGCCATCGAGTACACGCTCGACCAGCTGGAGATCCCGCTGGACGACCGCGAGCGGATCGAGACGAAGTCGTACCCGGCCGGGCACATGACGTACGTGCACGAGGAATCGCGCGTCCAGCAGTCCGCCGACTTGGCCGACTTCATCCGCCGCGCTTCGAGCCGGGGCGAATAACACCGTGCAGACGCACCCGGGCCCGGTCGGCGCCGCTGCAAGCGGCACCGGCCGGGCCCGGCCGCGCGCAGTCGCCCGCAACGACGGCCGCGGCCGAATGCGGGGGCGCCTCGCTACCGGCCTCGGCGACACTGATCGCGCTGAGCGGACCGAGCCCGGCACTGACCGGCGCGCTCGCGAGGACCGCGCCGCTCGGCCCCGGCCGTGCTTTCGCGTGGCCTGCGCCACCGGCAGCCTTACTCGGGTCGTGACCGGTGGCCGTGACCGCTTCCGGGCGGGCACAGTTGACTCGGCCCGTCCGCCGCTCTCTTCGGCGGGCAGGGCACCGACCAAGCGGATCCCTGGGCGTCCAGGGTCTCCGGGCTAGAAGGGCAAGGGCACGTGCCACCCGCGTTCGAACCACTGCCGAAGACGGCAGGAGCCCTGCCGCATCTGCCGCGCCTGCCGCGGCGACTGCGTGCCGAGGCCCCGTCCTGGACCGAGACCACCGACGTGTGCGTCATCGGCTCCGGCGTCGCCGGCCTCACCTGCGCCCTCAACCTGCGCCGGGCGGGATTCCACGTCACCGTGGTCACCAAGGTCCGCATCGACGACGGCTCCACCCGCTGGGCCCAAGGCGGCGTCGCGGCCGTGCTCGACCCGGTCGACACCCCCGAGGCCCACGCCCGTGACACCCAGATCGCCGGGGTCGGTCTATGCGACCCGGCCGCGGTCGACGTCACCGTCACCGAAGGCCCGGCCCGCATCGCCGACCTCATCCACCTCGGCACCGAGTTCGACCGGCACCCCGACGGTTCGCTCCAGCTCACCCGCGAAGGCGGCCACCGGGCCCGCCGCATCGTCCACGCCGGCGGCGACGCGACCGGTGCCGAGATCCAGCGCGCCCTCC
>DATABR010000077.1:0-2625 GCA_036259435.1 Glycomyces sp.
GGCGACCACGGCCGGACACCCGGCCGTGGTCGTATGCCCGTACGATGATCCCGATGTGGTGGTTGGCCGTGCTCGTGACGATCGTGGCCGCCTGCGGCGCGTACGCGACGTGGACGGTCACCCGAGTCGAACGCCTGCACCGAAGGGCCCACGCCGCCGAGGGCGCCCTCCTCGCCAAACTCGACGACCGCGCCGAGACCGTCCTCAAATTCATCGGCACCCCCGGCTTCGAAGAGGTCGTCGCCCTCGCCCTCTCCGTGGTCGCCGTCCCCGCCGACACCCAGCGCCAGCGCGAACTGCGCGAATACGCCGAGAACGACCTCACCCGCGCCCTGCGTGAACTCGCCCAGGACCCGGACTGGAGCGAGGACCTCGAATCCGCCAACCGGCGCGTCGCGCTGGCCCGCCAGATCCACTCCGACTTCGTGCGCGACGCCGTTGCCTCGCGCTCGCTCCCCATGGCGCTCGTGCTGCGCCTGCACCACCGGCTGCCGCGCCCGGAGTACTGGGACATCGAGGATCCAGTGCAGTAAGCGCTCTCGGTGACCGGTTTGTATCAAGGGGCTTGTGAGGCGGGTCGCGGCGTAGAATCGGGCAGGTCAGATCACCCCCACCAGGGCTGAGCCTGCGACCCGCAGACGAACCCAGTGACCGCGACGTACTACCTCAGATGGAGCCGGTGACCGTGTCAGAGACCCACAAGACCGATGCCGAGATCGGGACCGCCCGCGTCAAGCGCGGCATGGCCGACATGCTGAAGGGCGGCGTCATCATGGACGTCGTCACCCCCGAGCAGGCCAGGATCGCCGAGGACGCCGGGGCCGTCGCGGTCATGGCGCTCGAGCGCGTCCCCGCCGACATCCGCCGCGAAGGCGGCGTCTCGCGCATGTCCGACCCCGACATGATCGACGGCATCATCGAGGCCGTCTCGATCCCCGTGATGGCCAAGGCCCGCATCGGGCACTTCGCCGAGGCCCAGGTCCTGGAATCCCTCGGCGTCGACTACGTGGACGAGTCGGAGGTCCTCACCCCGGCCGACGAGGCCAACCACATCGACAAGTGGCAGTACAACGTGCCGTTCGTATGCGGCGCGACCAACCTCGGCGAGGCCCTGCGCCGCCTCGGCGAGGGCGCGGCCATGATCCGCTCCAAGGGCGAGGCCGGGACCGGCAACGTCGTCGAGGCCACCCGCCACATGCGACAGATCCGCCAGGACATCGGCCGCCTCACCACCCTCGACTCGACCGAGCTGTACGCCGCGGCCAAGGAGCTGCGCGCTCCGTACGAGCTCGTCGCCGAAGTCGCCCGGCTCGGCAAGCTCCCGGTGGTGCTCTTCACCGCGGGCGGCATCGCCACCCCGGCCGACGCGGCCATGATGATGCAGCTGGGCGCCGAGGGCGTCTTCGTGGGCTCGGGCATCTTCAAGTCCGGCGACCCGGCCAAGCGCGCCGCCGCGATCGTCAAGGCCACAGCGTTCTACGACGACCCGAAGGTCATCGCCGAGGTCTCGCGCGGCCTGGGCGAGGCCATGGTCGGCATCAACGTCGACACGCTCGGCGAGGAGCAGAAGCTCGCCAAGCGCGGCTGGTAAGCACCGCAAGCGCAGCGCACGGAACGAATGGGCCCCGGAATCGATGCCGGGGCCCATTTCGCCGTCTTAGGGCTGGTCGAAGGCGAAGACCGCGCCGCCGGTCTCGTTGATCCCGGTGCAGTGGTTGGCGAACTCGCGCTCGTACGCGACGAACCGGCCGTCCCAGAACCCGAAGGCCCGCAGCGTCACCGGGTCGTACTCCTTGGTGCACATGCCGTCGGCCACCGAGAGGGTCTCGATGGTCCCGCCCGCGGTCGTGAGCTGCGCACAGGCCTCCTCGCCCTTGGCATGCCCCGTCCCGCCCGGACACCGCAGCAGTTGGTTTTCCTTGACGCCGCCGCTGCGCTCGACCTGCAGGATCACGAGGCCGCCCGCGCTGGCGCCGATGCCGGGTTCGATCGGCATCGGCTGCTCATGCGGCAGCGACAGCGCTTGGGCGGGAGCAGAACTCAAGGCGACGAATGCGGCGGCACACATGGTGGCGGCGCCGACGGCGAACTTCTTCATGGCCCGATCCTATGGGACCGAATGCCGCAAATCGATCTTCGACACGCCGAGCCTCGCCTCGGGCCGGTGCTGCGAATCCCACCGGTCCGGGACCCTCCCCAGCCTCGCCCAGAGGCACAGGGCAGGCTCTAGGCTTGGAGTCATGAACGCACGTGAAATCGATCAACTGCCGACCGCCGAACTCCAGCGCCGTGCTTTCGCGCTGGCGCGCGAGCGCCGCGACTGGCGGTTCTTCATCGAGCTGTTCCGCCACACCCCGACCGCGCTCGAATCCGAGGACCTCGACCCGGACGTGGCCGAGATCGGCGTCGCGATCGACGATCTGCTCGGGATGTGGCGCGAGGCCACGAAGGGCGACTGGGGCTCGGCCGAGCCGCTGGCGCGCGCGGCCTTCATCGACTACATCCAGAAGCACGGGAACGGATCCGAGGACCCGACCGGCTAGGCCTCCTCTCGGGCCTCTCCCTTCGAGTGCGGTGCGGCGCTCTCGTTCAACCAGGAGCGGATATCACCGGCGAAGAGCCACC
>DATABR010000078.1:0-6947 GCA_036259435.1 Glycomyces sp.
GGCGCCGCGCCGGGTGGGCGCGGCGCGAACGAGGTCGCGACCGCGCTGCGCGCCAGCGCGGTCAGCACCGGACCGAGACCGGAGTCCGCTTGCGGCTCCATCCTCCGATGGTGCCATGTCCCGGAAAGTGCTGCGGCGGCGAGCCGCGAACGTCCGCGGCAGCGATGGCGCCGCCGCGAATCCGCTCCCGCGCAGGCGAACGCTCGATGCCGCGCGTCGGTCGCCGCGCGACGCGCTCCACGCTGCCGTGAAAGCCCGACGCGCCGGGCGCCGATGACGCTGCCGCGCAGCCGAATCCGCGTCCACAAGAGCGCCGGCCGGTTCGGCTCCGCGACCGCGTTGACGAACGTTCGTACCCATCGTGATCGGCTGCGGCGCTGCCCCTTTGACGTCCCGCCGCGCCCTTGCTGACCCGATGGTGTCGGTTTGGCGCTGTTCGGCCCGGCGCAGGTGCGTTTGCTCGGAGCTCCGTGAGAGACTGCCCCCATGAGTGAACCGCGCACGAGCTTCGACTCATCCGACTCGTCCTCCGAGCCCGACACCCGCGACGTCCCCGTGTACAGCGCCGGTGGCGAGGGCCTCGCCGAGGTCATCGACCTGCCGTCGAACGCCGGATCGCAGGCGACCCAGGCGTCCCGCGGCAGGCTCCAGGAGCTCGACTCGCTCGCCGGGAAGATCGCGCTGGTCACCGGGGCGGGCGCGCCCGACGGGATCGGGTTCGCCATCGCCACGCGCCTGCGCCTGGCCGGCGCGGCGGTCGCGATCGTGTCCACCACCAAGCGCATTCACGATCGCGCCGAGGAGATCGGCGCGATCGGCTTCGTGGCCGACCTCGCCGACGAGGCCGAAGTGGGCGGCCTGGCCGACGCGGTCGGCGACGTCCTCGGCGAGGTGGACATCCTCGTCAACAACGCCGGGCTCACCTCAAAATCGGATCCGGCCGTGGTCAAGCCCGTCGCGCAACTGTCCTACCAGGACTGGCAGACGGAGATCACGCGCAACCTGGACACGTCGTTCCTGGTCTCGCGCGCGTTCGTGCAGTCCATGGCCGAGCGCGGCTGGGGCCGCATCGTCAACGTCGCCGCCACTACCGGTGTCGTGACCGCCGTGCCCGCCGAGGCCGCCTACGCCGCCGCGAAAGCCGGCGTCACCGGCCTCACCAAGGCCCTCGCCACGGAGGTCGTCGCCGACGGCGTCACCGTCAACGCGATCGCGCCCGGCCTCATCCGCACCGGCTCCTCGACCGTGCCCGAGCTCCAGAAGGGCCTCGACGGCCCGATGGGCCGCCCCGGCAGCCCCGAAGAGGTCGCCGCCGCGGCCGTGTTCTTCTGCGCGCCTTCGGCTTCCTACATCACCGGTCAGACGCTCGTGGTGGACGGCGGCAAGTCCCTTCGAGCCTGAAACGTCACTAAAGCGGCAATCCTCCGCAACCCCTGCCCCGTCGCGGTCGTTACCCTTGCGTGAACACGACAGCGACGGTGACGACGGCCCGAACCGAGTCGAGCGACATGGGGGAGACGCGGATGGACGAGGCATTCGGCGAGAACGGACGCGAAGCCCGGGGGCGCGCGATCACCGGGCTCGTCCTGCTGCTGGGCGGCCTGGTCGGCCTCGCGGCGGCATTCGACCTCACCTATGAGCGCATCGCCTCGCTCATCGACCCCAACCATGTGATCTCCTGTGACTTCAACCCGGTGCTCTCGTGCGGCACCGTGATGGACACCCCGCAGGCGTCGGTGTTCGGGTTCGCCAACCCGATGATCGGCCTCGTCGCCTTCCCGCTCGTGGTCTTCATGGGCGTGCTGTACCTGTCGAAGGTCCGCCTGCCGCGCTGGGTCGCGGTCACCTTCAACCTCGGCACCCTCGCGGGCCTGACGTTCGTGGCCTGGCTGATCTTCCAGTCCGTGTACCGCATCGGCGTCCTGTGCCCCTGGTGCATGGCCGTGTGGACCGTGGTCCTGCCGATCTTCTGGTTCACCACCGTCCGCAACCTCCGCACCGGCGCGATCCCGGTCGGCCAGGACTGGCGCGACGCCGTGGACGACCTCCTGCGCTACCACTGGATCGGCCTGACCCTGCTCTACGCCGCAGTGATCATGATGGTGGGCACCGGCTTCTGGGACTACTGGTCCACACTGCTCTGAGCGAGACGACGAAGGCCCCGGGCGCAAAGCCCAGGGCCTTCCCATGTCGCTGACGCTAAGCGAGCCGCATGCCGATCGGCTCCAGCCAGCCGCCCTCGGACAGGTACTCCAGCACCTGCTCGACCGCCTCGCCGATCGTGATCTCGGAGGTGTCGATGGTCAGTTCGGCCGCCGGCGGCTCCTCGTACGGGTCCGACACCCCGGTGAATTCCGGGATCTGGCCCGCGCGAGCCTTCGCATACAGCCCCTTGCGGTCCCGCGATTCGCATACATCGATCGGCGTGGACACGTGCACCAGCACGAAGTCGGCCCCGGCCGCCTCGGCCATGCGCCGCGCCTCCGCTCGGTCCACTTCGTACGGTGCGATCGGCGCGGCCATGCCGATGCCCCCGTGCCGGGCGACCTCGGCCGCGACGAACCCGATCCGGCGGACGTTCACCGACCGGTCCGCGCGCGTGAACCCCAGCCCGCTCGACAGGAGCCGGCGCACCACGTCGCCGTCGAACAGCGACACCGTCCGCGTCCCGTCCTCCAGCAGCGCCTCGTAGACCCCGCGCGAGATCGTGGACTTGCCCGAACCCGACAGGCCCGTGAAGAACAGCACCAGGCCCCGCTGGCGGCGCGGCGGGCGCGCCTTGCGCAGCTCGGCGGCCACGCTCGGCGGCGTGTGCCATTCCGGCAGCCCGAACCCGCGGTCGAGCATGTCGGCGATCTCGGCCTCGCTCAACGCGACACGCCGGAACGGCGGCTCGATGTCCTCGATCGGCCGCCACTGCCCGTCGCGCGTGTCGTAGGCCAGCTCGCGCGGCACCATCGAGCGGATGCCGCCGCCACCGCCGAGGCCGTCACGGCCGGTCATGATGTGCGTCGCGCCGTACGCCGCCGCCACTTTCGCCGTCAGCAGCCCGTCGCGCAACCGGTCGCCGCGCTTGGACAGCGGCACCGTCAGCACTGTGGCCGTCGGCAGTCGGTCCTTCGCCGCCAGCACCGAGCGCACCAGTGCCGCCGTCGGCAGCCGCAGGTCCCGGTCGCCGTTCGTCTCATCGCCCGTGGGGATCATGACCAGCACGTGAGCAGCCAGATTGTGCGCGGCCCGCGCCAACTGCGCGAGCTGCGGCCGGTGCAGCGGCCGGTCGGCCACCAGCGCCAGCACCCGCGGCTTCGTGTACGTCGTCTTCGCCTGCTCGGGCGTGGCGCGCAGGCCCGTGAACACCCCGTGCGCGGCGTCGGCGATGCGCCGCACCGGCCCGCCCACGCGCACCATGTCCGGCCCCAGCGCGTCGAGGCTGTGGCATTCCACGGCCGCGACCGGCGCTCCCTCCGGATCGGTGATGCGAAGCACACGGCGCTTCGGGTCGGGATTGTCCAGCAGTTGCGCTATCCCCACCGGCACGTCCAGCGTCACCGGCACCGGCCACGCCGTGCCGTCGGGCAGCACGCCGGTCCGAGTCACGGACCGTGCCTCCGCTTCGCTCATGAACCCCCGCAGCGGCGCGTACGCGCCGTACAGCAGCAGCTCCAGATCGGCCAACTCATGCGGCAAGGGGGTGTGGCTCGGCGCCTCGGCGAGGATCTCGTCGGGCAGTACCCAGTCAGACATCGGCGGTCGGGATCCCTTCGCGGTGGAACAGGCGGGGCGGCATCGGTATCGGTCGCACCAGGGTATGCCACCGGTCCGTCACCCGCCTCACCCGTGCGGGACGCCGGCGCCCCCGCCGCCGCACCGAATGCCGCGGTCGTCCCGCATGCCGGACAGAGAAAGTGGCGCGGCCATTACCGGTAAGTTACGCTGACTGAGCTGTTCCAGGGCTCCGCAAGCGTTCGCCAGTGGGCCCTCGGCAGCCAGTACCGGACCGCGGACAAGGACGTCGGCGCGAGCGGCCCCTCAGGGTTTGCCCAGACCACCAGTGGAGACCTCCATGGACTACTTCGACTCCTCCAGCGGCACCGACGACAAGCAGCTCCGCCGCGACATCCGTCGCCTCGGCAACCTCCTCGGCCAGGCGCTCGTCCGCCAGGAAGGCCCCCAGCTCCTCGAACTCGTCGAAGAGGTCCGCGGCCTCGTGCGCGACCAGCCCCAGGTCGTCGCCGCCCGCCTCGCCAAGCTCGACGTCAACGAGGAGGTCGACCTCGCCCGCGCCTTCGCCACCTACTTCCACCTGGCGAACATCACCGAACAGGTCCACCGCGCCCGCGACATGCGCCGCTCCCGCGCCGAGAACGGCGGTTGGCTCTCCCAGGCCCGCGCCGAGATCACCCTCGAGGACATCCCCGCCGACCAGATCGCGGCCGCCGCCGACCGCCTCGAAGTGCGCCCGGTGTTCACCGCGCACCCCACCGAGGCCGCCCGCCGCTCCATCCTCATCAAGCTCCGCAACATCGCCGACCTCCTCGACGCCGAGACCGCCGAGCGCGCCGTCCTCGGCTCGGCCGACGTCGACGCCGTCAACTCCCGCCTCGCCGAGATCATCGACCTCCTGTGGCAGACCGACGAACTGCGCGTCGAGAAGCCCGAGCCCACCGACGAGGCTCGCAACGCGATCTACTACCTCACCGACCTCTACCGCGACGCGGCCGCGCGGGTCCTCACCGACCTCAACGCGACCCTCACCGACCTCGGCGGCTCGCCCCGCCCCGGGTCCGCGCCGCTCAAGTTCGGCACCTGGATCGGCGGCGACCGCGATGGCAACCCCTTCGTCACCCCCGAAGTGACAAAACAGGTGCTTCTGATGCAGCACGAGCACGGCATCGCCGCGGCCGAAGGCGCCGTCGCCGGACTCATCAACGAGCTCTCCGTCTCCCAGACCGTGCGCCCCGCGTCGCAGGAACTGCTCGACTCCGTCGCCGTCGACCTCGAACACCTCGCCTCGGTCATCCCCGCCCGGTACCAGCGCATCCACGCCGAAGAGCCCTACCGACTCAAGGGCCGCGCCATCGAGGCGAAACTCGCGAACACCCGCGCCCGGCACGCCGAGGGCATCCCCCACCGCCCCGGCTTCGACTACAACGACGGCCGCGAACTCCTCGCCGACCTCCAGGTCATGCGCGACTCACTCGCCCGCCAGCGGGGCCAGCTCGCCGCCAAGGGCGTCCTCGACCGCGTCATCCGCACCGTCGCCGCCTTCGGCCTCCAACTGGCCACGATGGATGTGCGCGAGCACTCCGAGGCCCACCACGCCGTGCTCGCCGAGCTCTACGACGCCACCGGCGAACTCGACCGGCCCTACGCCGAACTCTCCGTGGAGGACCGCGACGCGCTCTTGTCGCGTGAACTCTCCGGCCAGCGCCCCCTCGCACCCGCCAATGTGGACCTCACCGAACGCAACCGCAAGACCTTCGACGTCTTCCACGCGATCCGCGACGCGCAAGTGCAGTTCGGACAGTCGATCGTCGAGTCGTACATCATCTCGATGACCCACGACCCGGCCGACGTCCTCGCTCCGGTGATCCTCGCCCGCGACGCCGGCCTCGTCGACGTCGCCCGCGGCCGCGCCGACATCGGCTTCGTCCCCCTCATGGAAGAGGTCGAAGACCTCGCGGGCGCCGACACCCTCCTGGACCGGCTCCTGAGCCTGCCCGCCTACCGCGCCGTCGTCGCCGCCCGCGGCGACGTGCAAGAGGTCATGCTCGGCTACTCCGACTCCAACAAGGACGCCGGCATCACCGCCAGCCAGTGGAACATCCAAGCGGCCCAAAGGCAGCTGCGCGACGTCGCCCACAAGCACGGCGTGCGCCTGCGCCTGTTCCACGGCCGCGGCGGCACCATCGGCCGCGGCGGCGGCCCCACCCACGAGGCGATCCTGGCCCAGCCCTCGGGCACGCTCGACGGCGCCATCAAGATCACCGAGCAGGGCGAGGTCCTCTCGGACAAGTACACGCTGCCCGCTCTGGCGCGCGAGAACCTCGAGCTCACTGTCGCCGCCTCGCTGAAGGCGACGCTGCTGCACACCGAGCCGCGCCACCAACCGGACGTGCTGCACCGCTGGTACGAGGTCATGGACCACACCTCGGAGGCCTCGAAGGCCGCGTACCGCGACCTGACGGGCCGCGAAGGCCTGGCCGAGTACTTCTGGGCCGTGAGCCCCACGGAACTCTTGGGTGCGTTGAACATCGGCTCGCGCCCCTCGAAGCGCCCGAACACGGACGCCGGGCTTGAGGGCCTGCGCGCGATCCCGTGGGTCTTCGGCTGGACGCAGTCGCGCCAGATCGTGCCGGGCTGGTACGGCGTGGGTTCCGGACTCGCGGCGGCCCGCGCGGCGGGCCTGGGGGACCAGGTCGCCGAGATGTACGAGAAGTGGCACTTCTTCCGCAACTTCGTGTCCAACGTGGAGATGACGCTCGCCAAGACCGATCTGTCGATCGCGGGCCAGTACGTCTCCACTCTGGTCCCGACCAAGCTTCAACCGATCTTCGAGGCGATCAAGACCGAGCACGAGACCACGGTCGCCGAAGTCCTGGCGCTCACCGGCGGCGAGAAACTGCTCGGCGCGAACCCGCAGTTGGCGAGGACCCTGGAGGTCCGCGACCGCTACCTCGCACCGCTGCACCACCTCCAGATCTCGCTGCTCAAGCGCTACCGCTCCGAAGACGATCACCAGGTCGACCCGCACCTGAAGCGGGCCCTGCTGATCACGGTCAACGGCATCGCGGCGGGCCTGCGCAACACCGGCTGACTCCTGATCGACGCGCCAGGGCCGCAGCGGCACTGCGTCTTCTCGAAGACGCCGCTGCGGCCCTGGCTCTTGGCGCGCAACCTCGGCAAGGACCTCGTGAGCGTGCGCCCGGTGTTGTCGGTCGGTCGGA
>DATABR010000079.1:0-11961 GCA_036259435.1 Glycomyces sp.
CCCGCCACCGTAACTCACAGGGGGACAACCAAGTTGAACGCCGAACTGGCGCAGGTCGAAGCGGCCCTCGAAGCCCGCGGGTTCTCACGCTGGGACTTCACGCTCGACCGCATCAAGCAGCTGTTGGACATGATGGGCGACCCGCAGCGGTCCTTCCGTTCGGTGCACATCACGGGCACGAACGGCAAGACCTCGACCAGCCGCATGATCGAGCGGCTGCTGCGCGGGCACGGCCTGCGCACCGGCATGTTCACCTCGCCGCACCTCAACAGCGTCAACGAGCGTGTCGCGATCGACGGCGAGCCGATCAGCCCCGAGAAGCTCGCCGCGCAGTACTACGAGATCGCGCCGCTGGCCGAGCTCGTGGACCGCGAGGCCTCCGAGCCGCTCACCTACTTCGAGATGACCGTGGCGCTCGCCATGGGCGCCTTCGCGGACACGCCGATCGACGTGGGCGTCATCGAGGTCGGTCTCGGCGGCGAGACCGACTCGACGAACGTGCTCAATGCCGAGGTCGCCGTGATCACCCCCATCGGGATCGACCACACGAAGTGGCTCGGCGAGACGCTCGCCGAGATCGCGACCATGAAGGCCGGGATCATCCACGAGGGATCGACGCTCGTGACCGCGACGCAGGAGCGTTCGGCGATGGAGCCGCTGCTGCGCCGCGCCAACGACGTGGGCGCGAAGCTCGTGCCTGAAGGCCGCGGCTTCGAGGTCACCGCCCGCGAGGTCGCCGTCGGCGGCCAGCTCGTCACGATCGAGACGCGCGCCGCTCGCTACCAGGACCTGTTCTTGCCGCTCCACGGCGAATACCAGGCCCACAATGCCGCTCTCGCGCTCGCCGCCGTCGAAGTGCTGCTCGGTGCGGGCGAACCGAAGGCCTTGGACGCCTCGGTGGTCGGGGAGGCCTTCATGGAGTTCTCCTCGCCCGGCCGCCTCGAGGTCGTGCGCACCGCCCCCACGGTCATCCTCGACGCCGCGCACAACCCGGCGGGGATGGAGGCCATGGTGAAGGCCGTGGAGGAGGAGTTCCACTTCCGCAAGCTCGTGGGTGTCGTCGGCATGCTGGCGGACAAGGACTCCGACCACATGCTCGAACTCCTCGAGCCGCTGCTCGACGAGATCGTCGTCACGAAGTCCTCTTCGGACCGGGCGATGCCCGCGGCCACGCTCGCGAAGCTCGCCCGCGAGGTCTTCGGAGAGGAGCGCGTCACCGTGCTGCCGCATCTCGCCGACGCCATCGCCCGCGGCATCGAGCTCGCCGAGGAGGCCGACGACATTTACGAATCGGGCGGCGGCGTCCTCGTCACCGGCTCGGTCTTCACCGTCGCCGACGCCCGCAGGATCCTGGTGGGCCGCCGTGGCTGACCACGAGAATCCCGAACCCGAAGAGGTCGAAGCGCCCTGGACCGCGCCTGACGACGGCCGCTCGGGTCTGCGGGACCCGAACCGGGCCGCGCGCAGTCTCGCCGCGATGGCCCTGAGCTTCGAGGCCCTGGCGCTGCTGCTGGCGATCGTGCCGATGCGGATGATCCTGGACGACGCCGGGACCGCGACGATCGCGATCGTGGTCTTGACGGTCGCCTGCGTCGTGCTGGCGGGGCTCACCCGCCGCGACTGGGTGTGGCCTGCCGGTGCGGTGCTGCAGGTCGCGGTGATCGCGTGCTGGCCGATCCACTGGGCGCTGGGCGTCGCGGGCGTGATTTTCGCTTGCGTCTGGGCTTACTGTTGGTACGTCAAGTACCAATTGGGGCGACCCCCCAAGCGATAACCCGGAGCCTTCCCCCATGCGACTGCAGACCGAGCGCCTGACCCTGCGCGAGTTCGCCGACGGCGACGCCGAGGTCCTCGGGCAGATGAACACCGAGCCCGAGGTCATGCGCTACATCGGGAACGGACTGCCGCGCGACCCCGAGCAGGCGTTCGAACTGGTCGAGAAATTCAAGGCCGCTTGGGCCGAGCGCGGATACGGCACGTTCGCCGTCGAGATCCGCGAGAGCGGCGAGTTCGCGGGATTCGCGGCCATGGCCCCGCCGACGTTCCTGCCCGAGATCATGCCCGTCATCGAAGTCGGATGGCGCCTCCGCAGAGACCTGTGGGGCAAGGGATACGCCACCGAGGCCGCGCGCGAGGTGATCCGGTTCGCGTTCGAGGAAGTCGGGCTCGACCGCGTAGTTTCATGCATCCACTCCGAGAACGCCGCCTCGATCCGCGTCGCCGAGAAGCTGGGCATGGCCTTGGAACGCGAGACGGTCGTCCCCGGCTACGAGGTCCCCTGCAACGTCTACGAACTGAAGGCCTGACCGGAGTCAGTCGCCACCGCCTCCGCCGCCGTCGCCCCCACCGCCTCCGGAGTCGCTGCCGCCCTGGCCCGGGGCGTAGGGGCCCTCGGACGGCCGGCGCCGCGAGCGGGCATCGCCTTGGGAGGCGGCGATCGCGACCACGATCGCCACCACCGCGAAGAGGATGAAGAGGAGGTCGGTGCCGTCCATCGGGACTCGTTCGGGGACAGGTGATCGAGCCTTCAGCGTTTTGTCGAGCCGCCAATCGCGGGCCTCTCTGCCGCCTCCGTCGCTCCCTACTCGCTGCCGTCGCCGAATGTGCCCCCGCCCGGCACGACGCTCTGTGCGCCGTTCGCCGCCCAGCCGCTCGGAATCGGCTCGTTCCGGAGGCGCCGTTCACCTGCGGCCTCGCGCCGTTCGGCGCGGCGGGAACGCCAGTCGCGGACGCCGGTGACCGCCGCGAACGCCATCACGGCGCCGATGATCACGCCTGCCAAGATCAGTTCCACCATCTCGACTCCTCGCGCCTGAAAGGGCACCGGCTCGCCCGGTTTGCCGACCCTACTGATAGGACGCTCGAGGACCGTATCGCGGACGGGCAAGGTCTGTCGGGTAACTGACAAAAAGCGTTCTGTGCGGCTGTTCGTGTCGCATCGGCGTGCCATAGTGAAACCTGTCCGAATCGGTCCAGAGCGCGCTCGGCGGTGATCCCCAGTGAAGATGCAGCCTCGGCAGCAGCTCCTCGACATCTGGAAGGCCCAGATCGCCTACAGCTGGCGTCCCGTCGAGGACGGCGGCAGACGCCGGGAATGGCACTGGGGCGGACGCAACGACTCCGACGCCGTCGGCGACGCCCAGCAGCTTTTGTGCCTGCTCTACCCCGCACAGGAACTCCCCGAACTCAACTACGCCGACCCCGACGCCACCGGTGACGCCGTCCTCGAAGCCCTCGCCGGACTCGGCGACGCGGTCGAGATCCCCATCCGCGTCATGCGCCTGGTCAAGGAGTACATGGACAAGCACGTCGATGATGACGGCGTGCCCGTCTACTCCGGCGGGTCCAACATGCACCGGGTCGACCGCAGCCGGAAGGCCAGCCCCGAGCAGCGGGCCATCGACGTCACCGAGGGCTTCGCGCTCGCGATCCCGCTGTGCCTCACCTCCCTGATCTTCCTCTCGGACTTCGGCCCCACGGTCGACCGCATGGGCCGCGCCGACCTCATCAAGGAACTCGAGCAGGCCCAGCAGACCATCCACCGGCGCCTCCTGGGCGCCATCACCGGCCTGCTGCGCTCCTTCGCCGTGTCCACCTTCGACGCCGACGACGACTTCGGCCGCCAGCTCATCGCCCTCATCAACGTCGACGGCCAGCCCGACCGCAAGATCGTGCGCCGCTTCCGCGAGGCCTCCGACGAGATCATCGCCTCCCTGCGCGACATCACCGTCGGCTCCGGCGGCACCGCCGGCGTCGAGGCCCCCACCAAGCTCTTCGAGATCGGCTGGTCGTGGTCGGTGGTGGAGAAGGCCCCGGACATCCCCGACGTCTCCGACACCTCCACCCAGCGCCCCGGCCGCGCCGAGGACGCCCCCTACCTGTACTTCACCGTGGTCGCCCTCGAAGCGATCCAGACCCTGTTCTCGCCCAGGGTCATGCGCCGCAACCTCCTCACCGAGGAGGAGCAGACCCTCGCCCTGTCCCTGCAACTGCGCGTGGACGTCACCCGCCGCTACTGGGCCATGGTCGCCTCCTTCGGCGGCGGCTCCAAGTGGCCGCTCGAAGACGTCCCCTGGCGCACTACCGACGGCCTCGAATACGACTACTACACGCTCCTGGTCTGCGCCGTCGCCACCGACACCTTCGGCGCCTCCCGCGGCGGCGACGACGACCTCATCCGCCTCGGCGAGGTCCTCGTCGAACTCGCCAACCGCGGCCGCATCACCCGCCGCGCCCTCACCGGCGACCGGTCCGTGGAGACCCACTTCCCCGGCGTGAAGGCCGAACTCGCCGGCATCGAGAAGCTCGACGGCCCGGCCATGGTCTGGAACATGGTCGACTTCGCGCCGCTGCTGCTCAAGCGCCTCTACCACGCGTCGGGCCTCCTGGTCACCATCGGCGCCCGCGCCGAACTGCTCGAGGTCGCCGACCAGGTATGGGACCACTTGGCGCGCAGGCGCATCCGCGACGGCGCGGCCGCCCGCCTGTGGGACCAGCCGCAGCAGGTCTACCAGGAGATCACCAACTGGTTCGACGACCCGTCCTGGCACTTCACCATCCGCGTGGTCGAGGCCATGGTCCTCGCCGCCCAGTTCGCCACCTCCGAACCGGCCCGCTCGCGCAACCTGGAAGACCTGGCGCACGAACTGCTCGTCGAAGCCGAGCACGTCTACGACCAGGAGCTGCTGCGCGGCTCGGGGCACGCCGGACCGGCGCTGGCCCAGGAGATCCGCTCGGTGGGCCTGACGATCCGCCACGCCAAGGAAGTGGTGGACGAGCGTCCGGGCACCGCCTTCGCGCTCGGCGTCAAGGCCCTCATCGACCTCGACCGGCTCATCGCGGCCGGCCGTGACGCCGAGACCGGAGTGTGACGATGCTGCTGTTCGCGACCTCCGACAAAGGGGGCACAGGCCGTTCGGTCTCCTCCTGCAACCTCGCCTACCGCCGCGCCCTCCAAGGCGCGAACGTGTGCTATGTGGACTTCGACTTCGGTTCGCCCACGGCCGGCGCGATCTTCGCCATCGACGACCTCGAACACGGCACCTACGGCAACGGCATCCACGAATACCTCCAAGACCTCGCCTCCGAACCGGAGCGGCACTCGGTGTGGGCCGTGAGCGACCGCGATGAACTCCAGGCCCGGCCCGACGGCGCGGGCGAACTCGTGCTCTGCCCCGGCGACGCCGACGGCTCGGAGTTCCCCGGCGACGAGACCACCGTGGACCGCTGCGTCAAACTCCTCCAAGAGCTCTCGCGCGAATTCGACCTCGTCATCGTCGACCTGAGTGCGGGCCGCTCGCACGCCACCGAGATGGTCATGGCCGCCACCGCCCGCCCCGAACTCGCCAACCTGCCCTGGCGTTGGATCGTCTACCACCGCTGGACGAAACAGCACGTGCTCGCCGCGCATTCGCTCGTCTACGGCGAGCGGGGTCTCGTGGAGACCAGCAAGGCCCTCGGCGAGGATTATCAGCGCAAGTTGCTCGCCTCGATCCGCTACGTGCGCACCGCCGTGGTCGATCCCGACGGGGCCGACCTCTCGGGCCTCAAACCCACGCAGGTGCGCTGGCTGCGCAAGATCGACGCCGACCTCCACCAGATGGCCGCGCGCCTCAAACTCGGCCGCATGAACCTCCTCGGCTCGGTCCCGCTCGATCCGGTGCTCCAGTGGCGCGAGCAGGTCATCACCGACGCCGACACCGTCACGCTCGACATCGCCAACCAGGAGACCGTGAAGTCCTTCTCGGAACTGGCCGTGCGCTCCGCCGAGGAGCTGTTCGTGCCCGGCCTCGAAGCCATCGCCAGAGGAATCGACTGATGTACGAGGAGTCCAGCGCCAAGCAGCGCACCGAACGTTTCGGCATGTCGCACCTGTCGATCGAGGTCGGCCACCTCTACGCCGACGATCTCGCCCGGCCCGACATCCTGAAAGAGGAGATGGCCTCGGCGGCCGCCTGGGTCCACGGCACCACCGAGGCCCTCACCAAGCGGCTCGGCGGGCGCCGCCCGCGCGTGAGCACCTGCTACCTCGTCGACGAGTACAGCAACCACGACATGCCGCCGCCCGAGGAGCTGATCGGCGTCATCACCGAGGCCGCCGACGACGCGGGCCTCCACATCGACTACCTCGCCCGCGAATCCGCGTGCGCCCAGATGGGGCCCTTGGACCTCGCCGGGCTCGTGGCCGACCGGATCGTGTTCGAGCCCCCGCCCGGCACCAACGGCTCCCGCCCGCCCGTCGCGCGCTCGGGCTGGCTGTGCAACGGCGTCCCGAGCCCCAAGCCCGCGCGCGTCGCGATGGGCGTGCCGGACCAGTGGAAGCCGCCGAGCCAGAACGCCAAGCGCGAGCACTCGGTGTTCCTCGACGTGGAACTGTGGAGCGAGACCGAACAGGGCCGGCGCTGGTCGTGCCCGATGCTCGCCGCGGTCTGGCAGCTGCTGCGCCTCGGGGTGCTGCGTGACGAGGGCCGCCGCATCGGCGTGCCCGAACCGGTCGACGCGATCGTCCCCGACGAGCACGGCCACGACCCCGACCATGCCGTCGGGGCCCGCTTCCCCGAGGCCTGGGCGGCGATGCCGGGGATCCTGCAACTGGACGCGAAGGCGTTCCCGTTCCCCGCCTACCGCACCGTCTCGGTGCTGTCGGTGGGCTACCTCGAGGTGGAGCACGCGGTGCGCGTCATCTGCGGCGCGGTCCGCCCCGATACCGGAGCGGTCGACTCGATCCGCAGATCCGCCGAACGCGAAGGCCTCGCGCTCCCAAAGGAACTGGTCGACCGCCTCACCTACATCTTCCAGGGACCGCTTTAGCGGTAGTAAGGGTCGCCGGAGCCGCCGCTCTGGCGCTGGCGCTGCTCCATGAGGTCGAGCATCTGCGCGGCCAGATCAGCCGCGCCGTAGTCGATCTGCGAACGCACGCGTTCGGTCATCGTGGTCCACTGTCGCGTCAGGCCCGGGCGCCGCTCCAGCGAGTCCCACATGAACTCGAGGTCCCTGGCGGTCCTGGCCCCGGCCGACCACAGGTGCAGCAGGTGGTCGACCACGGGCCGCAGGGTGCGCAGGGTGTGCCGCGGGTCCTCGCCGATCTTCGCGAGCGCGATTCGCGCGGCGACGGCGCTCAGCAGCCAGTCGTGGATCGCCAGATCCTCGGCGGCGGACGCCACGTGCTCGGGGTCGACCAGGCCGGTGACCATGCTCATGCGCCGCCTGTCGGTGCCGACCAGGCGGAACGCGACGGCTTTGCCTTTGCCGGGGTCGGCGATCGCGGCCCAGCGCAGCCGGGTCGAGCCGGTCTTGATCGGCGGGCGCTGGTCGAACACGGGCCGCGAGAGCACGTCGTGGATCGAATGCCGCGCGATCGCGGCCGCGTCCAGGAGTTTCGCGCGGTCTCGCCGGTTCTCGGCGAGGAGGAAGCCCTTGGCGAGCCGCTCGCCGTCGAAGTTCCCGATGGTCTCCAGCGTGCCCGGCTTGGCGAGGTAGTACGACCACGGCATTCGCCGCGGCTGCCGCGGTGGGGTGATCGCGGTCCACGCGGAGCCTTGGAGCAGGTGGCCGCCGGTGAGGACCGCGCGCGAGTTCACGGTGCCCACGGCGCGCACCGAGCCGTTCTCGTTGCCGTCGTCGGAGTGCTGGTTCTCGGGCTTGGGGCCCAACGGGAGTCGGCAGTCCACGCCGTGCAGGAGCGTCGGCGACGAGGTGTGGGCGACCGGCCGCGCCCACTGCACGACGGTCTCGCCGACCGCCAGTGCGAGGGCCGCGCGGGCCTCCTCGGGCGTGAGCGGCCGCGAGTGCGGCAGTAGCGCGGTGTGGATCTCCCCGACGATCAGCATGGGTGTTCGCTCCGTTCACTTGGGCACCGGCGCGGCTAGTCGCGCTCCCGGTGCTCGGTGATGGCGAGGCCGTGGCCGTCCGGGTCGCGGAAGGCCGCGGCGCGCATCTCGTAGTGCTGGCCCAGCAGCGCGGTGCGCGGCAGATGCAGGAACTCGACTCCGGCGTCGTTCATCTTCGTGAACGTGGTGTCGATGTCGCCGACCTCGAAGGTCAGGTGCATGACCCCGGTCTCCCCGGCAGGCGCGTCAGGCCGCTCCCACAGCAGGATCTTGCCGAACCCCGCATCGAGTATCGCGGCTTCATCGGTGCGGTCGGCGATGGTGAGTCCCAGTGCGTCCGTGTAGAACTCGACCGAACGCTGCAGGTCGGCCACGACGAGGGTGGCGGCGACCTCGGTGACGTCGGTGCCGCCGACCCGCTGCTCGGTCAGGAGCAGCTCGGCCAGGTCGTGGGCGAGGCTGCGGCCCTCGGTGGAGGTCCGCTGGCGTGGCGGCGACGGCATCTTGACCATCGTCGCGGCCTCGGCGATCGGCCCCTGGGGCCTGGCTTCGCCGACCGGGGGAGGGACTGCGGCCGCGCTGGATTGCATCGTGCCGCCGACTGGGCTACTGCCCGGCTCGCCGCCGATCTGTTCGCTCGGCAACGTGAACGCCGCGCCGGGCGAAGCATCGATCAGTGCACCGCCCGAAGGCGGTTCCAGATCGTCCTCGGATACCGGTCCGGCGCTCGCCGGCTCGGTGACGATCATCCGCCCGGGCTCCGCGGCGACGGCCGCGTTCGCAGGCTCGGCGACCGGTTCGGCCGCGGCTTGCACCGGCTCCGGCGTCGACTTCGGTTCCTTCGCCGCCGGAACGACCGGTTCGGTCTGGGCCGCTTCCGTTTTGGCCTCAGGCCGCTCGGCCTCAGCGTCCGACGAGGCGCCCAGCAGGTCGTCGAGCGTGCCCGTGGCCGGCTCCTTGCTGACGGGCGCGGGCCGCGGCGGGTCGTCCTCCACGATCAGGTCCTCGAGCCGGTGCTGCCCGATGAGCGGCGGGGCCGGGACCGGACGGGGGAAGCGCCGCGCCGAGTGCTCGACCGTGAAGAACGCGATGCAGCCGGCCAGGCATAGGAACGCGAGCACGGCGATGCCGATGCTCTGCGCGCCGATGGCCATGGAGGCGAAGAAGAAGGAGAGGATCAGTAAAGTGATCGCGCCGACCGCGTGGGAGGTGCGCCACCGCATCCTCCGGTCGGCGTTCAGGATCGTCCCGATCGCCTCGCCTCCGGCTGCGTGATGCTGCCTGGAGTGCAGGTCTTTCAAGGCGTTCTGGTTGATCGCCCACCAGCGGGCTTCGCGCTGGCGCCGCTGCTGGTCCAGCATGAGGCGCTGCTGCCGCAGCTGCTCGGAGGTCGCGGCGCGCCCCGCGGGTTGGCGGCCGCCCGTGCGCGGCATCGCCTTTCCGGGCGCGGCTTTGCGGACGCCTGGGGCGGCCTTCGCGCCGCCCTTGGCGGCGCCTTTCGCCCCTCCTCGGGCGGCTCCGCCTTTCGCGCCGCCTCTGCTGGGCGCCTTGGAAGGCCGTGGGGCCGGCCGTGGTGGTTGGCTCCGGGCCATCGGGGACACCTCATCCACAATTGGGAAACCGGGTTGCAACGTGAATCGTACGTGGGTGAGGCAACCGACACAACATCGCTTACGATGGCAGCCACAATCAGACAGTCGTATCCGAGGAGTTTTCCGTGGCCGAACAGCGCACGCTCGTGCTGATCAAACCCGACGCCGTCCGGCGCTGGCTCATCGGCGAGGTCTTGACCCGCCTGGAGCGCAAGGGGCTGCGCATCGAGCA
This sequence comes from Glycomyces sp., assembly GCA_036259435.1. Classification (GTDB taxonomy): domain Bacteria; phylum Actinomycetota; class Actinomycetes; order Mycobacteriales; family Micromonosporaceae; genus Glycomyces. Next base: position 9,654 of record DATABR010000079.1, read on the forward strand.
GCTGCACCTGCGGACGATGGACGCCGAGCTGTCGGACGCGCACTACGCCGAGCACGTGGGCCGGGAGTACTACGCGAGCTTGAAGTCGTTCATGACCTCGGGGCCGCTGGTGAGCCTGGTGGTCTCGGGCGACGAGGCGATCCCGGTGGTGCGCAAGCTGGCCGGGGCCACGGACGGGCGCAAGGCCGAGCCGGGCACGATCCGCGGCGACTTCTCGGTGTCGAACCAGCAGAACCTCATCCACGCCTCGGACTCCGAGGAGTCCGCCAAGCGCGAGATCGACCTCTGGTTCGCCGCTTAGCCTTTCGGCGCACCGCTGACGACGCCGGCAGCGGCACGCGACCCAGGTCTGCTAGAGCGAATCAGTTGCGGCCCGCCAGCTTCGGCGGCGACATCGGGCGCTGCAGCGCCGCGAGGTCGGCCCGGGTGTCGATGTCGACCGGATCACCCGGACAGGCGACCTCGCGGATCAGCGACTCGTTGGCGGCCAGGAAATCCCGCGCGCCCCGGTCGCCCGCGGCCCCGGCGGCGATCGCCCCGAGGTGCTCACGCGCGAAGTACATCGGATGCCCGCGCCGCCCCTCGTAAGAGGCGACGGCGACGGTCGCGCCCTCCTCGGCGGCGGCGATGACGCGCCGGACCGCTTCGGGTTCGATGCGCGGTTGGTCGACGAGGGTCACCACGACCCCGTCGTACCGTTCCGGGACGGCCGCGAGTCCGACCTTGAGCGAGGTCGACAGTCCCTGGCCCCATCTCCGGTTGAGCACGGGCGTGAACGCCTCGGTCGCAGCGGAAAGCGCCTGTTCGGCCCCGGCGCCGAGCACGGCGAGCACCTGGCGGCAGCCGCCGGCGTGCAGTGTGGCGACGGCGCGGTCGAGCATGTTGCGATCGTCGTATTCGATCAGGGCCTTCGGTCCGCCGAAGCGCTTGCCGGCGCCCGCGGCGAGCACCAGGCCCGCAGTGTTCCTCATGTGTTCTCCCCCTATCGATGATCCCGCCTGCGCGGCGGCATGTCGGTCCCGTTCGAGAACTCCGCGGGGCTGAATCCGGCCCGTTCGCCCGCTCACTGCGTTGTCGGCCTCCCCGATATAACCCGATATCGGGAAGGCATTCGGCCTTTCGAGCGAACAGAGGGACTCGGATTCCACCTCCCGGGAGTTCTCGAACTGGGCCCAGTCTCATCGGATCCGGGCTGGTCAGCCCAAGCTCACCGCCAGCGCGAGGTCCATCCGGTCGAGGGGGTTGCGCAGGTCGCGGCCGGTGAGCTCCTCGACGCGCCGCATCCGGTAGCGGACGGTGTTGACGTGCAGGTGCAGGCTCGCGGCGCACTGCTGCCAGGAGCCGTCGCATTCGAGGAACCGGCGGAGGGTCGGCAGCAGATCGGAGCGATGCCGGGCGTCGTAGGCCAGGAGCGGGTCGAGCACGCGGGTGCGGAAGGCCCGGCTCACGTCAGGGGGGACGGCGGCCAGGAGCATCCGGTGGGAGACGAGGTGGTCGGGTTCGGCGATGTCGACGCCGCCGGGCCGGGGCTGGGCGAGCGCGGCGGTGTGGCGGGCCTGTTCGAGCGCGCCGCGCAGGCCCTCGGGGGAGCGGACGGGATCGGCGAGGCCGACGCTGACGGCGCCGCCGTGGCCGGCCGAGCCGAGGACCGCGGCGCAGTGCCGCGACCACTCAAGGAGCCGGGGGCGTTCCTCGGCGGTACCCGCCGGGCCGGCGAGGACGGCGATGGTCTCGTCCCCGTGGCTCGCCCAGGCCGCGACGGGTGCGTCAAGGGGGTCGTCCTGGCCTGCGGCGACGGTCTCGGCGACGACGACCTCGCGAAGCGCCGCGGGCTCGCCCGTGGCGGCGATGACGGTGACGCCGCCGCCCACAGGCAGGCCCGCCGAGCGCATGAGGTGCTCGTCCACCCGGCCCACTTTCAACGCGGTGATGAGTTCGACCTGCGGGGCCGGGCGCACTGCGGGGTCGTCGAGTTCGAGCATGAGCAGGGCCGAGAGCTGCTCGGCCACGAGGCGCCGCTCGGGCGGCCACCGGGTGTGGTCGTCGTCGGTCACCAGGAACCGTCCGGTCTGGATCGTCGAGCCGATTCCGAACACCGAGTAGCAGCGGTGCCGGTCGAGCGTGACCTTCTGCGGCAGCCGCTCGGCGCTGTGCGCGCGGCCGACGACGGCGGCCCGGTCGGTCTCGTTCAACTCCAGGCCCCCGCGCAGGGGGCGCCCCGCCGGGGACAGGACCAGGCACTCCATGCCCAGCTCGGTGCGGATGAGCTCGAGGATCTGCCCGATGCCGTCGGCGGCGATGAGCCGCC
>DATABR010000080.1:0-9234 GCA_036259435.1 Glycomyces sp.
CATCGGCGGGCCGTCACTCGCACGTCACTTCTCGCAGCAGCCGTGGCAGCAGTCCTGGCCGCCGCAGTCGCACGAAGCGTCGTCGCAGCAGCTGCAGCATTCCTCGGTCGCGTTCATTCGCACTCACCTCCCTCGGGCACGTTCGCCTTGGGCGCATTCGGGGGACACCAGTTCTCGGGCAGCGGCGGGTCGCACGTGCCCGCGTCGACCGCCCGCAGCATGTCCGTCAGCTGACTCCGCAACCCCTCCAACCGCACGATCTCGGCGGTGACCTCGCCGATCCGCCGCTCGAGATGCTGCCCGGCCGGCTCGCACGGGCACGTGCCCGTGTCGCGCACCGCCAGCAGGTCCGCGATGTCGGCCAGGCGCAGCCCGGCGCGCTGGCAGTCCCGGATGAACCGGGCCCGGTCCAGCGCCTCGGGACCGTACCGGCGGTACCCGGCGGGGCTGCGCTCGGGCGCGGGGAACAGGCCCTCGCGCTCCCAGTACCGGAGGGCGTCGGAGGAGACTCCCACCTGCTCGGCGAGCTTCCCCACGGTCCACGAGACGGTTGCGGTGGTCATGCAACGACCGTAAACCTTGGTGCCGGGTCCAAGGTCAAGTCCGGGCCCGAAGGAATTTCCGCCGCCTCACGACCGCGGTTATGCGATGGAACCCCGAAGGCCCGGGCGATTACCATTGAGCGGAATATTCACCGCCGGGAACCGACCGGCGAACACCGAACGAGGAGAACCGTGGCACCCGCAGCGCCGAACCACAGCAGCCCAGCCGTCGCCGAACCGCTCTGGGTCACTGCTGGCACCACGTGCGCTGACGCGGTGGCCGAGGCCGGCCTCCCCGCGAGCGGCCCGAACGCGATCGTCGTCGTCCGCGACCCCGAGGGGCGGCTGCGCGACCTCGATTGGGCCCCCGAGGCCGACACCAAGGTCGAGCCGGTGGCGCTGAACAGTCCCGACGGGCTCAACGTCATGCGCCACTCCGCCGCGCACGTGATGGCGCAGGCGGTGCAGGAGCTGCGCGAGGCCAAGCTCGGCATCGGCCCGCCGATCGCCGACGGGTTCTACTACGACTTCGACGTCGAGGAGCCGTTCAACCCCGACGACCTCAAGGCCGTCGAGAAGCGCATGCTCCAGATCATCAAGCAGGGGCAGACCTTCCACCGCCGCAAGTTCGCCTCCCTCGAGGAGGCCCGCGCCGAGCTCGCGAACGAGCCGTACAAGCTCGAGCTCATCGAGACCAAGGGCGAGGGCACCGACGCCGACGAGATCATGGAGGTCGGCGGCGGCGAGCTCACCGCGTACGACAACCACGACCGCCAGGGCAAGCGCGTCTGGTCCGACCTGTGCCGGGGCCCGCACCTGCCCTCGACCCGGCTCATCGGGGCCGTCAAGCTCATGCGCTCGGCCGCCGCGTACTGGATGGGCTCGGAGAAGAACCCGCAGCTCCAGCGCATCTACGGCACCGCCTGGCCGACCGTGCAGGAGCAGAAGGACTACCTCGCGCGCCTGGCCGAGGCCGAGAAGCGCGACCACCGCCGGCTCGGCCAGCAGCTCGACCTGTTCTCGTTCCCCGACGAGCTGGGTTCGGGCCTGCCGGTGTTCCACCCCAACGGCGGCGTGATCCGCATGGTGATGGAGGACTACTCACGGCAGCAGCACGTCGAGGCGGGCTACTCGTTCGTGAACACCCCGCACATCACCAAGAAGCAGCTGTTCGAGACCTCCAAGCACCTGGAGTGGTACGCCGAGGGCATGTTCCCCCCCATGGAGATGGAAGGCGCCGAGTACTACCTCAAGCCGATGAACTGCCCGATGCACAACCTCATCTACGCCTCCCGCGGGCGCTCCTACCGCGAGCTTCCGCTGCGGCTGTTCGAGTTCGGGTCGGTGTACCGGTACGAGAAGTCCGGCGTGGTGCACGGCCTGACCCGCGCCCGCGGCTTCACCCAGGACGACGCGCACATCTACACCACCGTCGACCAGATGGGGGAGGAGATCACCTCCACCCTCCAGTTCGTGCTGAACCTGCTGCGCGACTACGGTCTCGACGACTTCTACCTGGAGCTGTCGACCAAGGACCCGGAGAAGTACGTCGGTGACGACGCCACCTGGGACCAGGCCACTGCGGTGCTGCGCGAGGTCGCCGAAGCTTCCGGGCTCGACCTCGTGGCCGACCCGGGTGGGGCGGCCTTCTACGGACCGAAGGTCTCGGTGCAGGCGAAGGACGCGATCGGCCGCACCTGGCAGATGTCGACCATCCAGCTCGACTTCTTCGAGCCGGAGCTGTTCAAGCTCGAGTATGTGGCGGCCGACGGTTCGCGCCAGCGCCCGGTCATGATTCACCGCGCGCTGTTCGGCTCGATCGAGCGGTTCTTCGGCGTGCTCACCGAGCACTACGGAGGCGCGTTCCCCGCGTGGCTGGCCCCGGTGCAGGCGATCGGCATCCCGGTGCGCGACGAGAACGTCGCCTACCTGGACGAGTTCTTCGGCAAGCTCCGCGCGGCGGGTGTCCGCTGCGAGGTCGACCACTCGGACGACAGGATGCAGAAGAAGATCCGCAACGCCCAGCAGCAGAAGATCCCGTTCATGGTCATCGTCGGCGACGACGACCAGGAGGCGGGCACCGTCTCCTTCCGCTACCGAGACGGCTCCCAACGCAACGGCGTCCCGGTAGCCGAGGCCATCACGCACGTGGTCGAGGTCGTCGAGTCGAGGGTCAACGAGGGCCCTTCGGCCGCTGCCGAATAGCGCTGAACGCGCGACGCGCCTTGGGAAGCGGCTACCGGATCCCAAGGCGTGTCGGTGTTTCAAGTGATAGTGGCGCGGTGGATTACATGCGCGGTGAATACGTTGCCGAGATGCGCGAGGCGGCGCAGAAGACGCAAGCCGAGGTGGCCGAGCGACTTGGCATCTCGCAGGGTCGCTTCGCCCAACTCGAATCCGACGGCATCTCAGGGCTCGATGGCATCAAGAACCACGTCGCCGCTCTCGGTGGCAGCCTCGAACTCGCAGTGGCGCTCGGCGACCGCTCCTGGAAGATGCCGGGGCTTTTTCACAGAGAGGGGAAGTCGTAGACACTACGCTGGTCGAGGTCATTCACGGCGCCGGCGATCGCGGCGAAGTCGTTGTCGTCGTGGAGGACCACGAGCCCGTGGTGGGCCGCCGTCGCAGCGATGATGAGGTCGACCGGTGAAGGGGCCAGGTGGCTTCCCTTGGACATCAAGCGGTTCTGCGTTGCCTCGACCCATCTTGGAGCCGATTTCGGCACAGGTACATCGGGATACAGCCCCGCGAACATCTCGGTCATCTGGTCGAACTCATCGCGGTGTTTCGCTGAGCGTCTAAATTCGATTCGTTGCGGGTAACACGACCCGACCGTGCCGGAGACCACCGCAGTTTCCCACGCGCGGTTGGCCTCCGGTTCCCGGTGCAGGCGCCACAGCGCCGAGGTGTCGATAAGGTAGCGGATCACTCCAGGCCGGATTTCTCCCGGTCGTGCTGTTCTTTCCAACCTTCGTAGTTCCAGTCTTGGCTGAGCTTGGAGAACCGTTCGTATGCGGCGATCTTCTCGTGGCGCTCGGCGTACTCCTGCAACGCGAGATTCACGGCGTCCTTCTTCGTGCGGAGGCCGGTGATCCTTAGGACTCGCTGCAGGGCCGAGTCGTCGATGTCGAGCGAAGTGACGGTCATGAATCCTCCTCATATAAGAGATGGGTCGACTCTATATAGAGGATATCAGTCTTTGCCGGTTTCGCCGAGCCAGCGGGCTAGTCTTCCGGCCCTGGCCAGTGCCGTCAGGCGTTGTTCGGTGGCTTCCCTGAGTTTCGGGGTGGTCACGACTATGAGCTGGTCTTTTGAGCGGAGGCGGTCGGCGTTCGCCGGGACGAAGAGCTTGTCGCCTCGCGCCACTCCGGCGATGGCGCTGCCCTCGGGCAGCCGCAGCTCGAAGATGCGGATGCCCGCCAGACCCGAACCCTTCTGGACCGTGATCGTCAAGACCTCGCCGTCGACCGCGTCCAGTGGAGCCGCTTCGATCTCCACCTCCTGGGCCGACTCCGTGCCGGCCAGGCCGAGCCGCCGCGCCACCCATTGCAGGGTCGGCCCCTGCAGCAGGGTGAAGACCACGACCAGGACGAAGACGATGTCCCACAGGGGCTGCGCACCGGGCAGCCGCTCGGCGTGCGGGATCGCGGCCAGGACGATCGGAACCGCGCCTCTCAGCCCCGCCCACGACAGCAGGGCCTGCTCCTTGAACGTGAACTTGAACGGGAACAGCGAGAGGACGACCGATAGCGGCCTTGCCACCAGCGTGAGCACCGCTCCGAGGACCAGGCCGGGCACGATCGCGTGCAACAGGTTGGTCGGCGTGGCCAGCATCCCCAGCATCACGAACATCCCCAGCTGCGCCATCCAGCCCAGCCCTGTCGCGAACGACTGCGTCGCGGCCCGGTGCGGCAGGTGCGAGTTGCCGAGGACGAGTGCCGCCAAGTACGCGGCGATGAAGCTCGAGGACTGCAATGCTCCGGCGGTCGCGAACGCAGCCATGCCGAGGCTGAAGACGGCCAGAGGGTACAGCCCCGAGACCGGCAGCGCGAGCCTGCGCAGCAGCCAGGCTCCGCCGAAGCCGATCGCCAGGCCGATGAGCGATCCGGCGGTCAACTGCCACACCAGGTTCGCCAGCAGCTCCAGGGTGTTCGGAATCCCGTCGGCAGAGGCGAACGCGAGCACCAGGATGACTGTGGGGGCGTCGTTGAAGCCCGATTCGGCCTCCAGGGTCCCGCTGAGCCGCTTCGGCAACCCGACGCCGCGCAGTTCGGAGAAGACCGCCGCCGCGTCGGTGGAGGCCACCACCGCGCCGATCACCAGCGACGCCTGCCACCCGAACCCGAGCAGGTAGTGCGCCCCCAGCGCCGTCACGGTCACCGAGACGCCGACGCCGAGCGTCGCGAGGCTCGACGCCGGGGCGAGCTGCCCCGAGATGGCCCGCCACCGCGTCGTCAGCCCGCCTTCGATGAGGATGAGCGCGAGTGCGAACGTGCCGAGCACCTGCGCGACCTCGAAGTCCTCGAAGGGGATCCCCACGCCGTCCTCACCGAGGACCATGCCCGCGGCGAGGAAGACCAGCAGCGCCGGAAGCCCGAGCCGCCGCGTCGCCCGGATGGCGGCGATGGAGGCGAGCACGGTGACGCAGCCGATCAGCACTACGAGGTACAGCTGCGGCAACGTCACGCCCGGAGCTTAACCGATACGCGGTGTCACGGTCGTTTCGTCGCGTTTCCGTCTCGGTCCGCAGTGGCCTAGGATCGTCCCGTGGACAAACGCGAAGGCGAAGGCGTCGGCGTGCCCGACGGGTACGAGCGGCTGTGGACCCCGCACCGCATGTCCTACATCCAAGGCGAGGGCAAGCCCACGGGCGATGACGCCGACATCGAAGGCTGCCCGTTCTGCGAGATCCCGAAGTTCTCCGACGAGGAGGGCAACATCGTCGCCCGCGGCGTCGCGATGTACGTGGTCTTGAACAAGTACCCCTACAACAACGGCCACCTCATGGTCCTGCCCTTCCGGCACGTGCCCGACTACACCGACCTCGACGCCGACGAGGTGGCCGAGATGGGCTCGCTCACGCAGAAGGCGATGACCGTCCTGCGTGCGGTCATGGGCGCGCACGGGTTCAACATCGGCATGAACCAGGGCCAGGTCGCCGGGGCCGGGATCGCCGGGCACCTGCACCAGCACATCGTCCCCCGCTGGGGCGGCGACGCGAACTTCATGCCCATCATCGGGCGCACCAAGACCCTCCCGCAGCTCTTGAAGGACACCCGCGGCGAACTGGCGGCCGCATGGGAGCGGGTGTGACCGGCCGGGCACCATTAGAGTCAAGGCTGCCTCTCCTCGGGCCGATCCGGGGACGAGTGCCGCACCCACTTGCCCGAACACCCAACTGGGCCAGCCTGAGAAAACAGGAGACCATGGCGAAGTTTCTCCGGACCTCCGGCCGTGCGGGCGTACGCCGCTACGTCGACGCCGCCGCGAAGGTCCTCATCCGCGTCGGTGTGTCCGCCAACGCCGTCACCATCACCGGGACCGCGATCGTGGTCGCCGCCTCGGTGCTGCTGCTCGCGCCGGGCCACCTGCTCGCGGGCCTCATCGTGGTCGGGCTGTCGGTCCTCACCGACATGCTCGACGGCGCGATCGCGCGCGTCAAGGGCACCACCAGCCGCTACGGCGCGCTCCTCGACTCGACGTGCGACCGCCTCGCCGACGGCGCGATCTTCGCGGGCTTGGCGTACTTCCTCCTCGCCGAAGGCCGAGGCCTCGGCTGCGCGCTGGCGCTGTGGGCGCTCATCGCCTCCCAGATGGTCTCCTATGTGAGGGCCCGCGCCGAGGGGCTCGGCGCCGAGACCAATGTGGGCATCGCCGAACGCCCCGAACGCCTCATCCTCGCGGCGGTCGCGGTCCTGCTGGAAATCCTCGGCGTCCCGTGGTCGCTCGAGGTCGGCATGGGCGTGCTCGGCGTGCTCGCCTCGATCACCGTCGTGCAGCGCCTGGTCCACGCCCGCGCGCAGCTGGTCGCCGATGAGGGGCGCATCGATGTCTGAGCGTCTCACCGAACTCGCCTACCTGGCCGCGTGGCGCGGCGTGCGGCTCCTGCCCGAGCGCGCCGCCGCGGCCCTGGGCAACCGCTTCGCCGACCGGGCCTTGGCCAAGGACGGCCGACCCGTGCGGCAGCTGCGCAAGAACCTCGCCCGCGTGGTCGGCGGCGAGCCGAGCGAGGCGCTGATGCGCGAGGCCGTGCGCTCGTACGCCCGCTACTGGCTCGAGGCGTTCCGGCTGCCGTCGATGAGCACCGCCGACCTCGAGCGCAAGTTCGAGATGAACGGCTACGAGCCGGTCCACGAGCGCGCCCAGCAGGGCCTGGGCTCCATCGTGGCCCTGCCGCACTGCGGGAACTGGGACTTCGCCGGGGCCTGGGTCGGCTCGGTCGCGCAGGACCGGCTCACGACCGTCGCCGAGCGCCTCAAGCCCGAAGGGGTCTACCGCCGCTTCCTCGAATACCGCGAGTCCCTCGGGATGACGATCATCCCGACCTCCGGCGGCGACCGCAACCCGCAAGCGGCCCTTGGCGAAGCGCTCGACGCCGGCGACGTGGTCGCGCTGGTGGCCGACCGCGACCTCGGCCGCGGCGGCACCGACGTCGAGTTCTTCGGCGAGCCCACCACCTTCCCCACCGGCCCGGCACTGCTCGCCATCCGCAACCGCGTCGAGCTGTTCACCGCGAACATCCACTATGAGCGCGACCGCGCCGTCTGCCACATCACCGGCCCTGTCGACACCGGCACCGGTTCACTGCGCGACCGCGTCGCCTTCACCACCCAGCGCATGGCCGAGGCCTTCGAAGAGGGCATCCGCGCCCACCCCGCCGACTGGCACATGCTCCAGCGCTTCTGGACCGCCGACTTCGAAGCGCCGCAGGAAAGCACGGTCTGACATGGGGGACCTGCGGATCGGGATCGTCAGCCCGTACTCCTTCGACGTGCCCGGCGGCGTCCAGTTCCACATCCGCGACCTCGCCGAGACGCTCATCGCCGCCGGACACGACGTCTCAGTCCTCGCCCCCGCCACCGAGACCAAGGACCTGCCCGACTTCGTGGTCCCCGGCGGCAAGGCCGTGGCCGTTCCCTACAACGGGTCCATCGCGCGCCTGGCCTTCGGCCCCCGCTCGGCCGCGCGCGTGCGCAAATGGTGCGCGGAAGGGAACTTCGACGTCGTCCACGTGCACGAACCGCTCACCCCCAGCCTCTCGTGCCTCGCGGTCCTCAACGCCCGCTGCCCCGTCGTCGCGACCTTCCACACCGCCATGACGCGCTCGCGGATGCTCGCCGCCGGGAAGCACATGGCCCAGCTCGTCCTCGAGAGCCTTTCCGCGCGCATCGCCGTCAGCCCCTACGCCCGCAAGGTTCAGGTCGAGCACCTCGGCGGCGGCGCCGTCGAGATCCCCAACGGCGTGCCCGTCGCCTTCTACCGCAAGGCCGCGCCCCTCGAAGCCCTGCCCGACGGCCCCACCATCGGCTTCATGGGCCGCTACACCGAGCCCCGCAAAGGCTTCGCGATCCTCCGCGACGCCTTCACGCGCCTCGCCGTCGACCGCCCCGACCTGCACCTGCTCGTCGTCGGCCGCGGCGACCCCGAAGCCGCCGTCGCCGGACTCGACACCGACATCGCCTCCCGCATCCGCTTCCTCGGCGCCGTCTCCGACGAGGAGAAGGCCTCCATGCTCGCCGGCGTCGACCTCTACGTCGCCCCCAACACCGGCGGCGAGTCCTTCGGCATGATCCTCACCGAGGCCATGGCAGCCGGGACCTGCGTCCTCGCCGCCGACATCGAGGCGTTCCGCTCCGTGCTCGACGACGGCAGCGCCGGCGAGCTCTTCGCCGTCGGCGACGCCGCCGACCTCGCCGCCAAGGCCGGCCGCCTCCTCGACGACCAGGCCCTGCGCAAGGCCTACGTCGAACGCGCCGACGAATGGGTCAAGCGCTACGACTGGCCCGAAGTCGCCGCCCGTCTCCTCGAGGTCTACCGCGCCGCGATCGAAGCGGGCACCGAACGGCGCTGAACCCTACAAAACCCGTGATCGCCTCTTTACTCAGAGTGCCCATAGGGTTGATAATGAGGGCGAACGGACCGCGTAATCCCGTGCAGCCGCACGCGCGCGGGCCGGACGGAGGGCAGTCGGATGGCCGATGTCTCGCACAGCAGGGGTGACCTCACCACTCACCCGGACGCCCACGAAATGCGGGCACGCTACGACAAGATGCTCGGCCGCCGGGATGTGGCGCTCATCGACGCGCCGATCTTCCTGGTCGGCCTCTACTGCGTGATCTCGCCCTGGGTCGTCGGCTTCGCCGCCGCCCAAGCCGATCTCGCGACCCACAACCTCATCATCGGTATCGCGATCGGCCTGGTCGCGCTCGGGTTCACCATGGCCCCCGAGCGCATGTACGGCATGAGCTGGGCCTTGTGCGCGGTCGGCATCTGGATGTGCTTCTCGCCCTGGGTGCTCGTCACCGACCCGGGCTTGAGCCTCGTCTGGAACAACATCATCATCGGCGCGCTGACGTTCGTGCTCGGCCTCGGAGCCGCCATGCAAGTGCGCGGCACCCGGAACGGCGAACCGGCGGCAGGGAAGATGTAGCGACCGCACGCCCACAACAGGACACGGAGGCGACCACGGCCG
>DATABR010000081.1:0-6132 GCA_036259435.1 Glycomyces sp.
GGGGCCTCGTTCTCTGTCAGTTCCGTTGCGGGATTCGGCGTTAGAGAGCCGAGCCCTCTTTCCACTCGTCGTAGGACATCACCCAGTAGCCCCAGCCGTTGTCCCACGGCATCTTGCGCGGGGAGCCCTCGATGTCGACCGGGTCGCCGCGCTGGGCGATCCTGTAGAACCACTCCGCGTCCGAGTCGCTGGCGTTGACGCAGCCGTGCGAGAGGTTCGCCGCCCCCAGGCTGTCGTTCCACGGCGCACCGTGGACGAACTCGCCGGAGGCGTTGATGCGGGTGGCCCACTTGACGGGGGTCGAGTAGTAGCCCTCCTCGCCCTCCACTCGGCCGGGGGAGACCATGGTCTTGTCGGCGAACTTCTCCATCACCAAGTGCACGCCGGTGGCGGTGTAGTACTCCCACTCCGCGCCGGAGCCGCCGCTGATCGCCATCTCCTTGGCGACCTCGCCGTCGATCTCGACGGTCATGGTGTGCGACTCCAGGTCGACGTGCGAGATCTGCGCCTCGCCGATCTTCAGTTCCGCGGTGTAGTCCTCGCCGCCCCACGTGTCGTCGCCGAGGTACTCGCCTTCGAAGTCGGCGGTGAACGTGACCGTCTGGTGGCCCTCCCAGTAGTCCTTGGTGCGGTAGATGACCTGGTTGTCGCTGATCCACCGCCAAGCGCCCTCGTGGCCCTTCTCGGACTCGACCACGAGCAGCTGCTCGACCGACGCGCGATCGGGGGCGTCCTCGGTGAACGTGACGATGATCGGCGCGCCGACCCCGACCTCCTCGTCTTCGGCCACCGGTGTCACGTCGGCCACGGCGAAGCCCGAGCTCTCGCGGGCCTCGGTGGCGAACTGCTGCTCGAACTCGGTGACGGTGCCGTCGGAGCTGACGGCCTTCGCCACCACCGTGTGGGTGGAACCGGCTTCGAGCACGCCTTCAGAGGTCCAGGAGCTGAGGTCTTCGGAGAACGAGCCCTCGACCGTCTCGGAGCGGTCGGAGGTGACATTGACCTCTTCGAGGATGCCGTCGACCACGGACAGGGTGAACGGCGCGGTCGGGTCCTGGGCCTCGGCGGCGGCGTCGAGCGACACCACGGGGACGATCGGGGCGGGCGTGAACGTCCCGGTCTGGGGCGCGCCGCAGGCCCCGGCCGCGAGCAGCAGGGATAGCACCGCCAGGGCGCGGACGGGCATGAGCTTCAAAGGGGGTTCCTCCACAAAGCGAAGTGACGGGATCACTATATCTTCGACGCCTGTCACCACCACTTCGGTTGCACGTCAATCACTACTTAGCGACGCCCACACCAACGTGTCCCTCCGGCGGCCCGCGAGCGTCGGCAGCCCGCCCCGCTCGATCCCCTCGAGCCGGAACCCGGCGCGGCGCAGCACCGCCTGCGAGGCCGTGTTGTGGACGTCGGTCCCGGCCCACACCCGGTCGAGCCCGACCTCGCCGAACGCCCAGCCCCGCAGCAGCCGCACCGCCCGCGTCGCGTACCCGCGCCCGCGTGCCGCGGCCCGCAGGTCGTAGCCGATCATGCCGGTCCCGACCACGCGCGCCACGTCGTAGAGCCCGATCGTGCCCTGGTAGCCGGTGCCGTCGTCGATGACCATGAGGGCGCTGCGCCCCCGCAGCCAGTCGATAGCGGCCCGCCACTCGCAGACCTCGCGGGCCTCCGCGACGCTCGGCGGCAGCGGCAGGGCCGCCCCGGCGTACACGTCCGGCCGCGACCGGTGCCGCAGGTGCGCGTCGAAATCATCGGACATCAAGGGCCGCAACGCGATCACGCCATCGGTGAGCCTCCCGCCCGGCAGATCCGGCAGCACCCGCGGCGAAGGCCCCCGACCGTCCTCGGGCAGCAGCCCGAGCGTCATCGCCTCGGTCCCGTCCCAGGCCCCGCCGCGCGCAACTCCGCCGTCCGGCCGGAACCCCGCCCGCATCGCGGCGCGGATCGCCGCTTGATCGCGCACCGGCGGACGCGCCTCCAGCCGCCGCGCACCCGAGGCGAACACCCCCGGCGCGGCCGCCCGCAGCATCGCCGACCCCAGCTGCTTGCCCCGCCGCTCGGGCGCGACCCAGAACCGGACGGCCACGACGCCCTCGACGGCATCGAAACCGAGCGCGCCCCAGACCGCCTCGCCCTCGGGGCCGACGGCGACCGCGTCCGGCTCGAACCCGCAGTCGACCTTCGCGCCCTGCGGCGCCACGCGCAACGAGAACGCCGCCGTCACGACGGGTTCGAAGAAATGCACGCACTCAGACAAGCAGGGGCGACACCGGTACGTCAACAGTTGGGCACGCCCGATTGGCGCACTACGCGCGCTCAGACCAGGTCGTCGGGGAAGAGGCTTCCCACCCAGCTGTCCAGGCGGCCGTCCTCGCCGTGCCGGACCCCTCGCCTGGTGCCCTCGACGACGAAGCCGACCTTCTCGGCGACCCGCCGCGAGGCCTCGTTGCCGACCACCGCGCGCCAGTCGATCCGTTCCAGGCCCAGCTCCTCGAAACCCAGGCGACACAGGCGCGCCGCGGCGGCGGTCATCCAGCCCCGGCCGCGCGCCCACGGCGAGCAGTAATAGCCCAGCTCGGCCTCCCCGACGTCGCCCAGCCCGAGCTCCACCGCGCCGCTGAAGCGGTCCTCACCGTCGGCCAGCACGAACAGGACCGAGTCGCCGCGGTCCCACCGCTCGCGGCAGATCCGCCACCACACCTCGGCGTGCGCCCGCGTGTACCTGCGGGGCACCGTCGTCCAGCGTTCTGTCTCGGGGTCGGCACACGAGGCGGTCAGGTCGTCCAGGTCCGATTCCCGCAGCGGCCGCAACCGCAGCCCGGCCGCGTCCGTTTCCAGCTCCTCGCGTTCGGCCATGAAGAACCCGGCCTGCCGCTTGAGGATGCCGTAGTCGCCGGGCGGGTCGTCCGGGCCGCGCACCTCGCCCGGGAGAATCCCGCCGACCCAGCAGTCCCGGGACTCGCCGCGCTGGCTCACGCCGTTGCGGGCGATGCCCTCCACCGTGAAGCCCGTCCGCTGCGCCGCGAGGCGCGAGGCGTGGTTCCCCACGATCGCGTCCCACGCGATGCGCTTGGCGCCCAAGTTGTCGAAGCCGAACTTGACGGCGGCGCGGATCGCCCGCTGCGCCACCGCCCGGCCCCGCGCCCACGGCGCGGTCACGTACGTGATGGTCAGTTCCGACGGGAACGACTTCGTCAGCGCCATCGACCCGACCAGCGTGCCGTCCTCCTCGATCGCCCAGCGCGGATTGCCGCCGTGCCAGTGCCGCACCTGCTGCGAGACGAAGCGATCGCGGGCGGGACCGGCCCACGGCAGCGGCATCACGAGGTAGCGCTCGATGAGCGGGTCGGCGTAGATCCGGGCCAGATCGGCCAGGTGCCGCTGCTCCCACGCGACGAGTCGCAGGCCTTCGGCGCTGAGGCTGACGGGTTCCATAACCCACGATTGTGCCCCACCGGCGGGCATCGGGGCCAGTGACTTCGTACGCGTACTATTGACCGGGAAATCCACCCGATTTTGGCCGAGACGTTGCTGTGGGAGCTGATCTTCCGTGTCGTTGTTCGAGAAGGTACTGCGAGCCGGCGAAGGCCGCGCGCTCAAGCGGCTCTACGTGATCGCCGATGCGATCGACTCCTTGGAAGACGAGTACAAGTCGTTGACCGACGCGGAGCTCCGCGCGCTCACCGACGAGTACAAGGAGCGTCTGAAGGACGGCGAGACCACCGACGATCTGCTCCCCGAGGCGTTCGCCACCGTGCGCGAGGCCGCCGACCGCGTCCGCGGCATGCGGCACTACCACGTGCAGCTCATGGGCGGCGTGGCATTGCACCAGGGCAACATCGCCGAGATGAAGACCGGTGAGGGCAAGACCCTCGTCTCCACGCTCCCGGTCTACTTGAACGCGCTCACCGGCAAGGGCGTCCACCAGGTCACCGTCAACGACTACCTGGTGCGACGCGACGCGGAGTGGATGGGCGAGATCCACCGCTTCCTCGGCCTCTCGGTCGGCGTCGTGCTCCCGGGCGAGGGCTCGGACAAGCACCGCGAGGCCTACGAGTGCGACATCACGTACTCCACGAACAACGAGCTCGCGTTCGACTACTTGCGCGACAACATGACCAGCTCGGCCGACAGCCTCGTGCAGCGCGGCCACCACTTCGCGCTCGTCGACGAAGTCGACTCGATCCTCGTCGACGAGGCCCGCACTCCGATCATCATCTCGGGCCCCGCCGAGCACTCCAAGCGCTGGTACACCGAGTTCGCGAACATCGTGCGCGCCATGAAGCGCGATGAGCACTACGAAGTGGACGAGGGCAAACGCACCATCGCGATCACCGAGTCCGGTGTGGCCCGCGTCGAGGACCGCCTCGGCATCGAGAACCTCTACGACTCGGTGAACACCCCGCTCGTCGGCTACCTCAACAACGCCATCAAGGCCCAGGAGCTGTTCGAGCGCAACCGCGAGTACATCGTCTCCGAGGGCGACGAGGTCCTCATCGTCGACGAGTTCACCGGCCGCGTGCTGCCGGGCCGCCGCTTCAACGAGGGCATCCACCAGGCCATCGAGGCCAAGGAGAAGGTGGAGATCAAGCAGGAGAACCAGACCTTCGCGACCACCACCCTGCAGAACTACTTCCGCCTGTACGGAAAGATCGCGGGCATCACCGGTACGGCCCAGACCGAGGCCTCCGAATTCCACAACGTCTACGGCATGGGCGTCATCCCGATCCCCACGAACAAGCCGATGATCCGCAAGGACGAGCCGGACGTCATCTACAAGACCGAGGACGCGAAGTTCCAGGCGGTCGTGGACGACATCGCCGAGCGCCACGAGACCGGACAGCCGGTCCTGGTGGGCACCGTCTCGGTCGAGAAGTCGGAGATGCTCGCCGGCTTCCTGAAGAAGCGCGGCATCCCGCACAACGTGCTCAACGCGAAGAACCACGCGAAGGAAGCCGACATCATCGCGCAGGCGGGCCAGCGCGGCGGGGTCACGGTGGCCACCAACATGGCCGGTCGAGGCACCGACATCATGCTCGGCGGCAACCCCGAGTACCTGGCCGCCTCCGAGCTGCGCGCCCGCGGGATCGACGAAGCCGACGAGGAGACCTACAGGGCCGCTTGGGAGGACGCCCTCGAGAAGTTCGAGGAGACCACCAAGGCCGAGGCCGAAGAGGTCAAGGACGCGGGCGGGCTGTACGTGCTCGGCACCGAGCGCCACGAGTCGCGGCGCATCGACAACCAGCTGCGCGGTCGCGCCGGCCGTCAGGGCGACCCGGGCGAGTCGCGGTTCTACCTCTCGCTCTCGGACGACCTGATGAAGCGGTTCAACGCCGATGCCGTGCGCGCCATGATGAACCGGCTGCGCGTGCCCGACGACGTGCCGATCGTCTCCAAACTCGTGACCCGTCAGATCGAATCGGCGCAGTCGCAGATCGAGGGCCACAACGCGGAGATCCGCAAGAACGTCCTCAAGTACGACGAGGTCATGAACCGCCAGCGCACCGTCATCTACGACGAGCGGCGCAAGGTGCTCAACGGCGAGGACGTCTCCGAGCAGATCGAGCACTTCATCAACGACGTGCTCGAGGCCTACGTCGCGGGCGCGACGAACGAGGGCTACGCCGAGGACTGGGACCTTCCAGAACTGTGGAGCGCCTTCAAGCAGCTCTACCCGATTCAGGTGGGCCACAAGGAGGTCGTCGAGAAGGTCGGCGGCATCGACGAGCTCGACGCCGAGAAGCTCCTCGAAGCGGTGAAGGAGGACGCGCACGCCGTCTACGCCTCCCGCGAGGAGGAGTTCGGCGAGGAGATCCTCCGCAAGCTCGAGCGGCGCGTGCTGCTGCAGACGATCGACCGGAAGTGGCGCGAGCACCTGTACGAGGTGGACTACCTCAAGCAGGGCATCAGCTTGCGGGCGTACGCGCAGCGCGACCCGGTGATCGAGTACCAGCGCGAGGCGTTCGACATGTTCCAGACGATGCTCGACGGCATCAAGGAGGAGTCGGTCCGGTTCCTCATGAACGCCGAGTTGAAGACCAAGCCCGCCGAGGGCGGCGCGGCGGCCGAGCCGGAGCCGCAGATCCGCGGTCTGGAGCCGCTGCGCAAGCCGGAGATGCTGGTCCAGTCGGCCCC
>DATABR010000082.1:0-9447 GCA_036259435.1 Glycomyces sp.
GTCATTACCTGCGAGGATTCCCCTGAACGTACAGGAACACTCATCTATTCGGCTAATCCTGTCGCAAAGGCCGTGCCATGTCGTATCCAGTCGGTAGCTCTAGGTAGTCTTCTAGGGAGTGAACTTGAGGGGGCTTCGGTGTCGCTGCGCTCACGGCTCACCACGGCGTTCCTCGTCGTCGTGCTCGGGCCGGTCCTTGTGGGGGCCGTGTTCGTCGCTGCCGTCATGTCTCACCTGGCGGACTCCCGCGGGGAGTCGCTGGCGGACTCGGCGGTGACGATGGTCGACTCCACCCTCGGCACGATCTGCGAGCGCATCCAGGCCTCCGCGGCCGCGGTGGCCCTCAATCACCGTAGCGGCGGGAGGGCCAACGCGGTCGAAATGGCCCAACTCGTCGTCGACCGCGCGGTCGTGGACGGCGTGGTCTTCTCCAGCCTCGCCACCGCGGGCACCACTGGAACAGGCACGGGCGCGAGCACCGACATCGGCGCGACGGCTCCCGACGGCTCCTGGATCGACTGCGCCGAGCCCGCCGCCTACGCCGGCTCGGGCCCGATCGTGGCCCTAGGCGCCCAAGCCGAAGTCCAGAACACGGACGGCTCCACCGCCGTCTTCAGCGCCTTCCGCGTGGTCGACCGCGAATTCCTCGGCCGCCTCGCCCAGGTAGCCGACGCCGACATCATCCTCCAGGACTCCCGCACCGCCCCGCTCCAAGCCGGCGGCGCCGACGCCGGCCGCTGGGACTACAGCGACGCCTTCCTCCCCTTGAGCATCGGCACGGTCGCCACCAACGTCACCCCCATGTACTGGACCCTCGCCGCGATGGTCTTGGCCTCGGCCGTGTGCGCCGTCGGCCTCGCGACCTGGCTCGCGCGCTCGACCACGCGCCCGCTCGCCGAGCTCTCGGCCGCCGCCGAGCGCGTCAGCGAAGGGGACCTCAACGTCCGCGTGCCCGTGCACGGCCGCGACGAGGTCGCACAGTTGGCGCTGGCGTTCAACCGCATGACCGCGCAGACGCAGGCGTACGTGAACGCTCTCACCGCCTCCCGCGACCAGATGCGCGGCCAGCTCGGCCGCCTCGGCCAGACCCTCACCGCGACGCTCGACCTCGACCGGATCCTGGAGGTCATCTTGGACACCGCGATGGTCACCGCCGGGGCCGAGGCCGGGGTGATCATGCTCGTCGACGTGGACGACGCCGACCAGCTCCGCGAACGCGCGGGCGAGGGCGACCTCGGCATCGACCAGCCCGCGACCATCCGCATAGGGGAAGGCATCGTCGGCGCGATCGCCGCCGGGGGCGTCCCGGCCCACGGTCGGATCATCGACGGCAAGTTCGAGGACTGCCGCAGAGCCGACACCGAACCGGACGCCCACACGATCGTGGCGGTGCCGTTCTCGGGACACCAGCCGGTAATCGAACCGACCACCGGCCGCCAAGCCCTCGATTCCGGTTCCAGCCAACTCGCCGCACAAGGTCCCACCAGCGGGCGCCAGCCCCCCGAGTCCGACTACGCCGGAGCGCCCCGCACCGACGGCGGCGTGCTCGGCGTCCTCGTCCTTTACAACCGCATCGCCGGGGAGGACTTCGAGCCCGGCGATGCGAACACGCTCCGCACCTTCGCCGGGCAGGCCTCGGTCGCGGTCGAGAACGTGCTGCTCCACCGCCACGCCGAACGACTGAGCCTCACCGATCCGCTCACCGGATTGTGGAACTACCGGTTCATGCAGACCTCGCTGCGCCGCGAGGCCGAGCGCACCCGCCGCTACCAGCGCCCTTCGGCGCTCCTCGCGATCGACCTCGACCGCTTCAAGGACGTCAACGACACTTACGGCCACCCGGTCGGCGACCAGGTGCTCGTCGAGCTCGCCCGCCGCATCACCGCGCAGATCCGCGAAGTGGACCTCGCCTTCCGCCACGGCGGCGAGGAGTTCATGGTGCTGTTGCCGGAGACCGACACGGGCGGGGCCGGCGTGGTCGCCGAGCGCCTCGGACGCGCCGTGGCCGCCCGGAAGTTCAAGGTCAACGACGCCTCCGGCGGGCGCGAACTACGCATCACCGTCTCCATCGGCATCGCCGTCCTCGGCGAACACGCCGACACCGCCACGGGCGTCCTCGCGGCCGCCGACGAAGCACTCTACGCGGCCAAAGCGGCGGGCAGAGACACCTGGCGAGTCGCAGTCTGAACGCGTTCAGTCGAGTTCGGAAAGGCGAGCGAAGCGAGCGGCCGGTGGGCGCGACGGGTGCGGGCGGGTGGCAGTCCGACCCTGGACTGCGCGGCATGAATGTTCACCCGCTATTCGGCCGGGTGGCCGACATCTGACGCTGCGTATGCACGCTACCCTCGCGGTATGTCAGCAACCGCGCCCCGCGCCACAAAAGCCGTCATCCCCGCGGCGGGCTTCGCGACCCGCTTCCTTCCGGTCACGAAGGCCATCCCGAAGGAACTCCTGCCGATCGTCGACAAGCCGGTCCTCCAGTACATCGTGGAAGAGGCCGCCGCCGCCGGAGCCGATGACGTCACCCTCGTCACCGCCCCCGGCAAGGACGCCATGATCGACTACTTCGACGCGCGCGCCGACCTCGACAACGCCCTCAAGGCCAAGGGCAAGGACGAGATGCTCGAAAAGGTCAAGGCCCCCGAGTCGATCGCCGAGATGACCGCGATCCGCCAGGGCGGCGCCAAGGGCCTCGGCCACGCCGTCGGCCGCGCCGCCTCCCACGTCGGCGACGAGCCCTTCGCCGTGCTCCTCGGCGACGAGTGGTGCCACCTCGACGACAAGCTCCTGCCGCGCATGATCGATCTCCAGTCCGAGACCGGCGGCATCGTCCTGGCGCTCATCGAAGTGCCCGACGACCAGGTCTCGCGGTACGGCGTCGCGGCCGTCGAAGCCACCGACACGCCCGACATCGTGAAGGTCACCGGCCTCGTCGAAAAGCCCGCCCTCGAGGACGCCCCCTCGAATCTGATCCTCATCGGACGCTATGTGCTTCCCGGCGCGATCTTCCCCGTCCTCGAGGAGACCGGCCCCGGCAGCGGCGGCGAAATCCAACTCACCGACGCCATGGACACCATGCGCGCCAACGGCACCCCCGTCCACGCGGTGGTCTTCCGCGGCCGCCGCTACGACACCGGAGAGCCCGTCGCGTACCTCCAGACGCTGGTCGAGCTCGCCAGCCAGCGGGACGACTTGCCCGGCTTCAACGCCTGGTTGCGCGAATTCAGTGCGACACTTGACTGACTCGGCGACCGCGAGGCGGCGCTTGATGAGGAACGTGACCGACGGGGGGATGAGGAGTGAAGGGGACCGGCGAGGCGACGCCACTGGCCGACTTCCTGGCGAAGGCGCTGGCCCTGGTCCGCCCCCTGCCTCCGGTCGACATCGACATGACCCAGTCGACCGGGTCGGTCCTCGCCGAGAACGCCGTCAACCCCGGACCCCTGCCCGCCTTCGATTACGCCGCGATCGACGGCTACGCCTGCGCGGCCGACGACATCGGCGGCGCGAGCCCCGAGCGCGGGGTCGGCCTCAAGGTCCTCGGCGACCTCGCCGCCTCCTCGTGGCGGCCGGTCCGCCTCGTCACCGGCACCTGCTTCTCCGTCGCCGCCGGGGCCGCGCTCCCGGTCGGCGCGGACATCGTCGTGCCCCTGGCGTGGACCGATGAAGGCATGGCCACCGTCGAAGTCCGCCAGGTGCCCCGCCGCGGGCACGGCGTGCGCCGCATGGGATCAGAGCGGGCCTCGGGCGAGATCCTCGCCCACGAGGGCCGCCGCGTCACCCCGCAGCTCGTGGGCCTGCTCGCCGCCGCCGGCATCGCCGACGTCGTCGTCCGCCCGACCCCGCGCGTCGTCGTCATCGCCACCGGCGACGAACTCGTCGACACCGGCCGGCCCTCCCAGCCCGGCCAGCTCATCGACGTCAACTCCCACCTCGTCACCGCCGCCGCCTCCGAAGCCGGCGCGCACGCCTACCGCGTCGGCATCTGCGACGACGAGCCCGACGCGCTCCGCAGCGTGCTCGACGACCAGATCCTCCGCGCCGACCTCGTCATCACGACCGGCGGCACCGGCACCGGACCCGGCGACATGGTGCGCCGCACCTTCTCCCGCGACGGCGCCGTCGACTTCAACCCCGTGGCCGTCTACCTCTGCGAGACCATGGGCTTCGGCACCATCGGCCCCGAAGAGGTCCCCGTCGTCTGCCTGCCCGGCGACCCCGTCGCGGCCACCATCGCCTTCGAGGTGATCGCCCGGCCGCTGATCCAGCGCCTCGCCGGGGCCGAACCGGTTTTTCGGCCCAGCGTGCGCGCCAACCTCACCGAGCCCGTATCCTCACCGAGCGGGCTGCGGGAATTCCGCCCGGTCCGCGTCGCCGAACGGCGCGGCGGCGGCTACACCGTCGCCCCGCTGGGATCCACTTCCTACACGCTCTCCGGACTCGCCGAGGCGACAGGCTTGATGACCGTCGGCGAGAACGCGACCCGGGTGCCCGCCGGGTCGACCGTAGACGTGCTGCTCCTGGACCGGAACCGATGAACATCCCGAACGACCCGCTGCTGGACCTCGAATGACCCTCTCCAATCCCGGCTGGCCCGTGAACCTCGCCCAAGGCGACGTGAGCGTCAGGCCCTTCCGCCGCTCCGACGCGTCCCGTTGGTCCGAGCTGCGCCGCGCCAATGAAGCCTGGCTCGCCCCTTGGGAGCCCGGCACCGGCACCACCTGGCACGAGGCCCACTCGCCCGCCGCGTTCCGTGCGATGCTTCGCGGCCTCAAGCGGTCGATCAAGGACGGCACGAGCTGGCCGCTCGCCGTCTGCTGGCAGGGCCGGCTCGTCGGCGGCCTCACCGTCGGCAACATCGTGCGCCGCGCCTTCGGCTCGGCGTATGCGGGCTACTGGATCGACCGCGGCCACGCCGGGAAGAACATCACCGCCACCGCGCTGGCGCTCGTGATCGACCACGCGCTGACCGTCGGCCGCCTGCACCGCATCGAGGTGAACATCCGGCCCGAGAACGGCCCGTCGAACCGGATCGCCGAGAAGCTCGGCCTGCGCCGCGAGGGCCTGCACAAGCGCTACCTGTACATCGACGGCGACTGGCGCGACCACTACGGGTACGCGGTCACCGCCGAGGAGATCGCGACCGAGCGCATGATCGACAAGATGGCGAGGCTGGCCCGCGCAGAGGCCGAGCACTGAGCATTCTGCGTCGGCGCTGATCGCACGGCGCGGCCCGCCCGAGCCGAAGCCGAGTGCTGAGCCTTCGCGGGCTAATCCCTGGCGGTCAACACGATCGGCCCGTCCTCGGTGATCGCGATCGTGTGCTCCATGTGCGCGCCGCGCGAACCGTCGGCGCTGCGCAGCGTCCATCCGTCGGGGTCGTAGACGATCTCGTCGGTCGTCTGCAGGAACCACGGCTCGATCGCGATGACCAGGCCCGGCTTGAGCTTCATGCCCCGGCCCGGGCGGCCGTCGTTCGGCACATGCGGGTCGCCGTGCATGGTGCGCCCGACTCCGTGCCCGCCGAACTGGGTGTTCACTTCGTGCCCGTCGCCGCGGGCCACGGTCGCGATCGCGTGCCCGATGTCGCCGAGCTTGTTCCCGGCCAGCGCCGCCCCGATCCCCGCCTCGAGCGCCCGCGCGGTGGTGTCGATGAGCCGCAGGTCCTGTTCGCGCGGCGTGCCGACCACGACCGACAGGGCCGAGTCGGCGACCCAGCCGTCGACTTCGGCGGCGAAGTCGAAGCACACGAGATCGCCGTCCCGGAGCTTGTAATCGTGCGGCAGGCCGTGCAGCACCGCGTCGTTCACCGAGGTGCACAGCACCTTCCCGAACGGGCTGGCGCCGAAGGACGGGTGGTAGTCCACGTAGCAGGAGACCGCGCCGGCCTCCTTGATGCGCCGGGCCACGAGGTCGTCGAGTTCAAGGAGATTCACGCCCACGTCGGCGACTTTGGCGAGCTCGGTGAGGATCCCGGCCACGAAGCGCCCGGCGGGGCGCATCGCCTCGATCTCGGCGGGGGAGTACAGCTCGATCATGGACGGCCTCTCAGACTTCAGTGGTATTTGAATACCGGTACTATAATACCGATATGATTCGACCGCCGTTGAGGCCCGACGAACACGACCGCGGCCGCGCGCTCGGCCGGGCGCTGCGCGAAGCACGCGGCTCCCGCAGCCTCCTCGACGTCGCCGCCGAGGCAGGCATCTCCCCGGAGACGCTGCGCAAGATCGAGACCGGGCGCATCGCCACCCCGGCGTTCTTCACCATCATGGCCCTCTGCGAGGTGCTCGGCACCACCGCCGACGAACTCGCCGCCTCATCCAGTGCAGAACGTCCCATGACCGGTTGACGACGCAGGTCACGCCCCGTGCCGAACGCCGATCCCGAGGTCGGGGCCCGGGTTAGGCTCTGGCCGTGGACGCCGCGACGCAACTTCCGACGGTGGGCATGATCGGCGCCGGTCAGCTTGCCCGCATGACCCATCAGGCCGCCATCGCCCTCGGCCAGAGCCTCAAGGTGCTAGCCGCCGACCCGGCCGAGAGCGCCGCCGTCGTCACCCCCGCGACGACGTTCGGCGACTACCGCAGCGTCGAGGACCTGCGCGGCTTCGCCAAGGGCTGCACCGTGGTCACCTTCGACCATGAGCACGTCCCGCAGGACGCGCTCCAGGCGCTCGTCGCCGAAGGCGTCGAGGTCCAGCCGCGCCCGGAGGCGCTGCGGTTCGCCCAGGACAAGCAGTGCATGCGCACCCGCATGGCCGAACTCGGACTGCCCCAGCCGCGCTGGGCCCCCGTCGACTCCATCTCGGACATCGCGGCCTTCGGCCTGCCGTGTGTGCTCAAAGCCGCGACGGGCGGCTACGACGGCAAGGGCGTCTGGATGATCGACACCCCCGCCGACGCCGAGGCCGTGCTCGCCTCCGGGATCCGCCTCATCGCCGAGGAGCGCATGGCGCTCCAGCGCGAACTCGCCGTCCAGATCGCCCGCTCCCCGCGCGGCGAGACCGCCGTCTATCCCGTGGTCGAAACCGTCCAGACCGGCGGCATCTGCACCGAGGTCATCGCCCCGGCCCCCCACTTGGACGACGCCATCGCCGAGCAGGCCGAGCAGATCGCGACCAAAGTGGCCGCTGAGCTCGGCGTCTGCGGCATGCTCGCCGTTGAACTCTTCCAGACCTCCAAAGGCCTCTTCGTGAACGAACTCGCGATGCGCGCCCACAACTCCGGGCACTGGACCATCGAAGGCGCCCGCACCAGTCAGTTCGAGCAGCACCTGCGGGCCGTCCTCGATTACCCGCTCGGGTCGACCACGACCGCCGCGCCGTATACCGTGATGGCGAACGTCCTCGGAGGACAAGCCGGCGGCCCTCGTCTCGACGAGCGCCTCCAGCATCTCCTCGCCGAGGACCCCGAAGCGCACGTCCACCTCTACGGGAAGGCCGTGCGCCCCGGACGCAAGATCGGCCACGTCACCGTCTGCGGCGACGACCCCGACGAGCTGCGACGCCGCGCACTGCGCGCCGCGAAGCGGCTCCAAGAAGGCGAATAGGTGGAGGACATGGAAGCACAGGCGAAGCCGCGCGTCGGCGTCATCATGGGGTCCGACTCGGACTGGCCCGTGATGGAAGCGGCCACCGAGGCCCTCAAGGAGTTCGACGTGCCCTGCGAGGTCCGCGTCGTCTCCGCCCACCGCACCCCGCACGCGATGCTCTCCTACGCGGGCTCGGCCGCCTCCCGCGGCCTCCAAGTGATCATCGCCGGAGCGGGCGGCGCTGCCCACCTGCCCGGCATGGTCGCCTCCGCGACCCCGCTGCCGGTGATCGGCGTCCCGGTGCCGCTGAAGCACCTCGACGGCTTCGACTCGCTGCTCTCGATCGTCCAGATGCCCGCGGGCATCCCGGTCGCCACCGTCTCGGTCGCCGGGGCGCGCAACGCCGGGCTCCTGGCGGTGCGCATCCTCGGCGCGAGCGACGAGGCCCTTCGCGAGCAGATGTCGAACTACCAGGTCGACCTCGAGCGCATGGTCAGCGAAAAGGACTCGAACCTCCGCTACCGCATCGCCCACCCCGAGTAGCCCGGGTCCGGAAAACCCGATGCGGCGCAACGGCCTCGGTCATAGACTTGTGGTGTGCCGAACGAGGAACTGCACCCCACCGGGGGCTATGAGCACGTCACGATCGTCGAGTCCGGACGCCTCGCCATGCTCGCCGGGCAGTGCCCGGTGGACATCGAAGGGAAGGTCGTCGGCATCGGCGACCTCGACGCGCAGATCGACCAGGTCGCGGCGAACTGCCTCGCCGCGCTGCACTCGGTCGGCGCGAAGCCCGAGGACGTGGTCCGCTCGATCGTCTACGTCGTGAGCGCCGACAGCGCGGTCGTCGGCGCCGCCTGGCACCGCTTCGCCGACCACACCGACCTCGGGCCGGCCTTCAAAGCGGCAAGCACCGTCACCGGAGTGACGGCGCTCGGCTACCCGGGCCAGCTGGTGGAAGTCGACCTGACCGCCCGCCTCTCCTAGCGTTCGCCTTCGGGCCGCGGCCCGAAGATCGACCGGTCCGCTTCCGCAATGGCGACATCGTTGATGCTCGCCTCGCGACGGCGCATCAACCCAGAAGGGGCGAACTCCCACAGCTCGTTGCCGTGGCTGCGCCACCACTGGCCCGCGTCGTCGTGCCACTCGTAGCGGAACTTCACGGCGATGCGGTCCTCGGTGAAGGCCCACAGCTCCTTCCGCAGCGCGTACTCATGCTCCTTCTCCCACTTGCGGGCCAAGAAGGCCCGGATCGACTCGCGGCCCTCAAGAAACTCGGAGCGGTTGCGCCACATCGAATCCGGGGTGTACGCGAGTGCCACGCGCGCGGGATCGCGAGTGTTCCAGGCGTCTTCGGCGGCCCGCACCTTCGCGGCGGCGGTTTCGGCGGTGAACGGCGGCAGCGGAGGACGTTGCTCGGACATGTCAGGGTTCCTTGTCTTCTCAGCGTGTGGATCGTGCATTTGCTGTCACCACCAGCGGACCGGGTACCGGTGCCCTGGCAGCGCCCGGCCCAGGGCCCAGCCCACGAGGACGGTCGCGGCGCTGGCGAGGAGGATCGGGTCGACCATGAACAGCCACGAGGGCCCGGTCGCGCCGATGAGCGCGGCCGTGGCCGTCGCAGGCGGGTGCGGCGCCTTCAGCGCGAGCATCGGCGCGGTCGCCAGGCCCGCCGCGACGGCGGCCGTCCAGATCGACGGCCCGAGCACGGCCACGGCCGCCAACCCCACCACGCCCGCGCTGAGCTGACCGAGCAGCATGTTGCGCGGCTGCACGAACGGCGCCTGCGGGGCGATCGCGATGATGCCGACCGCGGCGACCCAAGGCAGCGCGAACATCGCCGCGCCCGTGGTCGCCTCGAGGGCCGCCAGCGCGAGCAGGCCGCCGAGGCCCGCGAGGGTCGGCGCCGCGATC
>DATABR010000083.1:0-2133 GCA_036259435.1 Glycomyces sp.
GTTCGACGAGCGTTCTCGGCGCCTCGCCGAGGGAGGCGATCGCCAGCAGCAGCCGGTCGGTGCGGCGGCCCGCGATGCTCTCGGACACCTGGGTCTCCGCCGCCGCGACGACCTCGGCCGCCGATCGCGCGTCGGTGGCGACGGCCTCGATGACGCCCGCGTCCGCGAGCGGCCGCAGCGGCGCGAACGTCGCCCCGAGCGTGGCCGTATCGATGCCCGCGACGCGCACCTTGCCGGGCTCGTGGTGGGCCAGCGTGTGCAGGGTCGCGGCCCTGACCAGCGCGGCGACACCGTCGACGCGGGCGTCGACGTTCGTCGCCAGGTGCCCGCGCACGCCGAACGGCACCAGCAGCGGGAAGCGGCGTCCTTCGTGGAGGATCACCTGCCCGGCGGCCAGGAGCTCGGGGTCGCTCCGCAGGTGCGCGGCGGAGGCGGCGGCCGCGTCGGATATCTGACGTTCGGCGTCCAAGAGCGCCGGGTCCACCGGCGCCTTGAAGGCGGCCTCGCCGAGCCGCTGCCGGGCCGAGGCGAGCCGGGCCGCGGCGATGTCGCAGCCCGCGGCCGCATTCGCCAGTGTGGAGCGGAAACCGGGCACCGGACCTCCTCTCGGATCGCCCCCGGCCTGCGAGGGCTGTTCGACCGGTCACAGGATAGTCGGCTCGGAGCAGCCTACCGCCGAGTGGCCGCGTGCATTAATCTGAATGCAGACCCGAATCTTGTTGACCCGGACTGTGCCGCCCGCCGTACGCCGTTCGCACAAGTGCCCACGCGAGCGGAAGACAAGGACCCGAAGACCCATGACCGAGTTCCTGGAAGTAGCCCTGTCGTTTCCCCCGATCGTGTTCTCCTTCGGTCTCATCGCGGTCTTCCTCTACTGGATCGTCGTCATCCTGGGCGCATTGGACGTCGACATGGTGGAGCTCGGAGCCGACGGCGACGCCGAAGTGGAGGCGGGCGGCTCCTTCTGGTCGGCGTTCGGGTTCGGCGAAGTGCCGTTCACAGTGGTGCTCTCGCTGTGGGTCACATTGGGCTGGATAGTGACCGTGCTCGGCACCACGTGGGTGCGCAGCGCCGAGGACATGGTCATTCCCGCGGCGGTCTCCGGCCTCGCCACGCTCGTCGCCGGGATCGGCGTCGGCATGCTGGGCGCGAAGCTGCTGTCGGGGCCGTTGTCGAAGGTCTTCGCCGACGCGCCGGCCACGGCCCACCGCGATCTGATCGGCAAGGTCTGCGTGGTCAGGACGGGTACCGTGACCACCGACTCCGGTCAGGCCGAGCTGGTCGAAGAGGACGGCACGATCCATCTCATCAACGTGCGGCGCTCCGTCCACGAGCCCGAGGGCATCGACGACGAGCTGTTCTCGCGTCACTCGAAACTCGTCATCTTCGACTACGATGAGAGCGCCAAGGTCTTCCTCGTCGTCCCGGTCGCGGTGCCGCCCGAGCTCGAGATGTGAGGCCGCCCCGCCCGTCCGAATGCTTCGTAGGGGTCCCTCCTACCGAGCCCGTGCAATTGTGCCCGTTTCCCTCTCTATGCCCCTCAAGTGCGGCGTTCCGTCGCGCCCTCCCGGCGGATTTGTGGACCCCACGCCTTGACAACGCTCAGTAGTGTGTGAAGACGCCCGAATCCGAAGCCCCTGAAATCCCGTCCCCTGAAGTCTCAATAAGGAACCGCCATGGACACTGCCAACTCGGCGACGCTGGTCACGCTCATCGTGGCCGCGGTCATCTTCGTGGGCCTGCTGCTCATGATCGTCCGGCTCTACCGGAAGGTCGCCCCCGGCCAAGCCCTGGTCGTCACCAAACTGCGCGCCCGCAAGGTGTCCTTCACCTCGGCGCTGGTCCTCCCGATCATCCACAAAGCCGAGTACATGGACATCTCGGTCAACACGATCGAGATCAACCGCGACGGCAAAGACGGCCTGATCTGCCAGGACAATATCCGGGCGGACATCTCGATCACGTTCTTCGTGCGCGTCAACGCCACCGCGGACGACGTCCGCAATGTCGCCAACTCGATCGGCACCAAGCGCGCCTCCGACCAGGAGACGCTCCAGGAGCTGTTCAACGCCAAGTTCTCCGAGGCGCTCAAGACCGTCGGCAAGCAGCTCGACTTCACCGACCTGTACACCA
>DATABR010000084.1:0-10601 GCA_036259435.1 Glycomyces sp.
GAGCCTGCTGCCGATCGTCCTCATCGTCCTGCTCCTGCTGTTCTTCATGTCGCAGATGCAGGGCGGCGGCTCCCGCGTCCTCAACTTCGGCAAGTCCAAGGCGAAGATGGTGTCCAAGGACACCCCGAAGACCACGTTCGACGACGTGGCCGGCGCCGACGAGGCCGTCGAGGAGCTCCGCGAGATCAAGGACTTCCTCGAGGACCCGAAGAAATACCAGGAGCTCGGCGCGAAGATCCCCAAGGGCGTCCTCCTGTTCGGCCCTCCCGGCACCGGCAAGACCCTGCTCGCCCGCGCCGTCGCCGGCGAGGCCGGCGTCCCGTTCTACTCCATCTCCGGCTCCGACTTCGTCGAGATGTTCGTCGGCGTCGGCGCCAGCCGCGTCCGCGACCTGTTCACCCAGGCCAAGGAGAACGCGCCCGCCATCGTGTTCGTCGACGAGATCGACGCCGTCGGCCGCCACCGCGGCGCCGGCATGGGCGGCGGCCACGACGAGCGCGAGCAGACCCTCAACCAGCTCCTGGTCGAGATGGACGGCTTCGACACCCGCGGCGGGGTCATCCTCATCGCCGCCACGAACCGCCCCGACATCCTCGACCCGGCCCTGCTGCGCCCCGGCCGCTTCGACCGCCAGATCCCCGTCGACGCCCCCGACAAGGAAGGGCGCCACGCGATCCTGTCGGTGCACGCGAAGGGCAAGCCGTTCGTCCCCGACGTCGAGTTCGAGACGATCGCCCGCCGCACCCCCGGCTTCTCCGGCGCCGACCTCGAGAACGTCATCAACGAGGCGGCACTGCTCACAGCCCGCCACAATGAGAAGGCGATCTCGAACTACGCCCTCGAAGAGGCCATCGACCGCGTCATCGCCGGGCCCGAGCGCAAGGGCCGAGTCATGGGCGACGACGAGAAGAAGATGACGGCCTACCACGAGTCCGGTCACGCATTGGTCGCTCACGCGCTGCCGCACGCCGCGCCGGTCCACAAGCTCACGATCCTCCCGCGCGGCCGCAGCCTCGGCCACACCCTGGTGCTGCCCACCGAAGACAAGTACACGCAGACGCGCTCGGAGATGATCGACACACTCGCCTACGCCCTCGGCGGGCGGGCCGCCGAAGAGCTGGTCTACCACGACCCGACCACCGGCGCCTCCGACGACATCTCCAAGGCCACCAAGGTCGCCCGCGCGATGGTCACCGAGTACGGCATGTCCGCCAAGCTCGGCGCCATCAAGTACGGCACCGCCGGCTCCGAGCCGTTCCTCGGCAAGGAGTACGGCCACCAGCGCGACTACTCCGACGACATCGCCTCCGACATCGACTCCGAGGTCAGGGCCCTCATCGAGATCGCCCACGACGAGGCGTACGCGATCGTCACCGAGTACCGCGACGTGCTCGACCAGATGGTCACCGAGCTGCTGGAGAAGGAGACGCTGAACACGGAGGACCTGGCGCGGATCGCGACCCGCGTGGTCAAGCGCCCGCCGATGGCCCCGTTCAACGGCACCACCTCCCGCAAGCTCGGCAACCCGCCCGTCTCGACCCCGAACGGCTCCAAGCCGGCCGAGGGCCCCGAGGAGGGCATCGAGGTCGGTCCCGCGACCGAGGGCCAGAGCCCGCAGCCGTAGGAATCGAAAAGGATCTTCAAAGGGCTCTCTGACCTGGTCGGAGGGCCCTTTTCGGCGTCATCCGGTGAGGAACCCCACTGGGATTATCGGCGAAAAGCCGTAAGCTTGTGCGATGGCTGAACTCGACAACCTGGCCGCACGTCTCATCGACGGCCGCATCAACGGCAGCCCCGTCGAGGACGCGGTCGACCTGGGGCGGATCGAAGCCGCCGTCAGGGAGATCCTCGGGGCGATCGGCGAGGACCCCGACCGGCCCGGACTCCAGGAGACCCCGCGTCGCGTCGCCCGCGCCTACGCCGAACTCTTCGCCGGACTGCGGGTCGACCCCGCGGAGGTCCTCAAGACCTCCTTCGACGAGAACCACAACGAACTGGTCCTCGTGCGCGACATCGACGTGCAGTCCTTCTGCGAGCACCACCTGCTGCCCTTCACCGGCGTCGCCCACGTCGGCTACCTCCCGGGGGTGAGCGGGCAGATCGTGGGACTCTCCAAGCTCGCGCGGCTCGTGGAGGTCTATGCCCGCCGCCCGCAGGTGCAGGAGCGCATGACGAGCCAGATCGCCGACCAGCTCTACACCTCGCTCGAGGCGAGCGGCGTGATCGTCGTGGTCGAATGCGAGCACACCTGCATGTCCATGCGCGGCATCAGGAAGCAGGGTTCGAGGACCGTGACCTCGGCGGTGCGCGGCCTCATGCAGTCGGACGCGCGCACCCGCGCCGAGGCGATGTCGCTGCTGCGCGGGACCGCTGCGTTAGTCGCTCGCACGGCGGCCTCTTCGGGGTACGCGGCCGTGCTCCGGGCTGCGACCCTCCCCAGACATGCGACAAGGCCGGATGCGCCGCCGCATCCGGCCTTCGCTATGAGGTTGAGCGAGCCCAGTCCAGGCCTCGGAGTTCCCGTTGTTACATGACCTGACCGGTCTGCGACTGGAAGGAGTCGCCCTCCGGGGTGGCCTCGGTGAAGACGGTGTCGAGGAAGCCGTCCTCGTCGGAGTCGGTGAGCACGGTGTCGGCGGTGCCGTCCGCGTTCGAGTCGACGGAGATCTCGTCCACCAGGCCGTCGGCGTTGGAGTCGGTGGCAACGGTGTCGGCGTAGCCGTCGTTGTTGGAGTCGGTGGCGACCTGGTCGATGAAGCCGTCCTCGTTGGAGTCCACCGAGACCTGGTCGGTGTAGCCGTCGCCGTCGGTGTCCGACTCGAAGGTGTCCAGCATGCCGTCGCCGTCGGTGTCCGAGGCGTAGGACTCGACCGAGCCATCGCCGTCGGCGTCGACCAGCAGCTCGTCAGAGATGCCGTCGCCATCGATGTCGGTCGCGATGGCCTCGGCGTCGCCATCACCGTCCGAGTCGATCATGGTGACGCCCTCGGTGGAGATGGTGCTGTCCTCGTAGCCGTCGCCGTCCACGTCGAAGGACTCGGTGACGGTCGAAACGGAGGTGTCGTCGAGGGTCTCGTCCTCAGTGAGGGTCTCGTCCTCGGCGTACGTGGTGTCCTCGGAGTAGGTCTCCTCCTCAGCGGTGTAGTCCTCGGCGGCGACGTCTTCCTCAACGGCGGCGGTGTCGTCGTACTCGCTCATAGCTCTTCCATCCTTAGATCGAGAAGTGTTCCGTGCTTGTGAAAAGAACTTTACGACCGCCGCGAGGGCCGTGAATCCCCAGAGTGTGCCAACCCCCTATGCTTTTCTCAGGTCCCCCTGGTACCTGCACGTCCCATAGCGCCTGGAGTTCTCGTTGGGCCTGTCCGACAACGCCTTCGACGTCCCCGAGCCCCCTCCGGCGCTCATCCCCGTCCCGGCTGTGAGGGCCTTCGACCTGCATTCGTCGCGGGTGCTGGCCGGTGCGCCGGGCGCGGGCTGGCAGTTCGACCTGCGGGCCGACGACCCGATCACGCGCGACGGGATGCTGTTGGTGCCCTTGATATCCGAGGCCGACTACTACCGGGCGGTGGACGGCGACGGGGACGCGTACGCGAGCCTGGTGCCGGCCGAGGACGTGTACGTGCAGCGGCCCGAGCCGGCCATGGGTTCGCCGCGGCCGGGCTACCTGATCGAGCGGTTGTCGGACCCGGATGCGCCGCCGGTGCGACGGCCCTACCCGGCTTCGGACGTGCCGGGCCTGATCGGGCGGCGGGTCTGGTACTGGACGGACGCGGTCTTGAGGGACGACTTCCGTTGCATCTCAGAGGCCTTCGAGGTCGACGGCGACTTCTGCGTGCGAGTGGTCGAAGAACGCGCCTGGTACCGCTGGCAGCGCACGGGGACGGTGCCGAAAGCGCAGGACGCCTACATCCATCACCTGTGGACGCAGTGACAAGCCGGGATTACGCCCTCAAAACGGACATTCACAGGGCCCCTTGCTTAAAGGTGCATCGGAGGTACGACACTCGGACCTTGCTCCGCACCCCGCGGCCGGGTGCGTCGCAGCGTTGGGCCCCCAGCACAAGGGTGGCTCGGGGGTACGACATTCGCCCATGCCACCGGCCGTTTACGACTGCCAGAGTCTGCCGGGTTACGCTCGCCAAAGCGAGAGCATCATCGCTTCCACCGCGATCCTCGGGCGCACGTTCGCTTCGATCGCTTTGCGGCACTCCAGGATCGCGTCGATCCTGCGCAGCAGCGATTCGGCGCTGAGCTTCGCGGCCGCCGCCCTGGTCGTGTCGGCCATGTCCGGGTGGATCGGGTCCACCCTCGCCCCGAACCCGGCCGCCAGCGCGTCCCTATAGAACGCCGCCAGGTCTACGAGCGCGCGGTCGAGCGAGTCGCGTTGCGCCCGAGTGTCGCGGGTCTTCTGGCGCTTCTCGAGTTCCTTCAGTGCCGCCGCCGAGCCGCGCGCCGCCTTCGACGCGCCTTTCCCGGTGCCGCCCTTGCCGAGCGCGGTCTCCAGTGCTTCGCGTTCGACGACCGACTGGTCGGTGTAGGTCCCCGAGGCTTCCGCCTCGGCGGCTTCGATGAGTTCGACCGCGGCCGTGAAGCACGCGCCGAGCCCGGTGAGGCGGCGAGGGATCTGCAGCACGTCGTGGCGTTTCGCCCGCGCCTCGGCGTCGGTCGCGAGCCGCCGCGCCCGGCCCACATGCCCTTGCGCGGCAGCCGCATACAGCTCGGCTTCGCGCCGGTCGAGGCCGTCGCGTTCGACGAGCAGGTCCGCAATCGCCTCGGCGGGGGGCTGGCGCAAGCCCATGACGCGGCACCGCGACCGGATGGTCACCGAGATCTCGGCGGGGTTCGTGGAGGGCGCGCACAGCAGGAACACGGTGCGCTGCGGCGGTTCCTCGACGGCTTTGAGCAGGGCGTTCGCGGCGGCTTCGGTGAGGCGGTCGGCGTCTTCGATGATGAGGATCTGCCAGCGTCCCGAGTTCGGCGCGCGGCTCGCTTCGCG
The DNA here is from genome assembly GCA_036259435.1 of Glycomyces sp. GTDB lineage: Bacteria > Actinomycetota > Actinomycetes > Mycobacteriales > Micromonosporaceae > Glycomyces. Next base: position 4,997 of record DATABR010000084.1, read on the forward strand.
GATGAGACCGCGCACTTGGTCGACGCCGAGGGAGAGTCCTTCGGGGATGACGCGGGTGAGGTCGGGGTGGGTGCCGCCGAAGACGGTGCGGCAGGTGTGGCAGTCGCCGCAGCCGCCTTGGGGGCATTGGAGTGCGGCGGCGAAGGCGACGGCCGCGGTGGAGCGTCCGGAGCCGGGCGGGCCGGTGAACAGCCACGCGTGGGTCATGCCGATGCCCTGGGCGGCGTCGGCGAGGACCCGGCGGGCCTCGTCCTGGCCGACCAGTTCGTCGAATACCCCGGGGGCGGTCACGAGCGGCCGGCCTCCTCGACGACGGTGTCCCAGCCGTAGTCCTTGGAGGCGTCGGGGGTCGTGTCGCGGTCGTTCTGGTCGGCGTCGCCTTGAGCGCCGTTGTTCTTGGTGCCGTTGTTCTTGGCGCTGTCGAGGCCGGGCCAGCCGGACTCGGTGCGGGTGGTCTGGGTGCGGATGTCGAGGTGTTCGGCGACGGCCTCGCGCACTGCCGCGGCGATCTCGTCGGGGGTGCCGCCGGCGGGGATGACGAGGTAGCGGTTCGGTTCGGCGGCGGCGAGCTGGAGGAAGGTCTCGCGGACCTTCTCGTGGTATTCGAGCTCTTCTTGTTCGAGCCGGTCGCCGGAGCCGCCGGCTTTGGCGCGGTGGAGGCCCGATGCGGGTTCGACGTCGAGGAGGACGGTGAGGTGGGGTTTGAGCCCGCCGGTGGCCCAGGCGGAGACCCAGGCGACCTCGTCCTTGCCGAGGGCGCGGCCCGAGCCCTGGTAGGCGATGGAGGAGTCGATGTAGCGGTCGGAGACGACGACGGCGCCGCGTTCGAGGGCGGGCCGGATGACCTTCTCGACGTGCTGGGCGCGGTCGGCGGCGAAGAGCAGCGCTTCGGCGCGCGGTGCGGGCGCGGAGTCGCCGCCGGAGTCGAGCACGAGCGAGCGGATGCGCATGCCGATGTCGGTGGCACCGGGTTCGCGGGTGAGCACGGCTTCGTAGCCGCGGAGTTTGAGCCAGGCGGCGAGTTTGACCGACTGCGTTGATTTCCCGGCGCCTTCGCCGCCTTCGAAGACGACGAAGAGCCCGGACCCGGCGACGGGGTCGACCGCCGAGAGCGGGCGGCCGCGCAGGGAGGACCAGAGGTCGGCGAAGACGGGCACGCCGGGCTTGTCGTCCATGGACTTGAACGCGGTGATCCCGAGCCAGACGACGAGCGCGCCGCCGACGAACAGGAGAACGCGGCTCATGGAGAAATCGACCGTGGTGATGCCGAGATTGAGCTGGCGGGCGGCGTGCCAGCCTGCCAGCGGCGCGGAGATCGTCATGGCGAGCATGAGGATGACGCGGGCCGAGACGGCGATGAACGCGAACATGCGGCCGCGGATCTCGTCCTCGGTCTCGCGCTGCAGCAGCGTGATCCCGGCGAGGAAGGCCATGCCGGCGCCGAGGCCGATGATCACCGAGCCGATGAGGGAGAACACCATGTGCGGGGCGATGGCGTCGACGGCGAGGCCGACGCCGGCGAGGACGATGCTCATGCCGAACCAGCGCAGCCGCGAGAGTTCGCCGATGAGCTTGGGGCCGAAGGCGATCCCGGCGCCGAGGCCGAGGAAGAGGAAGACGGCGAGGGTGTAGAACGCGGCGTCGCCTGCGCCGAGGGTGCTGGCGTAGACGGTGCCGACGCCGATGAGGATGCCCGCGCCGCTGAACGCGCCGAGCATGCCGAGGATGAGGCCCCGCACGCGTTCGGAGGTGCGCAGGTAGGACCAGCCTTCGACGAAGTCGTGCCAGACGCTTTGGGTTTTGGCGGCGAACTTGCCGTAGCGGCCGGAGATCTGCGGGATGAAGAAGTAGACGGTGATGGCGAGGGTCAAGAACATGGCCGCGTCGATGTAGAGGGCGAGGACCATCGGCTCGGCCCAGCCGCCGAGGTTCGACCAGACCGCGGAGCCGCGTTCGAGGATGGCGAGGACGGCGAAGGCGAGCGGCGGTGCGATGCCGTACGTGGTGGCGAGGCTCAGCTGGTTGGCGGCCTCGTACTTCTCGGGCGGGAGCAGGTTCGGGACGGCCGCTTCTTTGGCGGGCGACCAGATGAGGACCGCGCCCTCGATGCACAGTTGGGCGATGGCGAGCCAGGTGACGGTGATCGCGGTGTTGTTGGTGATGAGGTAGACCGTGGGCACGGAGGCGATGAGGAAGAAGCGCGCCATGTCGCAGGCGGCCATGGTCTTGCGCCGGTCGAACCGGTCGGCGAAGACGCCGGCGACGGGGCCGAGCACGAGTGAGGGCAGCAGGCGCAGCACGATCGTGGCCGAGAACGCCGCGCCCTTGGCGGCGGGGTCGTCGAACAGGGACTGCGCGAACCCCGCGGTGGCGAACAGCGCCAGCCAGTCGCCGAAGGAGGCCAGGCCGAGCACGGTCCACAGGCGTCTGAACGGGCGGATCCGCAGCACCGTCTGGATATCGGCAAGGGTGTTCGCCATGCTGCTCCTCGAAAGTCAAAGACCGCACCGGGTCGACTACGAGACTAGTCGGCCCGGCGCGGCCTCATGTCCCGGCGCGGTCGGTTGAGTGGCCTGCGACAGGCCTACGGCAAGCGGCGGGCGAGGTAGTCGCAGACCACGCTGTTGGCCTCGGCGATCGAGGCGGCGCAGCCGTCGGGGTCGCGGCGGAAGGCCAGGCGGACCAGGGCCTGTCCGGTCTCGACGGCGACGGTGACGGTCTTGATGAGCTCGTCGTCGCCGCCGATGCCGAAGCGGTGGGCGAGGCCGGCGAGGATCTGGTCGGCGATGACGTCGCCGCCGGTGGTGACGGCGTCGGCCCGGCCCGGGTCGATGGCGTCGGCCAGGTGGAGCACGCGAAAGCCCGGCGCGGTCCGGTACATGTGCACGTATTCGGCGATGGCGGCCTCGACCCCGCCGCGCCAGTCGGCGGGCGGTTCGGCGTCGAAGCGGGCTGCCAGGCGTTCGAAGTACAGGTCGATGTAGCGCTGGCTCAGCGCCTCGGCGAGCGAGCGCTTGTCCCCGAAGAACTGGTAGACCGAGCCGATGGCGACGTCGGCGCGCTGCGCGATCGCAGTGGTCGAGAGCCGGTCGTAGCCGACCTCCTCGATCAGGTCGGCGGCGGCGTCGAGCATCCGGCGCACCCGTGCGGCCGAGCGCTCTTGGACGGGCAGGCGCCGCAGCGAATGCGCGGCACCGATCTTGGACACCGGTGACATCGTGGGCTGCCTGGCGGCCGGCACAGTGGCAGTGCTCATGGTGTTGTCTCCCCCCTCGTGATGACAAGTATCCCCATCATGGCCGACTTGCCCTGATTTGAGGCTCATTCCCGCTCGTGTCGCGAAGGAAATTCCGAGTTCCCGCCGCGCCGTGCGGATGGCCTGGCATGGACCGTCATGTCGCGAAATGACTTGCCGAAATGCGGAGTTGGTCACTTCCAGGCTTGCGGCGGTTGTACGCGAACACCCGGACACGGAAGGATTGCGAGGGTTTTGCGCGTTGCCTTAGGGGATGGCAACCGCGGGAGAGGACTGACACGTGAATCAAAGGCGCACCCCGGTGTTCCGGGCCCGATGCCGCCAGCAGGCCGTTCGCCGCGTCGCGATGGTCTCCGTGCACACCTCACCGCTGGCCCAGCCCGGCACCGGCGACGCCGGGGGCATGAACGTCTACGTGCTCAACACTGCCCGCGAACTCGCGCGTTCGGGCGTCGAAGTCGAGGTCTTCACCCGCGCGACCAGCTCCGAGGAACCGCCCACTGTGGAGGCCGCCCCCGGTGTCCTCGTCCACCACCTCCCCGCCGGGCCCTTCGAGGGCCTGTCCAAGAACGACCTCCCGACCCAGTTGTGCGCCTTCACCGGCGGGCTCCTGCGGGCCGAGGCCCACAACCGGCCCGGCCATTACGACCTCATCCACGCCCACTACTGGCTCTCCGGCCAGGCCGCGTGGGTCGCGGCCGACCGGTGGGGCGTGCCGCTCGTCCAGACTTTCCACACCCTCGCCAAAGTGAAGAACGCCCAACTCGCCGAAGGCGACTCGCCCGAGCCGATCGGCCGCGTCGTGGGCGAGGAGCAGATAACCACCGAGGCGGACCTGCTCGTCGCCAACACCGCCGCCGAAGCCGCCGAGCTGCACCGCTACTACAACGCCGACGCACGGCGCGTCGAGGTGATCCATCCCGGCGTGGATCTCGGGGTCTTCCGCCCCGGCGACCGCCTCGCCGCTCGGCTGGCCCTCGGCTTGCCCGCGAACGCCCTCATCGTGGCGTTCGTCGGCCGAATCCAACCCGCGAAAGCGCCCGACGTGCTGCTGCGCGGCCTCGCCCGGCTCCGCGAAACCGACCCGCAGCTGGCCGAACGCATCGTGCCCGTCTTCGTCGGCGGGCCTTCGAACACCGACCTGTACTGGCTTCCGAAACTCGCCGGAGAACTCGGCCTCGGCGACCGCGTCCAATGGCGCACTCCCCGATCGGGCGAAGCGCTCGCCCAGGTCTACCGGGCCGCCGACGCCGTGGCCGTGCCGAGCTACAACGAATCGTTCGGGCTCGTCGCGCTCGAAGCGCAGGCCACCGGAACGCCGGTGATCGCCGCCAAAGTGGGCGGACTGCCGACCGCCGTCGCCGAAGGGACCTCCGGGCTCCTGGTCGACTCGCATTCGGCCGACGACTGGGCCGCCGCCCTCGGCCGCCTCATGGGCGACCGCGCCCTGCGCGAACGCCTCGCCGCCGGAGCACGCGAGCACGCCGCGCTCTTCTCGTGGCAGGCCACGGCCGAAGGGCTGAACGGCGCTTACCGGCGCGCGCTCCTGGCGCGCTCGCAGGCGATTACGCTAGACCGGTGATCGAGCAACTCACCGCCGCACTCGACGAGACCGGGGTCGACTACCGGGCCGACGGCCCCAGGTCGGTCGTCGTCACCCTGCCCGGCCAGCGCAAGCTGAACATCGCCTGCGGCCTCGTGATCGAAGACCACGCGCTGCGCGTGGAGGCCTTCGTGGCGAGGAGACCCGAGGAGCACCACGAACAGGTCTGGGCGGAGCTGTTGCGCCGCAACGGAAAGCTCTACGCCGTGGCCTTCGCGACCGACGAGTCGGAGGACATCCACCTCGTGGGCCGCCTCCCGTTCGCCGCAATCACACCAGAAGAGCTGGACCGAGTGCTCGGCCAAGTCCTCGAAGCCGCCGACGAAACGTTCAACGTGATCCTGGAGTTGGGATTCAAGACCTCGATCGAAGAGGAATGGCGCTGGCGCCTCGCCCACGGCGAGTCCACGAAGAACCTAGAAGCCTTCGAACACCTCAAGCCGAACGACTGAGCCTCGACTCACGCGCGCCAAGCATCAAGCAGATCCTCAGGGCCCCAGACCAGATCCAGCCGATCGCGGTCAAGGCGTTCGCTCACGCCTGACCGCGACACCGCCACCAGCCCCGCCGTGCCGGGGTCGAACCCGGGAATCGCCGGGGCCGCTCGGTCCAAGGCCGCCAGGTCGCGGCCGTCGAACGGCCCTTGCAGCCATTTGACCGAGCCTGCGAAGTAGATCGTCTTGGCGACCGGGGAACGGTCCGCGCCGACCAGATCGATCTCAGGGTTGAAGCTCCGATTCCACCAC
>DATABR010000085.1:0-10667 GCA_036259435.1 Glycomyces sp.
CGCCGGTCGAGCACCTTCTCGTCGTACAGCTCCGGGACGAAGCCCTCGTCCAGGTTGCGCAGCCCGTACACCAGTTCGCCGTACCGCGGCTCGGCGGCGACGATCTGGACGCCCGGCGCCTGCTCCCGCAGGTATCGGCCCACGCCCATGAGCGTCGCGGTGGTCCCGAGCCCGGCCACGAAGTGCGTGATCTCGGGCAGGTCGCGCAGGAGTTCCGGCCCGGTGCCCTCGTAGTGCGCCGCCGCGTTCGCGGGGTTCGCGTACTGGTTGAGCATCACCCAGTCGGGACGCTCGGCCGCCATGACCCGCGCCTTCGCGACGGCCGCGTTCGAGCCGCCCGCGGCCGGCGAGAACACGATCTCCGCGCCGAACGCCGTCAGCAGCTGCCGCCGCTCCAGCGAGGTGTTCTCGGGCATGACCACCACGAGCTTGTACCCCTTGCGGCGCGCCAGCATCGCCACGGCGATGCCGGTGTTCCCCGAGGTCGGCTCCAAAATGGTCGCGCCGGGTGTGAGCAGGCCGTCGGCCTCGGCGGCCTCGATCATCTTGGCGGCCACGCGGTCCTTGACCGAGCCGGTCGGATTCGCGCCCTCGAGCTTCACCCACAGCCGCACGTCGGGCGAGGGCGACAGCCGCGGCAGGCCGACCAGCGGCGTGTCGCCGAGAGTCGCAGTGATGTCGGAAAATTTCACAGCGTTCACTCCGGTTCGGGGGAAGACGCCGAAGGCGACCCAGGCCGGGGCGGCGGGCGCCGGCCCACGGCCTCAAGTCCCTTCGATTTACATGCCGCCGGCGACGGCGGGGAGGATCGTCACGGAGTCGCCGTCGGCGAGCTTGGCTTCGAGGCCGCCGATGAACCGCACGTCCTCGTCGTTGATGTAGACGTTCACGAAGCGGTGCAGCGAGCCCTCGTCGGTCACGACGCGGGCCTTGAGCCCGGAGTGCTGGGCGTCGAGGCTGTCGAACAGCTTGGCGAGGGTGTCGCCCTCGCCGGAGACGAGCTTCTGACCGCCGGTGTGGCTGCGCAGGATGGTGGGGACGCGAACTTCAACGGACATAGTGGATTTCCTCTTACTCTCTGAACAGCCCGGCAGGGGCCCTCGATGTGTCTGACGCGCAGGCGGAACGCCGCATGACGAATGCCGGAGCGAGCGCTCCGGCGGCGACTCAGGAACAGTCGTAGACCGTGGAGTCGGGGGTGTGGGCGAACTTGTAGCTCTGCACTGCCCCGTGAATGACAGGGAAGGCTCCGCCTTCTCCGGTTCGGGGCGCGGGTGGGGCGACGGGTGCGGGGGTTCCGGTGGCCTCGATGGGCTCCTCGGTGACCTCGCCCTCCGCGATGCGGAAGGACCGCACCTCGGCGACCTCGGGGTCCTTGGTGGTCACCAGCACGTAGTGCGCGCCGGGCAGGCCCAGCTGCGAGGCGATCCCGGCGTCCGAGCGCGAGGGGTAGGCCTCGGTGTGGGTGTGCGAGTGGTAGGCCACGACGACTTCTTCGTCGTTGTCCCACATCTGGTCGTAGACCTGCTTCCACTCTTCGGCGTCGAACTCGTAGAAGGTGGCGGAGCGGGCAGCGTTGATCATCGGGATGTGCCTCTTCGGCTCTCCCGTGCCCTCGGGGCCCGCGATGAGACCGCACGCCTCGTCGGGGTGGTCAGCCCGGGCGTGCGCGACCATCGCCGCGACCAGTTCATGCGCGATCCGCAACACGCAAGCAAGCGTACACGCGGGCCGCGGAGGCCAGAAGCCCTCGCTCAGAGCGTGAGACAAGCCTCGCGACCTGCGACATGGGGGAATAAAGAGGCGGTTGCGAGTGCCACTCGCTCACGCGGCCCGCGGCCCCCCGGGGTGCATTACGCTCACCTCTATGTCCGTCACGCTCCCGCGCACGCCCCTGTACACCGACCACTACGAGTACACGATGCTCGAGGCGGCCCTCCGCGACGGCACCGCCGAGACCCCCTGCGTATTCGAGGTGTTCGGCCGTCGCCTGCCCACCGGCCGCCGCTACGGCGTGGTCGCCGGGATCGGCCGCCTCTCCGAGGCCATCGAGCGATTCCGCTTCGAGGACTCCGATCTGGAGGACCTCACCTCCCGCGGCGTCGTCAAGCAGTCCACCGCCGAATGGCTGGCCGACTACCGCTTCAAAGGCGACATCGACGTGTACGCCGAGGGCGAGCTGTACTTCCCCGGCTCCCCGATCGTGACGCTGACCGGGACGTTCGCCGAGTGCGTGCTGCTGGAGACGCTGACGCTCTCGATCCTCAACCACGACAGCGCGGTCGCCGGCGCCGCCGCGCGCATGGTCACGGCCGCGCGCGGCCGCCCGATCCTGGAGATGGGTTCGCGGCGCACGCACGAGGCCGCCGCGATCGCGTCCTCGCGGGCCGCTTATCTGGCCGGGTTCGCGGCGACCTCGAACCTGGAGGCCGGGCGCCGGTACGGAGTGCCGACCTCGGGCACGAGCGCGCACGCGTTCACGCTGCTGCACAAGTCCGAGACCGCCGCGTTCGAGGCGCAGATCGCGGCGTTCGGCACGGACACGACGCTGCTGGTGGACACCTACGACATCACGCAGGGCATCCGCAATGCGATCGAGGCGGCCGGGCCGCGCCTGCGGGCCATCCGGATCGACTCGGGCGACCTGGACGTGATGGCGTCCGGCGCGCGGGAGCTGCTGGACGAATTGGGCGCGCGGGACACCAAGATCGTGGTCTCCGGCGACCTGGACGAGTTCTCGATCGCGGCACTGGCGGCGGCCCCTGTGGACATCTACGGGGCGGGCACGGCGGTCGTGGTCGGCTCGGGCGCGCCGACGGCGCAGCTGGTGTACAAGCTGGTCGAGGTGGAGGGCCGGCCGGTCGCGAAGCGTTCGGAGCACAAGGGCACCACGGGGGGTCGCAAGACGGCGGTGCGCCGTCACAAGCCCACGGGCACCGCGACCGAGGAGGTCGTGGTCTCGCAGGGCGAGCCGGAGTCGATGCCGGGCGACAAGCTGCTGCAGGTGCCGCTGTTCCGCGGGGGCGACCTGGTGGAGCAGCCGTCACTGGAGGAGTCGCGCGAGCTGTTGCGCCAGCGGCTCATCTCGATCCCTTGGGAGGGTTTGAAGCTCTCCCCGGGCGACCCGGCGATCCCGGTGATCCAGAAGCACGGGGGCGATTGACATCCTTGCCACCCTGAAGAGACGGCGATTCCCGGCTAGCGGCTCGTGAGTACGAGCCGGGTCAAGTACCGCTGACGCGGGACCGTCGAGCAAACAATCGACCCGCATCGACCTCCACCCTGAACGGCATAGCACTCCGCAGATCACCGGTAGCCGGGCGAGCCGGTCGGGCTCGGTCTGGTCTGAATGGTTCCTTTTGGGCCCATCGGCTCGGGCGCGCCGACGGGTGGCTGTCACTCGGTGGCCTGGGCTTTCGGGATACGATGCGGTGGCCCCTGTCCGTGCTCCCTCATCGTCCGTGTTCCCTTGCAGTACCTGCGATCCTCCCCGAAAGGAACCGCCCCAATGGTGTTCAGCAAACTCAAGGCCATTCTCGGTAGTGGCATCCAAGTCGACACGCTCCTGCACGAGAAGCATGTCGCTCCCGGCGGTGTCCTCAAGGGCGAAGTGCGCCTCTCCGGCGCCGAAGTGGACGCTTCGGTGGAGAGCGTCGCGATCGAGTTCACGGCCCTGGTCGAGGACGACAGCAAGGGCGAAGATGCGGCCGGCGTGGTGCACGACTACTTCCGCGCCGAGATCTCGGGCAAGTTCGACCTCGCGAAGGGCACGGCGCACCCGATCCCGTTCGAGGTGCAGGTGCCTTGGGAGACCCCGTTCAACAATGTCGAGGAGCGCCCGCTGGTCGGCGGCATGAAACTGGGCGTCTCGACGCACCTGGCCCTGGACCAGGCTCTGGACAAGGGCGACCTGGACTGGCTGACCGTAGAGGCGCTGCCGGTGCACAAGGCGGTCTGGGAAGCGCTCGAGGCCCTCGGCTTCGCGTTCCAGGAGACCGATTTGGAGGCGGGGACGATCCAGGGGGCGACCGTGCCGTTCTACCAGGAGGTCGAGTTCTGGGCGACCGAGGGCGAGTTCCACGGGCGCGTCAAGGAGCTCGAGGTCGTCTTCGTGGCGGGCGAGGCGAACACCGATGTGGTGCTCGCGGCCGACAACTCGGCCGAGCTGCTGGCCCCGGACCTGAACTCGACGATCCGGTTCTCGCTGCCGACGGGCGAGCCGGGCGATGTGACCGAGACGGTGAAGGCCCAGCTGACGCAGTTGCTGGCGCAGAAGGGCGCGTAGCAGCAGCTCAGAATCTCGTTAGGGCGTCCCCGCGGAAGTCGGCGGGGCCGCCCTTCGGCGTTCCCGCGCGAAAAATCTGTGACTCGGGCTTGCACATGTTGTACGTATACGTATAGTCTCTACGTATACGGAGGCGCACCCGTGGAAGGAGGTTAGGATGCCGATATGCCCAACAAGACCATCTACGTCGCCGACAAGGACATGCCGCTCTACCTTCGGGCGCAGGAACTCGCCGGAGGCAATCTCTCCAAGGCCATCTCGACCGCGCTCAAGCGCTACGTCGACGCCGAGGAGGGCCGGCTCGAGGGCTACGAGGAGATCACCGTCCGTGTGGGCGTGGGCCCGGGCCGCAAGCGGCAGCGCCAGCGGTTCACCGGCGTGCAGCTGGGCCAGTGGGGCAAGGCCGACGACAAGAAGGCGGAGATCTACACCGCCTACCGCGCGCGCTCCGGCAAGTTCGTGATCCACCTCGAGAAGACACCGGACTACAAGATCGACACCGCCGAAACAGGCTGGCGGAAGATGCTCGGCATCGGCGAGCAGTCTTGGGCGGTCACCACCGGAGAGGCCACCCTCGATGTGGTCGAGACGCTCGACGAGCTCAGGTCCAAGATCCCTGCCGAGCTGTACGAGATGGTGGCGGCCAGCGCCGAAGCGCCGCCGGTCCAAGACCTCGACATCTAAGCGCCACAGCATCTAAGCGGTACAGCATGATCCCGGCGTAGCGCCGGTGGCCGGCCCCTCTGAACGATCCGCTCATCGGGCGGAGCTCTGCCAATTGACTGTCCACAATGTATCTAATCCGGAGGTGAACCGGTGTTCGACCTCGGCATGGTCCTCACTCTCTACCCGCCGCCGAGCCCGCTGACATCTGCGCCGGATCCACGTCAGGTCGATGTCAGCGCCGTGTCAGCGCCCCCGGCCAAAGTAATGACATGCCCGGAGCAGTCGGGAGCGACACCGAGCCGCATCGACTCCGGCCCCAACGACACAACGGCAACCACCGCCGCCCCGCGGCACCGAAACGCGAAAGAAGGAACGATGAACAGCCACAAGCCCCTGGCGATCGAGGCCCGGAACCTCACCAAGTCCTACGGCGACAACGCCGTACTCGGCGGCATCGACATCGCCGTCCCGGAAGGGACCATCTTCTCCCTGCTCGGCCCCAACGGCGCCGGCAAGACCACCACGGTCAACATCCTGTCGACCCTCATGCCCGCCAACGGAGGCGAGGCGTTCGTCAGCGGCCGCGACGTGGCCCGCGACGCCGACGGGGTCCGTAAGCTCATCGGCGTCACCGGCCAGTTCGCCGCCGTCGACGGCCTGCTCACCGGCCGCGAGAACCTCCACCTCATGGGCCGCCTGCACCACCTGGGCAAGCGGGAGACCAAGCGCCGCACCGAAGACCTCCTGGAGCGGTTCGAGCTCGTGGACGCCGCGAAGCGGGCCCCGGCCACCTATTCCGGCGGCATGAAGCGGCGCCTCGACATCGCCATGTGCCTCATGGGCGAGCCGAAGGTGATCTTCCTGGACGAGCCGACCACCGGCTTGGACCCGGCCGGCCGCCGGACCGTGTGGGCGAGCATCCGCGAGCTGGTCAAGGCCGGCACCACCATCTTCCTGACCACCCAGTACCTGGAGGAGGCCGACGAGCTGGCCGACCGGATCGCGGTCCTCGACGGCGGCAAAATCGTCGCCGAGGGCACGGCCGAGCAGCTCAAGCGCTTGATCCCCGGCGGCCACATCGGCTTGCGACTGCATCGCGCCGACCAGGTCGAGCGCACCGCCCAGGCCCTCTCGGCCTCCGCCTTCGACGCCGACCAGCTGACCGTCCAGGTCCCCTCGGACGGCTCGGTCGACTCGCTCCGCAAGATCCTCGACACCCTCGACCGCGAGGGCATCGAGGTCGACGAGCTGACCGTCCACACGCCCGACCTCGACGACGTCTTCCTGGCCCTCACCGGCCACGCCAAGACCGCCGCCTGACCCGCCGAACACCTCGAAGGAGAAGCCCGATGAGCACCCTCGCCTACACCCTGTCCGACACGTCCACCATGCTCCGCCGCCAGCTCAAGCACATGCAGCGCTACCCGTCGCTGACCATCATGCTCGTCGGCATGCCGGTCGTCTTCCTGCTCCTGTTCGTCTACGTCTTCGGCGGCACGATCGGCGACGGCCTCGGCGGCACGACCGGCGGACGCGAGGCCTACCTGACCTACCTGACGCCCGGCATGACCCTCATGGCGATCGTCGCGGCGGTGCAGGGCACCGCGATCAGCGTGGCCATGGACATGACCGAAGGCATCATCGACCGGTTTCGCACCATGTCGATCGCCCGGGTCTCCGTCCTCACCGGACACGTGATCGCCTCCATGATCCAGGCCTTCCTGTGCATCGCCGTGGTCCTGCTCGTCGCCGTCGCCATCGGCTTCCGGCCTGAGGCCGACGCGCTCGGCTGGCTCGGCCTCATCGGGGTCTTCGCCCTCATCTCCTTCGGCCTGATCTGGCTGACGGTGGGTCTGGGCATGGCCGCCAAGACCGTCGAGGAGGCCTCCAACACGCCGATGCCGCTGATGCTCCTGCCGTTCCTCGGCTCGGCTTTCGTGCCCACCGAATCCATGCCCACTGCCGTCCAGTACTTCGCCGACTACCAGCCCTTCACCCCGTTCATCGAGGTGACCCGCAGCCTCCTGTTCGGTACGGGCGTCGAGCCCAAGGACATGATCCTGACGGTCGTCTGGTCGCTGGCGCTGGCCCTGATCGGCTACGTGATCGCGAAGAAGAAGTTCAACAAGCGCTGAGCGCCGCAAGTTGAAAGCCGCGCGCCCGGCCCGCAAGTTGAAGGCCACAACCAGGAAACACCCGAGGGCCCGGGCCCGCCGCAGGCGGGTCCGGGCCTCACTGCCTTCAGGCCGCTTTGACGTCGGGCGGCCGAAACAGGTGCAACGGACGCGATGAGCTCTCGGCCACCGCGTCCCGGGAAGGTGGCTGAGTACGTCGGCGCGAAATGAATGCGGTGGCCGTCCGCGGGCCCGAGCGCTTCCCGCTGCGCGCGGTCGCGAACTCCTACACGTTGAACGTGCGGCGGCCGCGGGACGACCGGATGCGCACGTCGCCTTGGGCGCGCCGGGGGTGTGGGCGCGCCCGTCCGCGTGAGCCGTGCTCTAGCCGGACAATCCCAGCTGGCGCATGAATTCCGCCTCGTCGAAGTAGAGATGATGTTCAGTGATCTTGCCGTCCTGCACCGTAGCGATGTCGCAGGAGCGGAGCTTCACCTGCTTGCCCGTCGCCTCGATCGTCTCGCCTGTGGGCGTGTGCAGCGTCTCGGTATTGGTGCCGATGAAGTAGCCCTCGTCGATTGCATGGTTGTCGGCTTCGAGTTTGGCGATCGACTCGTAATGCCCGTCCGGAAAGCCGTCGGTGAGCGAGTGCCAGTACTCGCCTATCTCCCGGCGCCCCCGGACCTCTCCTCGGTCGGGCGACATGACCACGGCGTCCTCGGCATAGAGGTCCATTGCCGAGTCGACGTCGTGCCCATCGACTGCCAGCATGGTCATTCGGTCCAGCAAATCCCTGGCTTGACCCATGTCTTCCACCTCCTTGATCCTGAACCCCAGTTTCCTCTCGTATTGGAGAAGTCGACGGTGTCTTCGTCGAATCCGGTTGAGGCGATTGAGATCAGGAGGAATGCGCGTTCCTCGTTTGGGGAGGGTTGAAACGCTCAAACGGTGCCCCGTATGTCGCGGCGAGCGCGGTTTCGTGCCGGGTACCGATGGGTCTCAGACGTGGTCGCGCCAGGTGTGCTGCGGGTCGTAGCCCAGGAGCCGGCGGGCCTTGTCGATCGACAGTAGCGTCTCATGGCCCTCGACCGGGCGCTTGAGTTCGAGGTCGGGGAAGTGGGCCTTGACGAGGTCCGGGGTGGAGGTGGTCATGACCGTGTCCGGGGAGGCGATCACGAAGACCTCCTTGCCGGAGCCCTCGCGTTCGAGGCCGAGGCGAATCGCGAGCGCACCGTCGCGGGCGTCGATGTAGGACCAGAGGTTCCAGTCGCGCAGCGTCGGGTCGTCGTTGAAGGCCGGGAAGGCCGCGTAGTCCTCGACGTACATGACGTTGGAGAAGCGCAGGCCCGTGGCCTTGAGGCCGGGGTTCCAGCGGCAGAGCTGGTCGACCATGGTCTCTTCGAGGGTCTTGACCAGCGAGTAGGTGGACTCGGGACGCGGTGCGTACTCCTCGTCGACCGGGAGGTAGGGCGGCGGGGTCTCGAACGGCAGGCCGAGCACGGTCTCGCTGGAGGCCCACACGACGTTGTCGATCCCGGCGACCTTCGCGGCGGCGAAGACGTTGTAGGTGCTCAGCATGTTGTTGCGGAAGATCGCCGAGTTGGGCTGGAGGCCGGGCGCGGGGATCGCGGCGAGGTGCACGACGGCGTCGAGCCGGTCGTAGCGGTCGTCGACGCCGGTGAGCGCGGAGACGACCTGGCCGTAGTCGGTCAGGTCGATGTGGAGGAACGGCGCGAGGCCGTCCGGGGAGGGCGCGCGGTCGAGGTTGACCACGTCCCAGCCGTGTTCGACCAGGTCCCGTACGCAGGCCCGGCCGAGTTTGCCGCTGCCTCCGGTGACCGCCACTCGCGCCATCGCAATTCCCCCTTTATCGGTGCTGACGCCCGCAGCCTACGACCTGGAGTGGACTCCAGGACAAGCTCCCTGGTACGGGCGTGACAGGATCTCACTATGACTGCTGCCACACTCCCTTGTCTCCAGATCGGCACGCACACGATCCTCGCCCTCACCGACGGCGTAGGCCCCTTCTTCGCTCCCCGGGTCGAAGCGTTCCCCGACGCCACGCCCGAGCAGTGGGCCGCCGCCGACCGCTTCGACCCCGGCTCGGTCGAACCCGACGGCGGCTGGCGACTCCAGTTCCGCGCGTTCGCCATCCTCGGCGACAAAGGCGTCACCATCGTCGACGCGGGTATCGGCCCCGCCGACGGCCCCGCCGCGTCCTGGGCTCCGGTGCCCGGCGCTCTCCCGGACCAGCTCGAGGCCGCGGACATCGACCGCGCAGACGTCCACAATGTCGTGATCACGCACCTGCACACCGACCACGTGGGCTGGGCCGTCACCGGCGCGGACGCCGAACCCTTCTTCCCCAACGCCGAATACCTCCTGCAGCGCGCCGAAGTCGACGCGATCGAGCACATCAACCCGCAACTGGGCGACGCCCTCGTCGAGCCGCTGCGGCGCGCGGCGCGGCTGCGCCTGCTCGACGGCGACGTGCCGCTGCCGACCGGCGAACGCGTGGTCGCGACCCCAGGGCACACGCCCGGCCACCAGAGCGTGCTGGTCGCCGCCGGACGCGACTTGGCCGCCGTCACCGGCGACCTGCTGGTGCACGCGATCCAGCTGCTCTACTCCGATCTCGGCTACGCCTACGAGATGGATGCCGAGACCGCGAGGCGATCCAGGGAGCAGGTGTTCGGCGTCGACGCCGCGACGAGGCTCCACCTCGCCACGCCGCACCTGACCGAACCGTTCGTCACGCGCTAACCGACCGGACCGTGCCGCTCATACCGCGATGCGGCGCAAAGACTCCAGCTTTTCGGCGGTCTCGTCGTCGGCCGGACTGAAGACCGTGAGGCGAGTGCCGTGACCGGGCTGAAGCCACATCCGGTCAGAGCGCAGGCGCAACAGGCCGACGTCACGGTTGCGGAAGACCTTGATCTCCTTGATCTTGTCGGCGACGTTGCGCCGGTTCCAGATCTCGCCGAACTCGGGTGAAGCGGCCAGGAGCCGGTCCACGAGCTCGCGCCAGTGGGGCTCGTCGAAGTGCCCCGTCCCGGCGTTACGGAAGTTCGCGACCATGAGTTCGAGCGTCTCGCGGCGGTTCACCAGCGCCCGGCACCAGTCCGGATCGGTGAACGCGAGCCACAGGCAGTTGCGGTCGAGCGGCGGCAGGGCGTCGAGGTCTGTGAACAGGCGGCTGTACGTGCGGTTGTAGTCGAGCAGGTCGTAGCGGCAGTTCTGGATCGCGGCCGGGAAGGGCTCGACCTGCCGCAGGAGGGCCCGAAGCGAAGAGGGCGCCTCGAAGCGGGCTCTCGGCGGCGAGGGGTCGACCGCCCCGGCCAGGCCGAACAGGTGGGCCCGCTCGGACGGGTCGAGCCGGAGGGCGCGGGCGATCGCGTCCAGCACCTGCGCGGAGACCGTGATGTCGCGGGCCTGCTCGAGCCAGGTGTACCAGGAGACGCCCACCGAGGCGAGCTGGGCCACCTCCTCGCGGCGCAGGCCCGGAGTGCGGCGCCGCCTCCCCCGAGGGAGGCCGACCTGCTCGGGCGTGACGCGCTCGCGGCGCGATCGCACGAAGTCGGCGAGTTCCCTGCGGCGCTCGG
>DATABR010000086.1:0-11222 GCA_036259435.1 Glycomyces sp.
GCTGCATCCTTCGCGGCGTCGAACGAGGAAAGCGCCACCGAAGCCGGTTCAGCGGAGTCGGGATTGACAGTCCAGGAGGCATCACCCTCCGCGAGCGACGCGGTCGAGCCGTCGCAGGCCTCCGCGGACGAGGTGGACGAGCCGCCGCTGCTGACCGACTCGGAGCCGACCCCGCCGGGGCCGCAGCCGCCGCTGCCCGAGCCGTTGCCGAGTCCGGAACCGACGCCGCCGCAACCGCCGCAGCCCGATCCGATGCCGCATCCCGAGCCGCCGCGCGAGCGGGAGCCGCAGCCGGAACCGACGCCGCCCAACCCGGAGCCGACCCCGGGGCCCGCGCCGCAGCCCGGGCCGGTGCCCGATCCGGAACCGACGCCGCCGCGTCCCGGCCCCCAACCGCCGCAGCCGGAGCCGTTGCCGCCGAACCCCGAGCCGGGTCCGCCGATGCCGCATCCCGAGCCGTCGCCGATGCCCCAGCCCGAACCGTTGCCGCCGAATCCGGAACCGGGTCCGCCGATGCCGCCGATTCCGCGCGTGAACGACAGCCCGTTCATGGACGCCGCACCGATCGACCTGCCGGAACCGGTGGCCTCGGCCGAGCCCGAGGAATCGGAGGAGGCCCCGAAGGAGGGGCCGAAGTCGGCGATCGAGTCGGCGCGCAAGAAGATCGTGAACGCGCCGGACATCAGCCTGTTCGAGGAGCCGTCGACGAAGACCGGCGCACACCAGCTGCCGCCGGCCTCGTGGCCGCCCGAGGACGAGGGTTACAAGCCCGGCCGCGCGCGGGTGAAGAACCACCTCGACCGGTCCGAGCTGCCCGAGCACATCCCGCTGCCGCGCCCGACCGTCTACGGCGCCAAGCCCGAAGGCGCGGGTGCCGACGACTGACGCCCTCTGTGCCGCTTCTCGCTGCAATAGTCCGAAAACGAGCCCGCCGTCCCCTGCCGCGGTTCATCCTGGTGCTGACGGGCCGCTCGGCGGCCCGCAGGCTTCGCGGGGAAGACCGCTCGGCGAGCCGCGTGACCGGGGAAGGGTGAGGAGCATGGCGGAACGCCGTGTCAGAGTGACCACGGAGGTCGGGATCCAGGCCCGGCCCGCGACGGTCTTCGTGGAGGCCGCGGCCGATTCCAAGGCCGAGGTGACGATCGCGAAGCCCGGTGGGAACCCGCATGACGCCAAGTCGATCCTGCAGGTGCTGACATTGGACGTGCGGTCCGGCGAGGAGATCGTGCTGAGCGGCGACGACGAGGAGGTCCTCGACCGACTCGTCGCCCTCGTCAGCGAAGACGGCGCCACCGGCGCCATCGGCGAAGCCGACATCGCCGATCTCGACTAGCACCGACGGCCGACAGAACTCGGCGGCGGGCGAATGGAGGTGCCGTTCGCCCGCCGCTCGTTTCCGTTACGCGCACGCGTTTGGCGCGACCGCCTCGAGCGGCCGGCGAGCGTGTCCCCGACCGTTGTCGGTGCCCCCGCGTAGCGTTGCAACCCGGGGGTCCCCGAGTGTCCGATTTGCCGGGACCCTCCGTTCGCGTTCTCGACCCGTCCCCGGTCCCGCCCTCACCCGCGCTCGTGATGTCGGCGACGCCGGTTCCTCTCAGCGGGTCGCTAGCCGGGCGACAGGCTACGGTCGAAGTTGTGAACATCGCACGGCGCCCCCGGGTCGGCCATATCGCGTTCCTCAACTGCCTCCCCATCTACTGGGGGCTGGCGCGCACCGGCGCGCTCCTCGACGTCGACCTCCACCGCGCCCCGCCCGACGAGCTCAGCCGCCGCCTCGTCGCCGGCGACCTCGACGTCGGCCCGATCACCCTCGTCGAATACCTGCGCCACGCCGACGACCTGCTGCTCATCCCCGATCCCGCCGTCGCGGCCGACGGCCCGGTCCTCAGCGTCAACCTCGTCTCCAAGGCCCCCCTCGGCGACCTCCCGGCCGCCCCCCGCGTCGCGCTCGCCTCGACCTCCCGCACCGGCGTCCTCCTCGGACGGATGCTCCTCGAAGACCGCTACGGCCGCAGGCCCGCCTACACCGTCACCGCGCCCACCCTCGCCGCCGCGCTCGAGGACGCCGACGCGGCCGTCCTCATCGGCGACGAGGCGCTCCGCGTCCACCACGACCCGGGCGGGCTCCACGTGCTCGACCTCGCCGCCGAGTGGAAGGACTGGACGGGCCTGCCGATGGTCTTCGCCGTCTGGGCCGCCCGCCGCGACTACGCCGAAGCCAACCCGGGCCTGGTCAAAGACGTCCACCTGGCCTTCGCCGAGTCCGTGCGGCGCAGCCGCGAGGAGATCGACGAGGTCGTGGCCTCGGCCGCCCGCTGGGAGCCGTTCCCGCCCGCCGCGCTCGCCGAGTACTTCGAGCGCCTCCAGTTCGGCCTCAGTGAGCGACACCTCGCCGGACTGCGGGAATTCGCGTCCCGCGCGTCCGGTTATACCGATATAGCCGCCCTGCCCGAAGGCGGGCCGGAGTTCTTCGCCACCGGGCGCGACGCCCGGCTCTGAGCCCCCGAACAGACGACGAAGGGACCCTCTCGTGGCCGTCGAGCTGAAGAAGCCCCGCAAGCAGCGCCCCGCCTGGCACAAGCTCACGGTGAGCCGCGTCCGGCCGCTCACCGAGGACGCCGTCGAGGTCACCCTCGCCGTGCCCGAAGAACTCCGCGCGGCCTTCGACTTCAAGCCCGGCCAGCATCTCACCTTCCAGCGCGTCGAACCCGACGGCGCCGAAGTGCGCCGCTCCTACTCGCTCGCCTCCACCCCGCGCGAGCTCGCCGAGCACGGCACCCTGCGCCTGGGCATCCGCTCGATCCCCAAAGGCAACTTCTCGGGGTACGCGAACCGGCAGCTCCTGCCCGGCGACGTGCTCGAGGTCCTGCCGCCGCTGGGCAACTTCTGCACCGACATCCGTCCCGACCGGCATTACGGGTCGGTCGTCGCCGGTTCGGGCATCACGCCGATCATCGCGATCGCGACCGCCGCGCTCGAAGCCGGAGCGACCGTGACGCTCCTGTACTCCAACCGCACCGAGGAGTCGACGATGTTCGCCGCCGAGCTGCGCGAACTCCAGCGAGACCACGGCGAGCGGCTCCACCTGCACCACGTGCGCACCCGCGTCGAAGGCGACTCGCCGCTGCTCACCGGGCGGCTCACACCCGAGCGGCTCCGCGAGGTCATCGACGCCGGGCTCGTGCGCCCGCACGAGGTCGACGAGTGGTTCCTCTGCGGCCCCTACGAGATGGTCCTCGGCGTCAAGGACGTGCTCGAAGACGGCGGCGCGCAACGCATTCACACCGAGCTGTACACGGTCTGAGACTCGGCCTGAGGCGAGACCCACGAGTCATTCGACTCGGGCGCACTGTCCCGGAGGGCGTCGCGGCGATACGCTTCGTGCATGGCCGAGATTGACGAGGTCCTCGCCCGCGCCGCCGACGGCGGCGTCGTCAGCGCCGAGGAAGCCCTGCTGCTCTACACCGAAGCGCCCTTCCACCCGCTGGCCGAGGCCGCCGACGCGGCCCGCCGGCGTGTCATCGGCGACAACATCGTCACCTACCTCATCGACCGCAACATCAACTACACGAACGTGTGCGTCACCGCGTGCAAGTTCTGCGCCTTCTACCGCGCCCCCAAGCACGACGAGGGCTGGGCGCACCCGATGGAGGAGGTGCTGCGCCGCTGCGGCGAGGCCGTGAGCCTCGGGGCGACGCAGGTGATGCTCCAGGGCGGACACCACCCCGACTTCGGCGTCGAGTACTACGAGGAGCTGTTCTCCTCGGTCAAGCGCGAATACCCGGACCTGGTGATCCACTCGATCGGGCCCTCGGAGATCGCCCACATGTCGAAAGTCTCCAGTGTGGAGATCGACGAGGCGATCCGGCGCATCAAGACCGCAGGGCTCGACTCGATCGCGGGGGCCGGAGCCGAGATGCTCCCCTCTCGCCCGCGCACCGCGCTCGCGCCGCTCAAGGAGTCGGGGGAGCGCTGGCTGGAGATCATGGAGGCCGCGCACCTGCAGGGCCTGGAGTCGACGGCGACCATGATGATGGGCACCGGCGAGACCGCGGCCGAGCGGATCGAGCACCTGCGGATGATCCGCGACGTGCAGGACCGCACGGGCGGCTTCCGCTCGTTCATTCCGTGGACCTACCAGCCGGAGAACAACCACCTCAAGGGCCGCACGCAGGCGACCACGATGGAGTACCTGCGGCTGCTGGCCACGGCGCGGCTGTTCTTCCACAACGTGAAGCACCTGCAGTCCTCGTGGCTGACGACCGGGAAGGCCTCGGGCCAGGTGAGCATGCACCTCGGCGTGGACGACCTCGGTTCGATCATGCTGGAGGAGAACGTGATCTCCTCGGCCGGCGCCCGCCACCGCTCGCGCCTGTCGGAGCTCATCGAACTGATCCGTACCGCGGAACGCGTTCCGGCGCAGCGCGACACGCTGTACGAGCGCATGTCGATCCATTGGACCCCGGAGGACGACCCGACCGACGACCGGATCCGGTCGCACTTCTCGACGATCGTCAAGGACCTCCAGATCACGCCCTCGTCCTGAACGAGGACACAACATTGTCCGGCAGGGGACTGTCCTGCCTTGGACAATCTTCTGCCAGACGACATTGACTGGGTACGGGCTGCCTGGAGGAGTCGAGGATTGTCGTACCCCCGCGTCAGGGTTGGAACTGGGGGCCCGTGAAACGTCGTAACCTGAATCGTCTAGACACGTAAGCGCAGCAAGCGAATCGCGCGCGTGTCGAAAGTGCTCCAAACGCGAAGCCCATGCCATAGTGCAAGAGCGCGCAGTGCGCGTACTCCAGATACCAACTGAATATGGCCGGCGGGCCGCCCGTTGTCGCTAA
Organism: Glycomyces sp.; assembly: GCA_036259435.1. GTDB lineage: Bacteria > Actinomycetota > Actinomycetes > Mycobacteriales > Micromonosporaceae > Glycomyces. Next base: position 4,851 of record DATABR010000086.1, read on the forward strand.
ACAGAGTGGCGGCCCGCCTTTCAAACTATGGAAGGAGACCTCCCATGGTCGGTTCCACCCTACGCGAAAACGGGCGTGGCGCAACCCATCAACCCGCCCCGCAATCCGCCCGGCTGCTTGCTTCACGCTTGGCGGCGATGCGCAATCAGGCGCGGGCGATGGTCCTGGTTCAGGACCCGTTCTACCGGCACGATTCGCTCGGTCCCGGAGCGCCGCTGCGCGAGATCACCGGCGCGAGTGAACAGGCGGGCTTCTACGACTGGGCAGGCCGCCGCCTGTTCATGGCCGACGGCGAGCCGGACCCGATGTGCGCGGGCGCCTACAGGTACCAGCACAACCCGGACTGCTGCGACACGGAAGCGCCCGATTCCGACCCGCGGAGCCCGCGCTACGAGCCGATGCACCTGCGCCACAAGCCCGGCGACACCTGGATCATCGACACCAACCGGCCCTACGACCCTTACGACCCCGGCCCGTACGGGACGCACGGGTGGTACCAGGACGAGCGCACCGGCCGCCACCGCCGCGACGAGCTGCCGGACCCGCTCCCGTCCGAAGGTTGGGTGCCGCCGGGGAACGCGTGGTTCCCGGGCACGGCCGTCTGGCCCGAACCCCCAGCCCTGCAAGCGGACTCGGCAGGATGGGCCGACCAGACCGGTCAGGACGGTTCGGACCGGCCGTTGCCGTGGGCCGGTCGCTTTCGCCCGGTTCCGTCCGACGTTGGCGACCGGTTGTCCGCCGAGGGGCGCGGTACCAGGCCGCGCCCGCCATGGGGTCCGCGCGAGGCGGAAGGCGGCCAGTCCGTCTCCTACGAGCAGGACAGTAACGACCGGTCCTCGTCTGGCCCGCGCAGCGGCAGCGGGCCGCGCCCTCCGTGGGAGCGACGCGACCTCGAAGCCGCACGGCCCCAACACGACCACGATTCCGACCACGATTTCGACGATCGCGAACCCGGCGGCCACCGCGCCGCGCGGCGGCCCTGGGGCCGCGACGAACCCGGCGGCGACCGGGGCGAGATCCGCCGGGGCGGCGCCAGCAACACCGGCGAGACCGGCGACCGCGAGAGCGATCGCGGCACCGGCAGCAGCGGCGGCGAGTACCGGTTCTCCAAGCTCCGCGAAGACGCCTTTGACCGGTTCATGGTCCAGTCCGCTCAACTGCGCGCCGCGCACTTCCAGCCCGAACGGCCCTACGCGCGCGAACGCGCCTTCTGGATGCTGCGCTGGCTGCTGTGGGTCTTCGCCTGCGGCCTCGCCCCGATGCCCACACCACTCACCGCACCAGTGCCCCAGGCCGCGCCGCTGACCGTGCGCGAGCGCCGACCGGGACCGGCTGCGCCGCAAGCGCTCCCCGCGACACCGGCGACGCGCGGGCGCCCGCCCGCGCCAGCGCCGGACCGACGCGAAACCGGGACCGCTCCGGAGACCGCCCTGGCGACACCGCCAGCGCCGCAACCGATCCCCGCGCAGCCCGGACCCGACGTGCCCGCCGGGGACGGTCAGCCGACGTCCGCGCCTCGGCCCGGTGAGGCGATAGCCGCCGCCGTGGACGGCGCCCGCGCCGCCCGCAAAGCCATCGCCGACCGCCGCGACCGCACCAGCACCGACCTCGCCGCCGCCGTCCGCGACACCGCCACCCGATGGCGCATCCGGCCCCGTCAAGACCGCCCTCGCCCCGCGCCCTCCACGCGAATCTCGGCCCAACACTCGACCCGGCCCGCGTCCCGTCCCGCACCCGGCTCGTACATGGCCGCTTGGGAACAGGCCTTCGATACCGGCACCTTCATTCTCGGCACCGGCCGCGAGTTCGGAGCGGCCGCGTGATCCCCGACCACAACGCCACCCGCCGCATCCGCGCCCGCAATCTCAAAGCGCTCAACGCGATCCCCTTGCCGGTGCGCCGCACCGGCCCGCCCGACAAGGCACTTCCGATCGACCTGGCCGGACTCCCCGTCCTCACAACCGAGACCGTCGATGACCTCGCGGTGCGGTTCTCACTGGTCGTGGGCCAGACCCGCTTCCGCTTGACCTTCAAGTCGATCCAGCCCAGCCTCATCGGCCACGTCATCGCGCTCGACACACCGAACTCGCGACTGATCGTCTCGACCCCGCTCCACACCGAATGGGCTCTTGCCCACGAACTCGCACTCATTGAGCACGCAATCCGAGCTTGGGAGGAGAACAACAGAGACTGCTTCCCGTAGCTCGCGCCTTCCTGGCGGGGCGGCCCGGTGGCCGACCTGCAAGTGAAGCGAAACGTGAACGGAGGGTCCCGGCAAATCGGACACCTGGGACCCCCTTTGCAAACGTACCTGGTGAGTATGACAGCCGGGATTTTCTGGGCGTTAGCCTACAAATCGAGCATTCGTAGCGCTCCGAATTCGACAGTGCGCCCCGGGCATGACGCGACGATGGGGGCGGCAGGCTAACGGACTGCCGCCCCCATCGTCGTTCACCGTCAGATTAGGTGGCCGATCTCCTGTTTGATCAGTTGCATGTTGACTCCCGAGTTGGGGCAGCCGCCGAAGTGGTGGAGGGCGATCACCTCGTGAGTGTCCCGCGACAGTACCGGGGAGCCCGAAGAGCCGAATTCGGTGTCGCAGTAGTACGAGACGTCGCTGCCTGCGACATAGCCGTCGTAGACCGGGTGCTTGACCACGCAGTTGCCGCCGTCCGCCGACGACTCCATCGCGATCTCGGTGGGCCGCCCCGCCGGATGCTGCGGGATGTAGATCGCCTCGCCGCGCTCGGCCGGGCGGTCGGCCAGCTCCAGGTGCCCGAACCGCTCGACCCTGTCGAAGTCCTCCACCGAGAACAGCGTGTAATCGAGGGACTTCGAAGTCGCCAGCACCTGCGAGCCCTGCACCTTCACCGGCGCGTTCGCCAAGGTCGCGCCGCAAGCGACGCAGTCGTAGCCGAACCACACCTCGGTCTGCTCCGCCTCGAAGGTCTCCTGGAAGCAGTGGTTGTTCGTCAGCAGCCGGTTCTCCTCGCCCACCCGGAACGCCGTACAGAGCACTGTCCCGTCGATGAGCAGCCGCGCCACCGGCTCCGCATGGTAGACCACGTCCGGATAGGACCCGCGGTAGCAGGTCGAAGCCCGCTTTTCGTCGCTCTGGCAGATGCTCTCCTCCGGCCGCGCCCGCTCGGCGTGCTCCTCCGCGAGGCCGTCCACCACGTCGGGGGCGAATCCATACGCGGCCTTGTCGATCAGCGCGCCCAGCGCGGACGAGGCGGCGCTCTCGGACTCGCGGTGCAGCTCCACGATCGCGGTGTCGCCGGTGATCGAGGTCGCCCATTGGTCGATCAGCGAATCCTCGTACCGGTAGGACTCGGCACCGTCGGGGCTGGAGACGGTGACGTAGTCGCCCGTGTTGAGCAGCAGCCGCTCGAAGTGGACTTTCACGTATCCGGCGTCGGGGCCCGAGACCTTCACCGTGTCCGCGGTGTCGGCATAGGTGAGCGATTCGGTGAGCTCTTCGATTTCGCCGACATCGAGCAGGCCGAGCACGTCGTCGTCCACCGGCAGGAGCTCGGCGGTGCCTTCCGGTATCGCGTCGTCCAGCAGCGCGGTGACCGGGTCGTCCTCGGCGAACGCGCTGGGGACCACCACGGCCGCCCCGCCCACCGCGAGCGTCCCGGCAGTGGCTGCGAGGATGATCTTGCGGCGCTTCCGTTCGGCCCCGCTTCGTCCGGTTCGTGGTTTCCGCACGCTTGCCGCCACGGTCGGCCCCTTTCGTGAGAGATGTGTCGACCGTTCAACGAGTGAGCGGCGCGGAAGTTGCGCCGCGCGAAAGGGAAAGGCGTGCGTCACACGCGCCGCGGGCTAAAAGCCGGAGCTGCCCGGGCGGCAGTGGTCGAGGGCCTCGCCGAGGCCCTTGCGCGTCGCCAGGACCAACAGCGTGTCGCCGTGGCTGATCCGGAAGGCCGCGTCGGGGTTCCAGTTGACGGTGCCGCCCGCGCGCCGCACCGCCAGCAGCCGGTGCGAGCCGATCTTCGTGGCCCGGTGCGCCGCCGCGTCGTCGAGCCGCGCGCCCTCGCCGACCTCGAACGCCTCGATGTAGGCGATGTGCCCGCGCACCGGGATGGTCACGAGCACCTTGTCGTCGGTGAGCCGCTGCGCGAAGCTCGCCGAGGCGACCTCAGGGGCGCTGTAGGACGCGTGCGGGGGCGCCTCCTGCGGCGGCGTGGCCCGGTTCAGGTTCTGGCGGATCAGGGAGGCGAACTCGGGGTTGTAGATCCGCATGACGGTGCGCAGGCCCGGATTGCATTTGAGCCCCGACAGGGCCGCCTCGAGGTTCGCCTCGTCCTGTTTGGCCATCGCCACCAGGGACCGGCAGCTCCCGATGTCGGCCTCCTTCAGGATCTCCTCGTTGCTGGCGTCGCCGAGGAGCACCTGGGCGCCGTTGGCGCGGGCGGCCCGAATGCCCATCGCGTCGCGGTTCTTCTCGATCGCCACCACGGGAATCTTGCGTTCGCGCAGCTTCTCGACCACGCGGGTCCCCATGTTGCCCAAGCCGATGACGATCACGTGCTCGCGCACTCGGCGGGTGCGACGGCCCTCCGAGAGCGCGTAGCGGCGGTCGACGACGGCCTGCACGATCGCACCGGTGGCGAACGGGATCAGGAGCGAGCCCGTGAGCACGACTATGGCCTGCGTGGCCTGGAGCAGGGCGTCCGCTTTCTTGTCCGGGTCGATCCCGCCGCCCGCGAGGAGCGCCAGGAGGTACAGGGCCTGGCCGCCGTCCGCCTCGAACGCACCGGTGTCATTGCGCCACAGCACGATGTACCCGAATACGAAGATCACGAACAGCACGATCGACAGGGTTACCAGGCTCTTGTTGAGCATGCCCCGCAGCGCGCTGGCCGCCTCCTTGACCGCCCGCACCCCGTTGCTCCACATCGGAGCGATGCGGGAGGTCCTGCGGTCCGGGGCCAGGCAGAGGAACCGCAGGGCCTCGGCCTCGTCGTCGGGCACGAGTTCCACGCCGACCCGGTTACCGCTGGCGACCAGCCACTGCGCGTCGGCGCGCTCCTCGCGTTGCCGCGACAGGTAGAGCCGGCGCCCCCAGACGTCGATGTCACCCGGCGGCAACTGCTGGAGCGCCGCCAGCGCATACGTGTCGGCGACCATCTCCGCGTCGGACTCGACGTACACGCCGTCCTCGTCGTCGCCCAAGAGTTTCTGGATGTTGTCGCGCAGGCCGTTGTTGTACATGCGGATGACGAGCCGCGGCAGGGTCTCGTCGCCGAGGTAGTGCGACATCTCGCGGATCTTCAGCGCCATGTGCAGGTTGCCGACGTCGTTCTGGTCCATCAGGGCCACCGCGTACGCGTCGGTGAGCCCGGCTTCGCGGATGGTGTCGGCTGTGACGTGCGGGCGGGAGAAGACCACGAGGTTGCGGTTGGCGTCGGCTTCCCTGCGGATCTCGTCCCGTTGGCCGCCGGGCCCGTCGGGGAAGACGGCGATGACGCGGAAGGCGTAGCGCTCGATGAGGTGCTTGATGAACCGCAGCGTCAGTCCGTTGTCGCCCACGACGATGACGCGGCGTTCGGTGGGGCCGTCGACGTACCTCGCGTGCCGGGGGTGCATGTGACGAGTGTACGGACCGTTCGCAAACGATTGCGGCCCAAGATCGTTCGGTCGGTGCGCGCGGGTCAGGCGGTGCGGGAGAGGCGCCCCAGAAGCTTGTCGACGTCGGCTTCGTAGTCGTACCAGTCGACGTCGTGGACGAAGCCGAGTTCGGCGTTGATCCACCGCACGTCGTCGGCGGCCTCCAGCGTCCAGGTCTGGACGTCCACGAGCTGCGGTTCGGCGCGGCGCAGTTCGGTGAGCAGGCGGGCCTTCATGGTCATCGCGAGGCCGTAGGAGCGGTGTTGCGGGGCGACGACGGTGTCGTACTGGTCGGCGCGGGTGGGCCGCTGCGCGGAGACGACGAGTTCGGTGAGGCCCACGACGTGCCCGTAGGGCTCGGCGACGGCGACGGCGATGTGCGAGCGCATCCCGCGCTCGGCGAGGGTCGCGAAGGAATCGCGCAGGGCCGAGGCGTAGGCCGAGCCGCGCCACTCGGGCACGAAGGCGACGTTCCCGCCACCGGAGCGCAGGTTCGCCTTGACGTCGGCGTAGGAGTCCATGAGGCGGTCGGGGACGCCGCCGGCGTGGTATTCGAGGCGGTACCCGGCGGCGAGGCGCCCGGCGGCGTGCTCGATCTTCTCCCAGTCGATCTCGGCCCAGCGCAGCAGGTGGCGCTGCTCGACGACGGTGCGGGCGAAGCCGTGCCGGTCGTAGAAGCCGACCGCGGGCGTGGTGGCGATGACCTCGACCGAGAGGGTCCGGCAGCCGTTTGCCTTGGCGCATTCGGCGACGGCGCGC
>DATABR010000087.1:0-7965 GCA_036259435.1 Glycomyces sp.
CCCCCCCCGCTCCCGTAGTCTCGGGACCGGCCGCTTCGAAGCCCCACGCTCGCATAGGCTCGCGGGGTGAGCGATGCGGCCGAGCTACCCGACGAAGCGGTGAACTCCGAGAGCGTCCTGACGGTGCTCGTCGCCGGGCTGATGAACTTCGGCATCGCCTTGGCGAAGCTCGCGGCCGGACTCCTGGGCGGCTCGGCGGCGATGGTCTCGGAGGCGGCGCACTCGGCGGCTGACACGGTCACCGAGTTCATGCTGTACATCGCCTTGCGCAACAGCGCGAAGCCCGCCGACGAGGCGCACCCGTTCGGGTACGGCAGCACCGCTTACCTGTGGGCGGCGCTCGCGGCGGCGTTCACGTTCGTGGCGGGCGGCCTGTTCTCCATCACGCACGGCTTCCACTCGATGCACGACAGCGCCGAGGGCGACTACCTGCTCTCGTATGCGGTCCTGGCGATCGCGTTCGTGCTTGAGGCCATCTCGTTCGCGCGCACGATCGTGCAACTGCGCAACGAGTCGCGGCGCTGGAAGGTGCGTCCGCGCCTGTTTTTGCGGCACACCCCGGACACGAGCTTGAAGGCGGTGTTCCTGGAGGACCTCGCGGCGCTGATCGGCTTGATACTGGCCGCGGTCGGCTTGGGGCTCACCGAGATCACGGGGGATCCGGTTTACGACGGGGCCGCATCGGTTCTCATCGGGGCGCTGCTGCTGGTGGTCGCGGTGCTGCTGGGCCACGCCAACGTCTCACTGCTGATCGGCAAGAGCCTGCCGCCGCGCTTTCGCGAGGCCGTGCGCGCCGACCTCGAAACCAGTGAGGACATCGCAGCCGTGCAGGACCTGCTGACCCTCCAGCTCGGCCCGGTTTCGGTGCTCGTCGCGGCCAAGGTCGACTTCCGCGACGACGCGAGCGGCACGGCGATCGAGCGCACGAGCCGCGCGGCCGAGGCCCGGCTGCGCGAGCGCTACCCGATGGTGCGGTATGTCTTCCTGAGCCCGTGGGGCGATGACGGCGAGAGGCCTGAAGGCGAGTTCCCCGATCAGTTCGGCGAAGCCTCCGAGAAGCCCGGCGGCGAACCGACCTAGCGACTCGATCGGGCGGCCCTACGAGCCGATGACCTCCTGTGCTTTCTCGAGGTGCCCGCGCATCTCCTCCTGCCAGGCGAAGGTCTCCTCTTCGACGTCGAGGTAGAAGCGCAGCTGCGCCTGCTGCCAGGCGTGCTCTGCCGCCTCGCGGAAGCCGGACTCGTCGCCGCATTCGGCGAAGTCCACGGCCAGCTCGCGTTCGAACGCGAGCCAGCCTTCGAAGTCGTCGGCGTCCGGCGCGTCCTGGGGCGGGTCGGGCCAGCGCGTGCCCGAGTCCTCGTGCGAGGAGAGCGCATTCTCGCCCTCGCCGGCCTCGTGCAGGTACATGTGGACCAGGATGGTGCCGTTGTAGAACTCCCACCCGCTGCGCCCGCGGTCGTCGAGGCAGTCGAGGAGGTCGCCCTCGGCGTCGGCGGTGCGGTTCTCGTAGCGCTCGTTCATGGCCGACCAGTCGCCGTACGGCTGCTCTGGCCGGAAGGTCCAGTCGGTCCAGCCCTCCTCCTCGTTCTCGGAGGTCTGGAGCTGGCCGTAGACGGCCTCGATCATCTCGAGCAGGCAGCCTTCGGGCGGCGGGTTGTAGAAGACCTCGTCGCCGCTGGCGTCGGTCTTGCGCCCGGGTCCGCCCAGGTCGGGGTGGTTCTCGGCGGCCCACTTGTCGCCCGCGTACGCGACGTACCAGGCGTACTGGTCCTCCGGGGGGAGGTAGTGGAACTCGGCGATCTCCTCGTCCTCCGAGAGGTGCACCGGCCACCCGGCAGCGGCCTGGAACTCTTCGAAGGTCGCGTAGAGCGCGCCGTCCTCGTACTCCTCGGCGCCGTCGAGCGCCGTCCATTGGAAGAAGCCCCGGTCCGACGCTTCCTCGACTGTCGGCATGAACCACTGGTAGGGCGGCTGGTCGACGAAGCTCTCGCGCTCGGCCTCGGGCCAGCTGGTGAACTGGTCGGGATTGTGGACGGTGAACCCCCGCTTTTCAAGGCAGGCCTGGACGATGCGGGCCTCGGCCTCGTCCAGCTCCTTGGCGAGCCGGATGTTCTCGTTGTACATGTCGGTGAGCTCGGCCTCGTGGGCCTCGAAGTCGAGGTCCGCTTCCTCCGGTTCGAACCAGCCGCACCCGGCGGCGACGGCGGTCAGGGAGAGCGCGGCGGCGGTGGCGCCGATCCGTCTTGGCAGCACTGAGTGTCCCCTCGTCGGTGGCTTCGCCGCGTATACGCGATCGGGCCCCGCTCCGGTTGCACCGTCCTGCCCGTTTTTTCCCAGTCGCGACGGGCCGGGCCGCCCAGGGGTGGCCCGGCCTAGGGCCGCTAGCGGAGTCGTCCGGCTCCGGCCCACAGCGGGACCAGGATCGGCACGACCCTGGTCGGGTGGATCTTGCCGTGGAGGACCGGGTGGTCGGCGACCGTGCCGGCCATGGGCGCCTCGGGGTGCGCCTCGTTCCAGGCCGCGAGGAGGTCGACCCGCCGGCCGTTGAAGAGACTGCCCTCGAGGTGCATGGCGTCGCCGCCCCAGTTGAAGATCGCGCTGGAGGCGTCGATGCCGACGAGGTCCCAGGCGTTGTTCTCGGCGTAGATCGCCGAGTACTTGCCGGCCCCGATCGAGTAGTAGTACGGGTAGGTCGTCTCGCCGTCGTACGTGAAGTAGTTGTTGTACACGTGCGCCTGGCCCCAGCGCAGGCGCGGGGCGCGCTGTCCGGCGTTCTCGAACCAGTTGTGGTGGACGGTCACCCGCAGCTTGTCGTCCTCGTCGTAGCGGTCGGAGTCGGTGTTGCCGATGAGCATGGTCTTGTCGTGGTCCTGGATGTGGCTCCAGGACACGGTCACCAGGTCGGCGGCGCGCACGATGTCGAGGCCGCCGTCGAGGTGCTCGACGCGGGCGCCCCAGATCACCGGGGACTCGTAGTCGCGGACGTCGCCGTCGGTGACGGTGAGGTGGTCGAGCCACACATGGGTGGCCCCGGAGACCTCGACGTTGTCGAACTCGCCGTCCCAGGCGGTGCCCTCCCAGGCGGGGAAGCAGTCGTAGGAGTTGTGGATGCCGAGGTTGCGGACGATCACGTTGTCGCTCGAGATGTAGAAGGCCCCGTGGGTGACCGAGGCGTTCGCGCTGCCGACGATGGTGGTGTTGGCGCCGATCGGGAGCAGCACGTGCTCTCGGTAGGCCTGGTATGAGCGCACGCGGGCCTGCTCGACCGCGCCGGTGGGGGCGTCCTGACCCCACACCTCGGGGTCGTAGGTCTCCAGGTAGGACTCCCAGGTGTAGCCGGGGTCGTTCCAGTCATCGCAGGTGAGCGCGTTGCCCTCGGCGTCGGTCCAGGCGTCGATGTGGCCCTTGATCTTCACGATCTTGGGCTCGTCGCCCTGGACGGCCTCCTTGAGCTCGGCCCAGGTGTCCACGGTGTACACGTGGTCGCGGGCGGCGTCGGAGCCGCCGGTGGTGCCGCCGTCGTAGGCGCCCCAGCCGTCGTTGGCGGCGATGGCCTGGCGGCCGAGGTCGTGGCGCCCGCCCGCGTCGGCGGTTCCGGGGAGCGCCGTGGCGGCCAGCGCGGCGAGCGCGACGACGGCGAGGGTTCGTCTTACAGGACGGTTCATCATCGAATGTCCTTCCGGGAGTGAGAGGTAAGCGGTTTCCCGCAACCGATTGCCTAATAGTGGCGGAAGTGAACCTAGGTGTCAAGCATTCGAGTGTGTCAATGTCAGAAGACAGCGGAAAGGCCGCCGGGGAAGTCAACCGGCGGCCTTTCGGGACGTTCTAGCCCTGCAGTTCGGCCAGGGCCTTCTTCCAAGCGCCCTGGTCGCGGGCCTCACCGGGCATGTTCATCTCGGCGAAGCGCACGACGCCGGTCTTGTCGATGACGAACGTGCCGCGGTTCGCCATGCCCTTCTCCTCGTTGAAGACGCCGTAGGCCTGGGCGACCTGGCCGTGCGGCCAGAAGTCGCTCAGCAGCGGGAACTCGAAGCCCTCTTGCTTGGCCCAGACCTTGTGGGCGAACGGGGAGTCGATCGAGACGCTGAGGACCTGGACCTCGTCGGTCTGGTAGGCGTCGAGGTCGTCGCGGATGCCGCACAGCTCGCCCTCGCACACCCCGGTGAACGCGAACGGGTAGAAGACGAGCAGCACGTGTTTCTCGCCGAGGAAGTCGGCGAGGCCGACCTCTTGGTTGTTCTGGTCCTTCAGAGTGAAGCCGGGGGCCTTGGTTCCGGTTTCGATCGGCATGCGCGCTCCTCGCGGTGCGGCCCTCGACGGAGGGCCTTCGATGGTCGTGACGGGCTGAACGTTAGCGCCAGGCGGGCGCGGCCGTCACCGGGCCCGGTCGAAGCGGACCTCGGCGACAGCGGGCCGGTTCAGCGGCGTGCGACGACCATCCGGGAGGCCACCCAGTCGGGGGAGGCGTTGAGGGTCTTGGTCGATTTGAGACCCGCCAGAGTCGCCGATTCCTCGATGTCTGCCGGGTCGATGTGGCCGGGCTTGCCGGCCTTGGGGGTCAGGAGCCAGACCACGCCGTTGTCGGCGAGGGGGTCGCGGGCGTCGAGCAGGAGGTCGACGAGGTCGCCGTCCTCCTCGCGACACCACAGGAGCACCGCGCCGACGATCTCATCGGAGTCCTCGTCGAGGAGCTCCCCTACCGATTCGATGACGGCGGTGCGCAGGACTGCGTCGACATCGGTGCTGAATCCGATCTCCATGACGGCTTCCACGCCGTCGAGCCCGAGTCGCTGCACCACGTTCGAGACGTCCACCGGGCTGCTCGAAGCGTTCACTTCACCCCTCCACTAGGTCGGCTGCCAGAGCGTACCGCTCTGCTGTGCACAGCATATGGAGTAGACCATATGAGGCGCGACATATCCAGCGCTCGGGCCCTGGCGCTGATCGTGCGCGCCGGCGCGGGCGCAAAGGCGTTCGAGGCGGCGGTGCGCGGCCGTTCACATGACGGTGATCTCGGTGGATGGGGCCCTTCGCGCGGCTTCGCAGGTGAGCGGCGTTCGTGGTCGCGGGGAGTGTGGGCGCGGTCGCATCAAGGCGGGTGGGCAGATGATGCTCGCGGTAGATTCAAGAGAGGATGGTAGAAAACGATGACACTCTGCTGCCTGAAGAAACCCTGCAAAGCCGCAGTCTTAGAACGAGGGATCGCCCGTGACCACGGAACAGAACCGGCCGCCCATCAGTGACGGATTGCCGACCCAAGTACCGGACACTGACCCGGGGGAGACCAGCGAGTGGCTGGACTCCCTGGACGGCCTCCTCGACGCAGGCGGGCGCACCCGTGCCCGCTATGTCATGCAGCGGTTGCTCGAGCACGCCCGCAAACGCCAGATCGGCATCCCGGCGTCCACGAGCACCGACTATGTGAACACCATTCCCGTCGAGGCCGAGCCGCACTATCCCGGTGACGAGTCCGTCGAGCACCGCATCCGCGCGTTCGTGCGCTGGAACGCGGCGATGACCGTCCACCGCGCGCAGCGTCCCGGCATCGGCGTGGGCGGCCACATCTCCACCTACGCTTCGGCGGCGAACCTGTACGAGGTGGGCTACAACCACTTCTTCCGCGGGCGCGAGCACGCCGGCGGCGGCGACCAGATCTTCTACCAGGGCCACGCCTCCCCGGGCATGTACGCCCGCTCCTTTGTGGAAGGCCGCCTGAGCGAGGACGACCTCGACGGCTTCCGCCAGGAGGTCTCGCGGCCGCAGGGCGGGCTGCCGTCCTACCCGCACCCGCGCCTGATGCCCGACTACTGGCAGTTCCCGACCGTGTCGATGGGCCTGGGTCCGATCAACGCGATCTACCAGGCGCTGTTCAACCGCTACATGCAGGACCGCGGGGTCAAGGACACCTCGGACCAGCAGGTGTGGGCGTTCCTGGGCGACGGCGAGATGGACGAGGTCGAGTCGCGCGGTGCGCTGCAGTTCGCGGCGGGCGCCGAGCTCGACAACCTCACGTTCGTGGTCAACTGCAACCTCCAGCGCCTCGACGGGCCGGTGCGCGGCAACGGCAAGATCGTGCAGGAGCTCGAGTCGTACTTCCGCGGCGCGGGCTGGAACGTCGTCAAGGTGATGTGGGGCCGCGAGTGGGACCCGCTGCTGGCGGCCGACTCGGACGGCGCTCTGGTGAACCTCATGAACACCACGCCGGACGGCGACTTCCAGACGTTCAAGGCCGAGTCGGGCGCGTTCATCCGCGAGCACTTCTTCGGCCGCGACACGCGCACCAAGGCGATGGCGCAGCCGTTGTCGGACGACGACATCTGGAACCTGCGGCGCGGCGGGCACGACGACCGCAAGATCTACGCCGCGTACAAGGCCGCGATGGACCACGAGGGCCAACCGACCGTGATCCTGGCGCACACCGTCAAGGGCTACAAGCTCGGTTCGGCCTTCGAGGGCCGCAACGCGACCCACCAGATGAAGAAGCTCACGCTCGAGGACCTCAAGGGCTTCCGCGACGCGCTCGAGATGCCGGTGAGCGACGAGCAGCTGGAGCAGAGCCCGTACCTGCCGCCGTACATCAAGCCCGAGGCCGGTTCGGCCGAGCACGAGTACCTGCAGGAGCGCCGCCGGGCGCTGGGCGGTTCGATCCCTTCGCGCCGCAACACCGTGGTCCCGCTGAGCCTGCCGGGCGACGACGCCTACAAGAGCGCCAAGCGCGGCTCGGGCAAGCAGAAGGTCGCCACGACCATGGCGCTGGTGCGCCTGCTCAAGGACCTCATGCGGGACAAGGAGATCGGCAAGCGCTGGGTTCCGATCATCCCCGACGAGGCGCGCACGTTCGGCATGGACGCGATGTTCCCGACGGCGAAGATCTGGTCGACGCACGGCCAGCAGTACCTGTCGGTGGACCGCGACCTCTTCTTGTCCTACAAGGAGTCCGAGCAGGGCCAGCTGATGCACGTGGGCATCAACGAGGCCGGTTCGATGGCCGCGTTCACCGCGGCGGGCACCGCGGGCGACACACTCGGCGAGCCGATGATCCCGTTCTACATCTTCTACTCGATGTTCGGGTTCCAGCGGACGGCGGACGCGATCTGGGCGGCCACCGACCAGCTCGCGAACGGCTTCCTGATCGGCGCGACCGCGGGCCGGACCACGCTCAACGGCGAGGGCCTGCAGCACGAGGACGGGCATTCGATCCTCATGGCGCACACCAACCCCGCGGTGCTCTCCTACGACCCGGCGTTCGGCTACGAGATCGGCCACCTGGTCCAGGACGGCCTCAAGCGCATGTACGAGGACGGCGAGCACGTCTTCTACTACATGACGGTCTACAACGAGCCGATCGTGCAGCCGGCCGAACCGGAGGGCGTGGACGTCGAGGGCATCCTCAAGGGCATCCACAAGGTCTCCGCCGCGGAGGGCTCGGGCCCCCGAGTACAGCTGCTGGCCGCCGGCTCGGGCATGCCGTGGGCTATGAGGGCCGTGGAGCTGCTGGCCTCGGACTGGGGCGTGGCCGCCGACGTGTGGTCGGTGACCTCGTGGTCCGAGCTCAACCGCGACGCGGTCGCCGCGGAGCAGCACAACCTGCGCCACCCGGAGGCCGAGAAGCGGGTGCCGTACGTGACGCGCAAGCTCTCGGGTTCCGAGGGCCCGTTCATCGCCGTCAGCGACTACATGCGGTCCGTGCCGGACCTCATCAGCCGCTGGGTGCCGGGCGACTACACCTCGCTGGGCACGGACGGCTTCGGCCACTCCGACACCCGCGGAGCGCTGCGCCGCCACTTCAACGTGGACGCCGAGTCGATCGCCGTGGCCGCCCTCCAGCAGCTCGCCGCCCGCGGCGAGGTCAAGCCGGAGCTGGCGGCCCAGGCCGCGGCGAAGTACCAGATCACCGACCCGACCGCCACCGAAGCCGGCGAAGCGGGCGGCGACTCGTAACGCGAGCGAACGGAAACGGGGCCG
>DATABR010000088.1:0-5057 GCA_036259435.1 Glycomyces sp.
CGAACCGTGCGTACCGCGGCCGTTGCTTACGAGCGAGCTTAGTCGCGACCTGCTGGGGGCGGTACGCACGGTTCGCCACGAGCGCCGTGGGTGCCGCGGCCTCCGTACGAGGAGGTACATCTATGTCCGCAACTGGCGCACCGATCAGGGTGGTCGTCGCGAAGGTCGGGCTCGACGGGCACGACCGGGGCGCGAAAGTCGTGGCGCGGGCGCTGCGCGACGCGGGCATGGAAGTGGTCTACACCGGCCTGCACAACTCCCCCGAGCAGGTCGTGGCGACCGCGCTCGCCGAGGACGCCGACGCGATCGGCCTGAGCATTCTCTCCGGCGCTCATATGACGCTCTTCCCGCGCGTGCTGCGACTACTCGAAGAGGCCGATGCGCGCGACATCGTGGTCTTCGGCGGCGGCATCATTCCCGACGAGGACGCCGCGCAACTGCGCCAAGCCGGAGTGGCCCAGATATTCGGCCCCGGCGCCTCGACCCAGGTGATCGCCGAATGGGTGCGCGAACATGTCGCCTCACCCGATCAGGGCCGTCCCGCGACCGTGTAACCGGCCTCTACCAGTGCGAACGCCCGCGGCAAAAAATTCTCTGAGGAGACCGTAACCGGCTGCGACGGCTCTCGTTCTTATTAGTGTCGGACGCGGAAGGAAAGCCGCGCGAGACGCATCGACAGTCGGCCGAAAGGCCGCAATCGCATAAGCCATATGGAGACACCTTGGATTCACCTCCAAGGGTCACAAAATTGGCGTATGCCACAAACTGCCGATGCCCTGTCGATTGAGGGGTGGCGATAGGGCATCGTGCCTAAGGGGATCAAGCCATTGAGGGGTGGGCTTGATTCCCGCTAAGGGGACCGGACGCCTGAGGGGTGCGTCCGGTCCCCGCCTCTTTCCCCAGGTTTCGCGAAGCCCGTCGCCGGCCGCCGCGCGGTTCGCATTCCGCCGCCGCCGAAAGCGTTCCCCGCCTCCCGCCTGCTCGGCCGATCAGACGATAGCGGGCAGGTCAACGCTCACATCAGCCGTACCGCATCGTGAAGGACCAGTACGCCCCGCCGCAGACCGTAATCGCAGCCTGACTCGTCACACCCGCGCCGTGCCCGGGCCGCGGGCACGCAGCCGGGGGTTACCCTGCGATAACGGGCACCTGTACGTTGCCCCGCTCGCTGGACCCGGTTCGCCGAGACCGCGGCCCGCACCGGGCCCCGAGCGGGGAGGACCAGGCCGTCCGGTCAAGGAAGACTAGCTAGCGGAGCGGACTCTACAGTGGATCTGTACGAATACCAGGGCCGCGCGCTGTTCGCCCGGCACAGCGTGCCGGTACTGGACGGCGGCGTCGCCACCACCCCCCAGGAGGCCGTGGCGCTCGCCGAGCGCCTCGGTGACCGGGTGGTCGTCAAAGCGCAGGTGAAGGTCGGCGGCCGAGGCAAGGCGGGCGGCGTGAAGCTCGCCGACACCGTCGACGAGGTCAAGACCCACGCCACGAACATCCTCGGCATGGACATCAAGGGCCACACCGTCGAGAAGGTCATGCTCACGGTGACCGCCGACATCGCCGAGGAGTACTACTTCTCCTACCTGCTCGACCGGGCGAACCGCACGTTCCTGTGCATCGCCTCGACCGCGGGCGGCATGGAGATCGAAGAGGTCGCGCACACCGACCCCGAGAAGGTCGTGAAGCTCCCGATCGACGCCGGTGTCGGCGTCACTCCCGAGATCGCGAACGACATCATCACCAAGGCCGCCTTCCCCGAGGACCTCCGCGACCAGCTCGTGGACGTCTTCGTGAAGCTCTGGGGTGCGTTCGTGGCCGAAGACGCCACGCTCGTCGAGGTCAACCCGCTCGTGCGCACGCCCGAGGGCACGGTCCTCGCGCTCGACGCGAAGGTCACGCTCGACGAGAACGCGGACTTCCGCCACCCCGAGAACGCCGAGTTCGAGGACAAGTCGGCCGTGGACCCGCTCGAGCAGCGCGCCAAGGACTCCGGCCTGAACTACGTCAAGCTCGACGGCTCGGTCGGCATCATCGGCAACGGCGCCGGGCTCGTCATGTCCACACTGGACGTGGTGTCCTACGCCGGCGAGCAGCACGGCGGCGTCAAGCCCGCGAACTTCCTCGACATCGGCGGCGGCGCTTCGGCGGCCGTGATGGCGAACGGCCTCGAAGTGGTCCTGTCAGACCCGCAGGTCAAGAGCGTGTTCGTGAACATCTTCGGCGGCATCACCGCCTGCGACGAGGTTGCCCGCGGCATCCTCGGCGCTCTGCAGACGCTCGCCGACCGCGGCGAGGACGCCACCTTGCCGCTCGTCGCCCGCATCGACGGCAACAACGCCGAGGCGGGTCGCCAGATCCTCGCCGACGCGAACCACCCGCTCATCACCGTGGTCGAGACCATGGACGCCGCAGCCGACAAGGCCGCTGAGCTCGCGAACAAGGGGGCCTAGTTCGATGGCGATCTTCATCAACGAAACCAGCAAGGTCATCGTCCAGGGCATGACCGGCTCCGAGGGCATGAAGCACACCCGCCGCATGCTCAAGGCCGGCACCGAGATCGTGGGCGGCGTCAACCCGCGCAAGGCCGGCACCAAGGTCGACGTCGACGGCGTGAGCCTGCCGGTGTTCGCCTCCGTGGCCGAGGCCATGGCCGAGACCGGTGCGAACACCTCCGTCGTGTTCGTGCCCCCGGCGTTCTGCAAGTCCGCCGTGATCGAGGCGATCGACGCCGAGATCGAGGTGGCGATCGTGATCACCGAGGGCATCCCGGTGCACGACTCGGTGACGTTCTGGAACTACGCCGAGGCCAAGGGCAACAAGACCCGCATCGTGGGCCCGAACTGCCCCGGCATCGCCAGCCCCGGCAAGTCGAACGCGGGCATCACGCCCGCCGACATCACCGGCGCCGGCCCGATCGGCCTGGTCTCCAAGTCGGGCACGCTGACCTACCAGCTCATGTACGAGCTGCGGGACATCGGCTTCTCGACCTCCGTCGGCATCGGCGGCGACCCGGTCATCGGGACCACCCACATCGACTGCCTCAAGGCGTTCGAAGCGGACCCCGAGACCAAGGCGATCGTCATGATCGGCGAGATCGGCGGCGACGCCGAGGAGCGCGCGGCCGAGTACATCAAGGCCCACGTGACCAAGCCCGTGGTCGGCTACATCGCCGGTTTCACCGCCCCCGAGGGCAAGACGATGGGCCACGCAGGCGCCATCATCTCCGGTTCGGCCGGTACCGCCGAGTCGAAGAAGGAGGCCCTCGAGGCCGCCGGCGTCAAGGTCGGCAAGACCCCGAGTGAGACCGCCCGCCTCATGCGCGAGGTCATCGAGAACCTCTAAGGGGCTCAAGACAAGACGAAGGGCCGGACGGCGATAGACCGTCCGGCTTTTCGTCGTCGCGGGCTTTCGCGGCCGCTGCACGGCCGTCGTGTCCGGCGCCGATGGCCTCCGACGCTGCGCGTTCAGGGCCTGCCGCGCACCAGGTCGATACCATCGGTGCATGCCCGCCACACCCGCTCCCTCCGACGCCCGCCCGCACCCCGGCCCACCGGCCGGTCCCGGCGCGGCGACGATCCCGTGGGCGCTCCTGCCCATCCTGGTGCCCGGGGCGGGGGCACCGCTGGCGTTCGGCCTCGCCGCCGGACGGCGGCCCTCGGCCGTGACCGTGGCGCCGCTGGTGGCCTACACCGCCGGCTTCGTGGGCTTCTTCGCACTCATCCTCCCGTTCGACGTAGGCGAGACGCCGGAATGGGCGCTCTGGAGCGCATTCCTGCTGATGACCGCCGGCACGTTCGGCGCCGCCATCCACCTGTTCGCGATCCGCCGACACGTATGGGCCCCAAGGGAGGCGACGCCTGCGACCCCGCCCAAGGCACCGAAGTCGCCCGCGCGCATCGCGGACGGGCCGGACTGGGTGGCCCCCGCGCTCGACCGCGCTTCACGGCTCCGCGAGGACGCCAGGCGACTGGCCGAAGGGGATCCTGCGCTGGCCAAGCGCAGCGGCGTCGGCCGCCCCGACCTGCCGCGGCAGATCGACGACGGCGGGCTCGTCGACGTCAACCACGCCCCGGTCGAGGTCCTGCGGGACCTCCCGGGCTTCAACGAGGCGACCGCGAAGCAAGTCCGCGAGCGCGTAGAGCGCGAGGGACCCTTCCAGCACCTCGACGAAGTGATCCTCGAAGTCGACGTCTCCCCGGGATTCGAACGGCACCTGCGCGAATACGCGGTGCTCATCCCCTGAGTCGCTACTCCTCGATCCAGAAGTTGTCGTGGCGCGCAAAGAAGTCCTTGCGCTTTCGGGATAGGACATATCGCTCGCTCTCTCTGGTGCCGCAAGGGTCACCGATGCAGACGATCCGAGGTGCGAGGTCCGTGTCCGACGGTACCGGGCGGTCCGGCATATTGGTCCCCGGCGCTAACCGTGCGGCACGTGCCGCGTTCGCGACATGTCAGGAGACGCCGTTGACCGAGACTGTGCTGTTCAACCGGGCCCGCCTGCTCGACGCCGTTGCGGGCGTGCTCATCCCCGGCCGACGGGTGCTGGTGCGCAGCGGCGAGATCACGGCCGTGGGCGGACCCGACCTCGACATCCCGGCCAACGCACGCGTGGTCGACCTCGATGGGAAGACGCTCATGCCCGGGCTCATCGACTGCCACGTGAACGCCCACAGCGCGGACCTCTCCGGGCTCGCCGACGCCTCGCCCGCGTACGTCGCGGTGAAAGCCGCGATCGAACTGCGGGCGATGCTCCACCGCGGATTCACCACCGTGCGCGACCCCGGCGGCGCGGACTTCGGCATCCGCCGCATGACGAAGGGCCCGGCGCAGATCGCACCGGACCCCTACCAATGTCCTAGCCGCGCTTGAGCACCACCGCTTGGGAGGGGCAGCGATGGTTTCCATGCCCCCATTATGTCGGAACAAGACCAGAAATCGTGTTCCGATGCTGTTTGCGGCGGAAGCGCCCGGACTCGGCTGAATCCGGCCGCCTCAACGGTCGCCGCTTCGCTCATAGCGATCGCTGAGCATCCAGTTCGACCAGAGATCACTGCGCACTC
>DATABR010000089.1:0-7903 GCA_036259435.1 Glycomyces sp.
GGCCGGGGCGTCCGAGCCCGGGAAGGACTCCAGACCGGACTCGTCGGTGACGTAGTTCGCCACGTCGCGGCGCCACTGGTGGGCGGCGTTGTCGAGCTGGATGCGGTCCTGCGGGCGCTTGGGCCCGGCGATCGAGGGCACGACGGTGGAGAGGTCGAGTTCGAGGTATTCGGAGTACTCGGCCTCCTGCGACGGGTCGTGCCACATGCCCTGGGCCTTGGCGTAGGCCTCGACGAGCGCGATCTGCTCCTCGGTGCGGCCGGTCAGGCGCAGGTATTCGACGGTGCGCTCGTCGATCGGGAAGATGCCGCAGGTGGAGCCGAACTCGGGGGCCATGTTGCCGAGCGTGGAGCGGTCGGCCACCGGCACGGCGCCGACGCCCTCGCCGTAGAACTCGACGAACTTGCCGACCACGCCGTGGTCGCGGAGGATCTCGGTGATGGTGAGGACCAGGTCCGTGGCCGTGGTGCCGGGCGCGAGGTCGCCGGAGAGCTTGAAGCCGACGACGCGCGGGATGAGCATCGAGATCGGCTGGCCGAGCATCGCGGCCTCGGCCTCGATGCCGCCGACGCCCCAGCCGAGGACGCCGATGCCGTTCTCCATGGTGGTGTGCGAGTCGGTGCCCACGCAGGTGTCGGGGTAGGCGACGCCGTCGCGGGTCATGACGACGCGGGCCAGGTGCTCGATGTTGACCTGGTGCACGATCCCGGTGCCGGGCGGGACGACCTTGAACTCGTCGAAGGCGGTCTGGCCCCAGCGCAGGAACTGGTAGCGCTCGCGGTTGCGCTCGTATTCGCGCTCGACGTTGCGCTTGAAGGAGTCGGGGTGGCCGAAGAAGTCGACGATCACGGAGTGGTCGATGACCATTTCGGCGGGCGCGAGCGGGTTGACCTTGGACGGGTCGCCGCCGAGGTCGCGCACGGCCTCGCGCATGGTGGCGAGGTCGACGACGCAGGGGACGCCGGTGAAGTCCTGCATGATCACGCGTGCGGGCGTGAACTGGATCTCGGTGCTGGGCTTGGCGGCCGGGTCCCAGGAGCCCAGGGACCGGATGTGCTCGGCGGTGATGTCCGCGCCGTCCTCATTGCGCAGCAGGTTCTCGAGCAGGACTTTGAGGCTGTAGGGCAGCCGATCGTGTCCCTCGACCCTGTCGATCCGGAAGATGTCGTAGTCGTGTTCGCCGACCCGCAGCGTCTCGCGGGCGCCGAAGGAGTCCGTGCTCACCATGAGAGCTCCTCGATTCAGAACTGAAGATCGGTCTCAGTCTGCCGCAACCTCAAGGGCAGGGAACCGAGGTCGCGCAGAGTGGACCGCTTCTAAACAGTACGTCCGTCTTATTTAACGGTTCCAACTGTATCACTCGGTTTCCCAGGCGAGGTCCTTAGCCGAGCCTAAGGCCATGCCACTGCGCGCCCGGGGCGCGTTGCCTCGCGGCCTTGGTGTTCGAGGAAGGTCCGCATCCGGGGCTGTGCCTGAGGTTGTAAGGCCGGCGGCGACTCGCGGTGATGTGCGGTGAAGCTCGTCGCCGCCGGCCCGGTGCGGTGGATATAAGTCCAAATTCGGACTATACGCGCCGGGCTTTCAGGGCTCTCACCGGCCCTGTGTTCCCGGTCGCCACCAGCGCTTACACTGCCAAACGGGGCCCGGCCTCGCGTTGGGCGGCGAGCCACGACTCCACGTCGTCGGCGGTACGCGGCAGCCCCGCCGAGAGGTTCTCGCAGCCCTCGGCGGTGACCCGCACGTCGTCCTCGATGCGGATGCCGATGCCGCGCAGCTCCTCGGGCACCAACTCGTCGTTGGCCTGGAAGTACAGCCCCGGCTCGACGGTCAGCACGAAGTCCTCCCGCACCGCGCCGCGGTAGTAGTGCTCGGGGCGCGAGGCCGCGCAGTCGTGCACGTCGAGGCCGAGCATGTGCCCGAAGCCGTGCAGCGTCCAGCGCCGGTAGATCAGCGAGTCCTTGTCGAGCGCCTCGTCCACGGTGCCCGGCAGAATCCCGAGGCTCTTGAGGCCCTCGGCCAGCACCCGCATGCAGGTCTGGTGGATCTCCTGGAACTCCGTACCCGGCTTGATGGCGTCCATGCCCGCCTGCTGCGAGGCGTGCACGATCTCGTAGACCTCCCGCTGCAGCGGCGAGAACTCGCCGCTCACTGGGAGAGTGCGAGTCACGTCTGCGGTGTAGAGGTGGTTGTTCTCCACGCCCATGTCCATGAGGATCAGCTCGCCCGGCGTGGTCTGCCCGTCGTTGGTGATCCAGTGCAGCGTCGTGGCGTGCTTCCCCGAGCCCACGATCGAGTCGTAGCCCAGGCCGTTGCCCTCGACGCGCGAGCGCAGCCCGAACACGCCTTCCAAGGTCCGCTCGGAGACGGGGCCGCTCGAAGGGAGGATCCGCGCCACGTCCTCGAAGCCGCGCACGGTGATGTCGATGGCGTCCTGGAGCTGCGCCAGCTCCCAGGAGTCCTTGACCAGACGCAGCTCGGAGAGCACCGCGGCGAGTTCGCCGTCGCGGGTCAGCTGCGGCTTGCCGTCGGCGTCGTTCACCGGCTCCTCGGCCGCGAAGCGCGCGTCCACATTGGCGTCGAAGCCGCGCAGCACGCGGACCTTGCCGCGCTCGACGCCATGCAGCTCGCCCTCGAGCCGCTCCACGTCGCGCACCTCGAAGCCCAGCTCCACACTGGTCTCCTCCAGGGAGCGCTTGCGGCCGATCCACAGCTCGCCGTACTTCGCCGAGCGGAAGAACTCGTCGGAGTCGTAACCCTTGCGCGGGCGCCGGTACAAGACGGCGTCGTGCCCGGACCCGTTCGGGTGCAGCACGAGCACGCCCTCGGGGTCGTAGTCGCCGGTGAGCCACGCGAAGTCCGAACCCGCGCGGAAGCGGAAGAAGGTGTCGTTCGCGCGGACCTTCTCAGAGCCGGTCGGCACGACGACCGTCTCGCCCGGGAACGCCGCGGAGACCGCCTCGCGGCGGCGGGCGGTGAAGGCCGCCTGCGCCGACTCGGCCACGTCCAGCTCCGAGGCGCCCCAGCCGGTGCGCATGAAGTTCAGGAACTTCTCGGGGAACTTCGGGTCGTGGGGCCGCTCGCCGGACTTCTTCTCAGCCATGACAGGTCCTTCCAGGCAACGGGTGCTGACGCTCGACGAACTTATGGCTCGCAAGCTATGAGGAGGACGACGCTCATCACCACGACGGTACTACTCACCCGAGACGGCTGATGCGGCTACCGTGAGCGGTCCGCGCCCCGCTACCCTGTGCATCGTGACCGATCGCGCCAATTCGTCGCTGAATCCTCCCGCCGACGCGGGGGCGGGCCCCTCGCGTCCGACCGTCACCCTCCCCGCCGGCCAGCTCGAGCAGATCCGCCGCCTCGTGGCAGTCGGCCGGGCCTCCTCAGTCGACGAGTACGTCGCCGCCGCCGTCGCCGAACGCCTCGAAAAGGACCGCTCGCTCGCCGAGCTCCAGGACCTCTTCGAGCGCAAGGGCCACGCCCCCAGCGCCGAGCACCTGGCCTGGGCCCGCGAGGTCCTCGGAGTCGACGACAAAGAAGGAGAGGCCCGAGCGTGATCGGCGGCCGCATCCTGGACGTCTCGGCCATCGTCGGATTCGCCACCTCCATGCCCTACCCGCAAGCCGTCGTCTTCACCGCCCTCGAGCAGAACGTCGTCCTCGCGATCCCGTCGGGAGCGCTCGCCGAGGCCTGGTCCCAGGCCCGCCGCCGCGACCGCGACGCCCTCCAAGTGCTGCTCGGCCTGCCCGTCACCGTCGTGATGGACCTCGACCAGAAGTCCGCCCGCGACGTCGGCCTCATGCTCTCGCGCTCACGCCAGCACGGGAACATCGCCGCCGGACACGTCGCCTGGTGTGGCCTGAACCGCCCCGGTTGGCCCATCGTGACGGGGGAACCCAAGACACTGCTTGCATTCGACTCAGGGCTAGAGATCGACCAGCTGCCGTGAACCGGCACGGGTCGGATGGGAGAGGGAGCATCGTGACCGCCGTACAGGAGCAGACCATGACCGAACCGGGCCAGCTCGACTACCGACCGCGCAAGTCCCGCATCGGGGCCTGGATCGGCGCCGTCGTCGCCCTGGGCGGATTCACCGCCCTGTCCTTCACTCTCGGCTCGCAGACCGTCGAGGGCGGCGCCGTCACGTGGGTCGACCAGGTCGCGATGATCGGCCTCGGCGTGCTCGGCGCCGGCATCGCCCTCAGCTTTTTGCGCCTGGGCGTGCGCGCCGACGAGAAGGGCATCGAGGTCACCAACGTCGCCTCCAAGCGCTACTTCCCGTGGCAGGTCGTCACCGCGATCAACTTCACCGACAAGATGACTTGGGCCACCGTGGAACTCGCCGACGACGACGAGATGTCGATCATGGCCGTGCAGGTCACCGACAAGGAGCGCGCTGTGGCGGCGATCAAACACCTGCGGGCACTCTTGGAGCAGTCCCGCAGCTAGGTGCTAGTATTGCGTGTCGATCGCACCGCCCCGCGCGGTGCAGCAAGCGGAGTCCAGCTCCCACCCGCAGCCGGGCCCTCCTCAGGAGGACCGACAGGCGACCGGGTCACAAGACGGCGATCGCATTCGCCGTGCTTTTGGAGTGGACCCTGGCATACGCTGGGGTCTTTTCTCGTTGGGACCTCTTACCCGAGGCCAGCTGGGTCACGCTTGCGACGACAAGCCGCTGGGAGCACCCGCTGCCGGCGACGACCGGAAAGCCACAGGGGCGCCGGTGCGCAGCGCACCGGCGATAATCGCGAACCAAGGAGGCCCCATCAGCGATTTGCGCGTGAACGACCAGATCCGGACCAAAGAAGTGCGTCTGGTCGGCCCGCAGGGAGAGCAGGTCGGCATCGTGTCGATCGACAAGGCCCTGCAACTGGCCGCCGACGTCGACCTGGACCTGGTCGAAGTCGCACCCACTGCCCGCCCGCCGGTCTGCAAGCTCATGGACTACGGCAAGTACAAGTACGAGTCCGCTCAGAAGGCCCGTGCCTCGCGCCGCAACCAGCAGCAGACCGTCATCAAGGAAATGAAGCTTCGGCCGAAGATCGACAAGCACGACTACGAGACCAAAAAGGGTCACGTCGTGCGCTTCCTCTCGGCCGGCGACAAGGTCAAGGTCACGATCATGTTCCGCGGACGCGAGCAGTCGCGCCCGGAGATCGGCCGCCGCCTGCTGGACAAGCTCGCGGAGGAGATCTCGGATCTCGGCACCGTCGAGTCGGCCCCGAAGCAGGACGGCCGCAACATGATCATGGTCGTCGCCCCGATCCGCCCCAAGAGCGAGATCAAGGGCACCGGACGAGCCAAGGGCGGCCGCGAACGCGATGAGGCCGAGCAGGCCGACACCGCCGAGCAGGCCGACGCCCCGGTGGAGGCGGCTGAAGCGACGCCCGCCGAGACGCCGGAGTCCTAGACCTTCCGGACCTGAGCACCGACACCGACCGGAAGCGGGCGCCCCCGCGCGCCCGCCCCTGGTCGGCATTGAGAACAGAGGAGAACACGATGCCGAAGATGAAGACCCACAGTGGCGCCAAGAAGCGGTTCAAGGTGACCGGGTCGGGCAAGCTGATGCGCCGCAAGGCCGGCAAGAACCACCTCATGGAGCACAAGTCCGGCCGCGTCAAGCGCAGCAAGGACGGCCGCAGCCCGGTGTCGCCCGCCGACACTAAGCAGGTCAACAAGCTGCTGGGCCGCTAGCTCGCCCCCACCGCCATCCTTCCATTCGCTTTTAACGCAAGGAGACTGAACTGTGGCACGCGTCAAGCGTTCAATGAACGCCAAGAAGAAGCGCCGCGTCGTACTCGAAGAGGCCAAGGGCTACCGCGGGCAGCGCTCGCGCCTGTACCGCAAGGCCAAGGAGCAGCTGCTCCACTCGTACACCTACTCGTACCGCGACCGCAAGAACCGCAAGCGCGAGTTCCGCAAGCTCTGGATCACCCGCATCAACGCGGCCGCCCGAGCGAACGGCATCACCTACAACCGCTTCATGCAGGGCCTGTCCCTCGCCGAGGTCGAGGTGGACCGCAAGATCCTCGCCGAGCTGGCCGTGTCCGACCCCACGGCGTTCGCCGCCCTGGTCGAGGTCGCCCGCAAGGCCCTCCCCGAGGACGTCAACGCTCCGGCTGAGCAGTAAATGACGGCTGACGAACCCGGGACGGATGCGCTCACGGCGCGATCGTCCCGGGTTGTCGCTGCCCGCAAGCTGCAGCGCCGCCGCGGCCGCGACAAAGCCGAGCGGTTCCTCGCCGAAGGACCGCAGGCGGTTCACGAAGCGATCGCGGCCGGGGTGGTCGAGGACCTGTTCTACGACCTCGAAGCCGACGTCAAGCACTCGGACATCGTCGACGCCGCCGTCGCGGCGGGCGCCCACGTGCACCCGTGCACGGACGAAGGCCTGGCCGCGCTGGCAGAGACGGTGACCCCGCAAGGGCTCGTCGCGGTCTGTCGCTTCCTCGACCAGCGCCTCCCCGAAGAGGCGAAGCTGGTCGCGGTGCTCCACGGCATCACCGACCCGGGCAACGCCGGCACGGTGCTGCGCGCCGCAGACGCGGCCGGGGCCGACTGCGTGGTCTTCGGCACCGACTCGGTGGACCCGTACAACGGCAAGTGCGTGCGGTCCTCGGCCGGGAGCCTGTTCCATTTGCCGGTGATCCGCGCGGCCGACACGGCCGACCTCCTCGACGTCTTCGACCACGCCCAGATCCTGGCGGCCGCGGCCGACGGGGACGATCTGTACGCGCTCGACGGCGCGGGCGACCTGGCCGCGCCCACGGTGTGGCTCTTCGGCTCCGAAGCCCACGGCCTCGACGAAGCCACGGCCGCCCTGGCGCACCGCAAGGTCGGCGTCCCGATCTGGGGCAAGGCCGAGAGCCTGAACTTGGCCGTCGCCGCGGGCGTCTGCCTGTACGCGAGTGCCGCCGCGCAGCGCCGCAGCTCATGAGCTGCGCCCACCATATGGAGGCGACCGGCCGTCCAGGCGGCCGGTATCATCGACCTATGTCTGTCGGCTATCGCGAATTTATCCAGCCCGCCGGGTGCGGGCTGTGGCGTTAGCCGTCCACAACCTCCTTGGCGGGCTGCGGCAGAGCCGCGCGCCTTCCTTAGACTCCTTTAGGTCCCGCCAGGAGAAAGACGTATGAGCACAGACAACGAGAACGAGGCTGGCCTGCTCCAGCCCGAGGCCCTCGCGGGGGCCGTCAAAGCCGCCGCCGCGGTCATCGAGGCCGCCGCTTCCCTCGAGGAACTCGCCGCCGCCAAATCCGCCACGCTCGGCGACAAGGCCCCGGTGTCCTTGGCCCGCAGGGCGATCGGTTCGATCCCCGGCAAGGAGCGCGGCGAGGCCGGGCGCAATGTGAACGCCGCCCGCGCCGAGATCACCGCCGTGTTCGAGGCCCGCAAGGAGATCCTGGAGGCCGCCGAGGCGGCCCGGATCCTCCGCGAGGAGACCGTCGACGTCACCGCCCGCACGCCGCGGCGCCGCGAAGGCGCGCGCCACCCGATCAACGTGCAGATGGACCGCATCGCCGACCTGTTCGTGGCGATGGGCTACGAGATCGGCGAGGGCCCCGAAGTCGAGCTCGAGTGGTTCAACTTCGACGCGCTCAACATCCACCCGGACCACCCTGCCCGGACGATGATGGACACCTTCCACATCGCCGACGGCAAGGGCGAGTACGGCTCGAACATGGTGCTGCGCACGCACACCTCCACGGTGCAAATCCA
The DNA here is from genome assembly GCA_036259435.1 of Glycomyces sp. Lineage (GTDB taxonomy): Bacteria > Actinomycetota > Actinomycetes > Mycobacteriales > Micromonosporaceae > Glycomyces. The sequence goes on from DATABR010000089.1 coordinate 7,723, forward strand.
CACCATGCTCACGCAGGAGCCGCCGATCTACACGGTCGCGCCCGGCCGCGTGTACCGCACCGACGAGGTGGACGCGACGCACTCGCCGGTGTTCCACCAGACCGAAGGCCTCGTGGTCGACAAGGGCATCACCATGGCCGACCTCAAGGGCACTCTCGACCACTTCGCGAAGTCGGTCTTC
>DATABR010000090.1:0-9056 GCA_036259435.1 Glycomyces sp.
CCGCCGTCCGGCGCGCTTGATTCTTGCCACGGGATGACCTTAAGGCGTGCGCCGCCGCAGCGTGGCGGCTCCGAGGGCCGTTGCGACGAGCACCGCACCGGCCACGACGCCGAGGTCGCCCCACATGGCTGCGGTGACCTCGGGGTTGAGTTGGACTTCGGTGAGGGCCTTGACCGCGTAGGTCAGCGGTAGCGCGTCCGAGACGCCCTGGAGCCATCCGGCCATCTGGTCGGCCGGCCAGATCAGGCCGCACAGGAACAGTTGCGGGACCACGAACACCGGCATGAACTGGACCGCCTGGAACTCGGTGGTGGCGAACGCGGACACGAAAAGCCCCAAGGCCATCCCGAACGCGGCGGTGACGATGCAGATGAGGATCACCGCCCAGGTCGGCCCGGCCGTGTCGAGGCCGAGGAACAGGTAGGCGATCGTCGCGGCCACCGTGGTCTGCGCCGCGGCGGCCGCGCCGAACGCCAGCGCGTAACCGACCACGAGGTCGAGCTTCCCGGTCGGCGTGGTCATGAGCCGCTCGAGGGTCCCGCCGGTGCGCTCGCGCAGCAGCGTGATCGAGGTGATCATGAACATCAGCATGAACGGGAAGGCCGCCAAGAGGATCAGACCGGTCTTGTCGAAGATCTGCGGCGCACTGTCCATGATGGCGCTGATCAGTGCGATGATGAGCGCGGGCACGGCCAGAATGAGCCCGACCGTGCGGTGGTCGTTGAACAACTGGCGGAGGATCCGCCCCGCGGTGATGAGCGTAATGCGCGGTGACATGTCAGTTCACCCCTTCCATCTCGCGGATGAGGTAGAGGAAGGCGGCTTCCAAATTCGCGGCGCCGGTCCACGCCCGCAGATCGGCCGGGGTGTCGTCGGCGATGAAGCGGCCCTCGCGCAGCAGCAGGAGCCGATCGCACCGGTCGGCCTCGTCCATCACGTGGCTGGAGACCAGCAGCGTCGCGCCCTGCCGGGCGAGTTCGCGGAATTGGTCCCACAACTCCTCGCGGATGACCGGGTCCAAGCCCACGGTCGGCTCGTCCAGCACGAGCACTTCGGGTTCGATGACGAGCGCGCACGCCAGTGAGGTACGGGTCTTCTGGCCGCCGGAGAGGTTTCCGGCGAGCTGGTTCGCGTGGTCGCCCATGCCCACCCGCTCGATCGCCCGCATCGCCTCGGAGCGGCTGCGGCCGTAGAGGGCGGCGAAGTAGGCGACATTGGCCTTGACCGACAGGTCGCGGTAGATCGACGCGTCCTGGGTGACGTAGGCGACGCGGCGGCGCAGCGGCTTGGTCCCGGCCGGGTGGCCGAGCACTTCGACGGTGCCGGACTTGACCTTCTGGGTGCCGACGACCGCGCGGATGAAGGTGGTCTTGCCCGAACCGGAGGGCCCGAGCAAGCCGGTGACGGATCCGGCGGCGATGCGGGTGGACACGCTCTTGAGAACGTGCTTCTTGCCGCGGTCGACCACGAGATCGGCGACCGCGATGGCGGTCTCGGGGGTGGGTGGCACGAAAGCCTCCAATAATTCATCAGATAATGAATTCACCGTAGCACAGCAATTCATCGATCAGTGAATTCTCTCGAGTCTGTCACGATCACGCAGGGAATCGGCGGAGAGCACAAAACGATCCGGCCGCGCACGGGGACGTTGCGCGCGGCCGGATCGCCTCTCGGGAGTGCTGCTCTAGAGGACGCCCTTGTTCCACGGGCCCCAGATCGCCACCGTGCGGCCCGGCTCCAGCACCGGATCGCCCAGGTCACCTCGCGTGGCCCCCTGCATGTTCGCGAAGAGCACCCTGCCGTCGGGGGAGAACGCCGCGCCGCACCACTCGGTCGAACCCTCGTGGTACACCAGCGGGAAGATCTCGCCGTCCCGCGTCAGGCCCCGCATCGCGGGCAGGTTCCGGCTGGTGTCCTCGCACAGGATCAGGTTCCCGGCGGGGGAGACGGTGATGTTGTCCGGATAGGACAGCAGCTCGGCGTCCGGCGACTCGAACACCAGCTTCAGCGTGCCGCCCTTGCGTCCGCGCGGGCGGTACTCCCACAGCTGGCCCTCGCCCTCGTCGCCGCCCGACGTGGACGCGATGTAGACGGCGCCGTCACCGTAGAAGCAGCCCTCGAGTCGCCCGAACACCGCCCCGCCCCGAGCCCAGCCCTGGTTGAACACCGCGAGCGGGTCCTCCTCGGCGTCGGCGGGGTCCGGGTCCACGATGTCCACCCACTCCACGTACAGGCCCCTGTTCGGGCGCTGGCCGGTGCGGGTGTCGTAGTTCCACTTGTCGGCGATCTTGAGCATCTGGAGCTGCCCGCCCTCGGCGAGGTCGCCGGGGACGTTCGGCAGGAAGCGGTAGAACCCGGACGTGTTCTGGTCCTCGGTCTCGTAGACCACGCCCGAGCGCGGGTCCACGGCCACGGCCTCGTGCACGAAGCGGCCCATGGCCTTGAGCGGCACCGGCGTCACCTCGGACTCCTCGGCCGAGGACACCTCGAACACGTACCCGTGCTCGGCCGCCCAGCCTGCGCCGGTCCCGGCGGTGGTCTCCTCGCACGAGAGCCACGAACCCCATGGCGTGGGCCCGCCCGCACAGTTGACGATGGTGCCCGACAGCGACTGCCAGGCCTCCTCGAAGTGCGGCTCGCCGTCCTTCCAGCGGACGGTCATCGTGGTGGTCCCGCCGCCGCCGAGGGCGTCGTAGCGGTGCTCGGGGCTGCCGGCGGGCGTGCCGGTGCCGGGATCGTTGCGCTCCTCGTGGTTGCGCACGAGGCGCCAGTCGCCGCGGCGGCCGGTCGGGAAGCAGGCCATGCCGTCGTGGGCGAGCGGGGTGAGGTTGCCGTCGCGCATCGGCGTCGCGGCCACCGAGAAGACCTTGAAGTCGAAGTCCTCAGGCAGCCACAAGGTCTGGGAGAACCCGGACTCGGGGTCGGTCCGCGTCAGCTCGCGCAGCTCGCCGTAGCCGCCGTTGTCGGGGCACTCGCGGTCCTTCTCGCCGTCCTTGGCGTGGGCCGCGCGGATCGACATGCCCTCCATGGCGGCGACGGCGAAGAGGCTCCCGCCCGCCGCGGTCGCGCCTTTGCGCAGGAAGCTGCGGCGGTTCGAGCCGCCGGTGGTGAGCGTGGCCAATGCCTGACTCCTTTGACGGGGAGGTGAGGGGAGGTACGGGCAGTACTCGGCCGATCATTCCGGCCCCTGGAGAGGGGCAGGCAATCACGACGTGAACGCGAAGTGACCGCTTGCATAAGGCTTCGGCCTCCCCGAAACGTCGGACCCAGCTGACACAATGGGGCCGTGAGCACGACTGACGCAGGCCTGGACCGCACCGACCCGACTGACGACCCCGACTTCGTGCGTGCCCGAACCCGGCACGACGAACTCGCCGTGGAGATCACCGAGCACCGGCGGCTCTACTACACCGAGCAGCCCATCGTCTCGGACAGCCAGTTCGACGAGCTCATGCACGAGATCATCGACATCGAGACGCGCTACCCCGAGCTGAAGAACGCGAACTCGCCCACCGAGCAGGTCGGCACCTTCTCCGAGGCGTTCACGCCGGTGCAGCACCTCGAGAAGATGCTCAGCCTCCAAGACGTCTTCAGCCTCGAAGAAGTCCAGACCTGGGCCGACCGCATCACCGCCGAAGTGCCCGGCGAGCCCTACCTCTGCGAGGTCAAGATCGACGGCCTCGCCGTCGACCTCGTCTACGAGCGCGGCCGTCTCGCCCGCGCGGCCACCCGCGGCGACGGCACCACCGGCGAAGACGTCAGCGCGAACGTCGCCACGATCGACGCCGTGCCCCAGCACCTCACCGCCGCCGAAGGCTTCGACGTGCCCGAGCTCCTCGAAGTCCGCGGCGAGGTCTACTTCCCGACCGCCGACTTCGAACGCCTCAACGAGGCCCAGGTCGCCGCAGGGAAGGCCCCGTTCGCCAATCCGCGCAACGCCGCCGCCGGCTCCCTGCGCCAGAAGAACGCCGCCAAGACCGCCGAGCGGCCCCTGAGCTTCATCGCCCACGGCCTCGGCGCCCTCAAGGGCTTCGAACCGCAGTCGCAGTCCCACTCCTACGCCGCCCTCGACGCGTGGGGCATCCCCACCAGCCCCTACTGGCGGGTCGTGGCCACCATTGAGGAGGTCTTCGCCTACATCGCCGAATTCGGCGACCAGCGCCACTCCCTCGTCCACGAGATCGACGGCGTCGTGGTCAAGATCGACGAGATCGCCACCCAGCGCCGTCTCGGCGCCACTTCCCGCACCCCGCGCTGGGCCGTGGCCTACAAGTTCCCGCCCGAGGAGGTCAACACCAAGCTCCTCGACATCAAGGTCTCCATCGGACGCACCGGGCGCGCCACCCCCTACGCCGTGCTCGAGCCCGTGCGCGTCGCCGGTTCCGAAGTCGAGTTCGCGACCCTCCACAACGCCGACCAGGTGAAGGCCAAGGGCGTCAAGATCGGCGACACCGTCGTCGTCCGCAAGGCCGGAGACGTGATCCCCGAGGTCGTCGCTCCCGTCGACGCCGCCCGCACCGGCGACGAGACCGATTTCGTCATGCCCGAGCGCTGCCCCGAATGCGACTCGGTGCTCGCGCCCGCCTCCGAAGGCGACGTGGACCTGCGCTGCCTCAACGCGCGCTCGTGCCCCGGGCAACTGCGCGAGCGCCTCGCCTACCTCTCCGGGCGCTCCTGCTTCGACGTCGACCGCATGGGCTACATCGCCTGCGCCGCGCTCGTCGAACCCCTCGACGCCGACCCGGTCCTCGAAGACGACGGCGGCGTGTTCGACCTGCGAATGGAGGATCTGCTCCCCATCCGCGTCATCGTCCGCGACCCTGACACCGGACTCCCCAAGACCGTCGAGAAGACCGGGGAACCGAAGATCGTCACACCGTTCGCCAAGCAGCCCGACAAGAAGACCGGCGAGATCCTCCCGCGCAAGAACGCCGAGGAGATGCTCCAGAATCTGGAGAAGGCCAAACGCCAGCCGTTGTGGCGCGTCGTCAACGCCCTCTCGATCCGCCACGTCGGGCCCGTCGCCGCCCAGGCGCTCGCCGAGCACTTCGGCGACCTCGACCTGATCGCCAACGCCGACGAGGCCGAGATGGCCGCCGTCGACGGCGTCGGCCCGATCATCGCCGCCGCCATCAAGGACTGGTTCGCCGTCGACTGGCACCGCGACATCGTCGAGCGCTGGCGCCGGGCCGGCGTGCGCATGAAGGACGACGCGCCCGAACCCGGCGAGGTACTGCCGCAAACCCTCGAAGGCCTCACGGTGGTCATCACCGGCGGCATCCCGAACCACACCCGCGAGGGTGCTGCCGCGGCCGTCAAGGCCCGCGGCGGCAAGACCACCTCTTCGGTCTCGAAGAAGACCGGCGCGGTGGTGGCGGGGGACAAGCCCGGCTCGAAGTACGACAAGGCACTTTCGCTCGGGGTGCGGATCGTCAGGGGCGAGGACTTCGAGACGTTCCTCTCCGAGGGGCTGCCGCCGTCGGAAGCCGCCGAGGTGCCTGATCTTTCCGAGGAGTCGTCGCGACCGGAAACTTCCGGCGTCGAGAGCGAACCAGAATGATCACAAGTCGGTAACGATCCGTATTCCAATGCGGGGGGAGGCTCGTTAGTTCAAGGCAGAGTCAACTCGTGGAACTCGCCCCTTGTCGTGCCAACGGCTCGGTCCCATCGCCCGAACGGGCCGCCGAGGCCGGAATCGGCCGCGAGGACGCTGCTGCGGACGATCGGATAGCGGTTTCTGTTACGAGCATGTCGCGCCTGGTCACAAGTGTGCCGCATGTGCTCCCGGCGTTGTCTGGGAGCGGAATTCGCGATATGACAGAGGAGTCGGTCACGACCGGCCCTGGGTGATTCTGGCGCGTCACCGGGGCATGGCGTGGCAGTGGGAGGAGCGATATGGCCACGACGCTCATGCGCAACACTGCGCCCAGAGAGCATCCGGGCCGGTACTACGGCTTTCTAGCCGCGGTCGCGGTGTGCGCGATCGTCGGCGCGGTCGCCGTGACCGTATTCGGGGGCGCGTCCGCGGGCGGCTGGTTCGATGTGCCGTTCGCGTTCTGGCTGACCGCCGGGCTCGCGCTGCTCGCCGAGCTGCGGCCCACCCGCTGGGGCGGGCTGTGGATGTCGCCGATCGCCTCGATTTACCTCGTGTACGTCCTCGCGACGATGACGACCTGGGGATTCCTCCCCGCGCTGATCGTGCAGTCGGCGGCGGTCTTCCTGCTCTCCCTGCAGATCCACTCCGTGGCCTGGCGAACGGTCTTCAACATCTCTCAGCAGGGCCTCGCGCTGAGTCTCGCCTGGCCGGTGTGGAACGCCGTCTCGGGCGGGGAGCGCTGGGGCGGCAGCGCGCCGGAGCTGCTCGCCGTCTTCGCAGCGGGCGTCGTCTGGACCGCGACGAGCTGGGCGCTGGTCGCGGGGCGCAACAGCCTCCGCACAGGCGACTCATGGACCCACATGTTCCTCCAGTGGAGCCGCAGCGAGTGGCCGCTGCGCGCCACGCAGGTCGCGATCGCGCCGATCCTGGCGACCGCGGCCATGGCCTCGTGGTGGCTGGTCGCCGCCTCGGCGATCCCGATCTTCAGCGTCTACCGGATCCTGCAGGCCGCGGCCGAACGCGAGCGCGAGGCCGACCACGACCCGCTCACGGGCCTGCTCAACCGCAAGGGCTTCCAGCAGGCCGTCGACGCCAAGCTCACCGACGCCGCCGAGACCGGCACGGCCGTCGCGGTGCTCATCCTCGACCTCGACCGCTTCGCCGACGTCAACTCCGCGCTCGGCCACGAAGTCGGCGACCAGCTCCTGGTCGAGCTGGCCCGCCGCTTCGACTCCGACAAGCCGCGCGGGAAGGTGATCGCGCGCCTGGGCGGGGACGAGTTCGCGTTCATGTGGTCCGAGCTGGACGGCATGGCCGACCCGATGGAGTGCGCCCGCGAGATCCGCGCCCGCCTGGACGCGCCGATAGTGCTGGGCGACGCGAGCGTCGAAGTGGACGGTTCGGTCGGCGTCGCGGTGTTCCCCGACGACGGCTCGGAATTCCAGACCCTGTTCCGCCACGCGGACATCGCGATGTACGAGTCGAAGCAGCGCGCCTCCTCGTTCACCCGCTACGCGCCCGAGTTCGACCACAACTCGCCCGAGAGGCTCCTGCTCTTGGGCGACGTGCGGCGCACCCTCGATCATCCCGACTCGCCCGGCGTGAACCTCTACTACCAGCCGCAGGTGCGCCTGTCCGACGGCGAGGTCATCGGCGCGGAGGCCCTGCTGCGGTACCACCACCCCGACCGGGGGATCGTGAACCCGGCGGAGATCATCGAGACCGCCGAGCACTCGTCGGTGATGCGGATGCTCACCGAGCGGGTCGTGGACATCGCCCTGCGTCAGCTCCGGGCCTGGAACGACTCGGGCTACGACCTGCGCATGGCCGTGAACGTCTCGGTGCGCGACCTGCAGTCGCCGGAGTTCACCGACTTCCTGACCGAGCGGATCGAGGCCTACGGCGTGAACGCCGCGAAGCTGCAGTTGGAGATCACCGAGTCGGCGCTCATGGCCGACCCGCGGCGCGTGGTCGTCAACGTCCAGCGCCTCTCCGACCTGGGCGTGGGCATCAGCCTGGACGACTTCGGCACCGGGTTCTCCTCGATGCAGCACCTGCGGCGCCTGCCGGTCACCGAGATCAAGATCGACAAGTCGTTCGTGACCACCTTGATCGACGACCCGGACAACGCGGCGATCGTCTCGACCACGATCGACCTGGGTCGGGCCCTCGACGTCGAGGTCGTGGCCGAGGGCGTGGAGGACGACAACGTCCGCAAGCAGCTCGAGAACTGGGGCTGCCACGCCGGGCAGGGCTGGCACTTCGCCAAGCCGATGGCCTCGGACGCGTTCGAGCGCTGGATGGCCGACCACCGGCAGAAGAAATAGCACCCGGCTCGCCGGACCGCCGACTGCAAGAGCGTCGTATAGCGGTTCCATTGCGCCACAAGGGAGTGTTCGGACGCCTTGCGGCCAGCACGATCAACTTTCCGAACCGTCTTCGCGAATGTCGGTGGGCTGTGTAAGGCTGTGCGAATGAACGTAGCGATCGAGAACGACGTGCTCGCCGAGTTCGAGCCGCACCGGCGCGAGCTCTGTGCCTACGCCTACCGCATGCTCGGGTCCTCGTTCGAGGCCGAGGACGCCGTGCAGGAGGCCTTCACGCGGGCGTGGAAGTCGCATTCCTCGTTCGAGGGCCGCTCCTCCCTGCGCTCATGGCTGTACAAGATCACCACGAACGTGTGCCTGGACATGCTCAAGGGCCCGCAGCGCCGGGCCCGGCCGATGGACCTGGCCCCGGCCTCCGACTCGGGCACGCCCCTGCCCGCACCCGAACCGGACTACATGTGGGTCGAGCCGATCCCCGATTCGATGGCCTTCGGGGCCGACCCGGCGGCGGCCGCCGCAGCCAAGGACACGCTGCGTCTCGCGTTCGTCGCGGCCGTGCAGCACCTGCCGGCGAAGCAGCGCGCGGTGATGCTCATGCGCGAGGTGCTGCGCTTCTCGGCGGCCGAGACGGCCGAGATGCTGCAGATCAGCCCGGCGAGCGTCAACAGCGCCCTGCAGCGGGCCCGCGCCACCATGGAACAGGTCCACGCCACGCCCGAGGAATCGCAGGCGATCGACGACGAGGCGCTGCGCAAGCTCGTCGACGGTTACGTGAGCGCCTTCGAGTCCTACGACATGGACGCGCTGACGGCGCTGTGCACGCAGGACGTGCAGCTGTCGATGCCGCCGATCCCGCTGTGGGTCCAGGGCCACGCGAGCGTCGTGGAGTTCATGCTGACGGCCGGGAAGGGCTGCCGCGACTCCAAGCTGGTGCCGCTCAGCGCCAACGGCCTCCCGGCGTTCGGCCACTACAAGCCGAGCGGCGAGCCGGGCCTGTGGGAACCGTGGTCGATCACCGTCCTCGAACTCGAAGGCGGCAAGATCTCGGGCCTCAACTACTTCCTGGACACCCCGAAGCTCTTCCCGCTCTTCGGCCTCCCGAGCGAGTACCGCGAATAGACCCGACCCGAGGG
>DATABR010000091.1:0-8442 GCA_036259435.1 Glycomyces sp.
CCGGGCCGCGGATCCCGCTGGGGCGGGGTCCGCGGCCCTGAGCCGGTCGCGGAGGTTAAGCGACCTCGGCGCGGACGGCGCGGGCGGCCTCGACCAGGCCCGCCAGCGAGGGGCGGACCTCCTCGTAGCGGCGGGTCTTCAGGCCGCAGTCGGGATTGGCCCAGACCCGCTCGGGGCCGAGCGCGGCCACGGCCCGGCGCAGGGCCTCGGCCATGTCCTCGACGGCCGGGACGCGCGGGGAGTGGATGTCCCACACGCCCGGGCCCACCGCGCTGCGGTAGTCGGCGCGGTCGAGATCGGCGAGGACCTCCATCTTCGAGCGGGAGGCCTCGATGGAGGTGACGTCGGCGTCGAGGGCGGCGATCGCGTCGATGACCTCGCCGAACTCGGAGTAGCAGAGGTGCGTGTGGATCGCGGTCTCAGGCCGCACGCCCGCGGTGGCGAGGCGGAAGGACCGGGTGGCCCAATCGCGGTAGGCCCTGCGGGAAGCGGCGCGCACGGGCAGGAGCTCGCGCAGCGCCGGTTCGTCGACCTGGATGATCGCGGTGCCGGCCGCCTCGAGGTCGGCCACCTCATCGCGCAGCGCCAGCGCCACCTGGTCGGCGGTGTCGGCGAGCGGCTGGTCGTCGCGGACGAACGACCAGGCCAGGATGGTGACGGGCCCGGTGAGCATGCCCTTGACGGGCTTCTCGGTGAGCGACTGGGCGTAGGAGGTCCACGCGGTGGTCATCGGCGCGGTGCGGGCGACGTCGCCGAAGAGGATCGGCGGGCGGACGCAGCGCGAGCCGTAGGACTGGACCCAGCCGGCGGCGGTGGTCGCGAAGCCGGTGAGCTGCTCGGCGAAGTACTGGACCATGTCGTTGCGTTCGGGCTCGCCGTGGACGAGCACGTCGAGGCCGAGCTTCTCCTGCTCGGCGATGACCGCGGCGACCTCGGCCTTCATGCGGGCCTGGTAGTCGGCATCGATCATCAGGCCGCGGCGGTGGGCGGCGCGGGCGCGCCGCAGCTCGGCGGTCTGGGGGAACGAGCCGATGGTGGTCGTGGGCAGGGGCGGGAGCGGGACGCGCTCGGCTTGGGCCGCTTGGCGGTCGGCGTAAGGAATGCGGCGGTCGGCCTGGCCGAGGGCGGCGAGGCGTGCGCGCACGGCTTCGTCGCGCCAGGCGACGGGGGATTCGGGGCGGGCCTCGCGGGTGCCGCCGGGGTCGGCGAGCGTAGTGATCTCGGCGAGCTTCTGGCGGGCGAAGGCGAGACGCTCGGTCAGCGCTTCGGGGAGGTCCGCTTCAGCGTCGAGGTCGACCGGCACGTGGAGCAGCGAAGACGAGGAGCAGACCCCGACTCGATCGCTGACCGCTTGCAGCCGTTCAATGTCGGCGGCGGCTCGCGATAGATCGGCGCGCCAGATGTTGCGGCCGTCGATCACGCCCGCGAGCAAGGATGTTTCACGTGAAACATCCAGTGCCTCAAGTGCCGCGAGGTCACCGCGGCCACGCACGAGGTCGAGTGCGATGCCCTCGACGCCCGCTTCGAGCAGCACCGGAAGGGCCTCGCCGAATGGGCCGTAACCACCAGCGACGAGGATCTCGGCAGTGCCCACGAGCCGCCGGTAAGCCGAGGCGACCATCGACAGTTCGGCGGGAGTGCGATCGGCGCACAGCGCGGGCTCATCGAGCTGAATCGATCCAGCTCCAGCACGCCCCAGCTCGGCGAGGATCGCGGCGTAGACCGCCACGAGGTCGTCGAGCCGGTCAAGCGGGGAGAACCCGAAGGGAGCGTCCTCAGTCGGCTTGGCAAGCAGCAGGAACGAAACCGGACCGAGCAAGACCGGCCGAGCGTCGAGTCCACGTTCCCTCGCTTCAAGGAATTCGGCGATGGCCTTGGCGGGCTTGGCGTCGAACGCGGTGTCGGGGCCGATCTCGGGAACGAGGTAGTGGTAGTTGGTGTCGAACCACTTCGTCATCTCGAGCGGCGCGGCGGCATCGTCGCCGCGGGCGGCGGCGAAGTAGGAGGCGAGGGCGCTTTCGCGGCGGTGGCGTGGCGCGAGCGCGTCCACCGCGACTGAGGCGTCGAGCACGTGGTCGTAGAGCGAGAAGGTGCCGGTGGGAACGGCGTCGAGGACGGCAAGGTCATCGAGCATTCCGGAGCGGACAGCGGCGGCGGCCGATTCGAGCCCTTCGGCGTCGAGCCGGCCGGACCAGTGGGCTTCCAGCGCGCGCTTGAGCTCGCGGTTCGGGCCGATGCGCGGGTATCCGAGCGCGGTGGCCTGGAGGCGTTTCGCGGGCACGGCGGTAGTCGTGTTCATGTGTCAGTTCCCTCGAACGTGCGACAACGGGACCGCGCGCGGTCGCGCGCGGTACGCGGGCAGGTATTCGGACTCAAGGGCGCTTGTCTGCTCCTACCGCCCGCCGCTTCCCAGACCGTGGGGCCCAGTGCTCATGGCGGGTTTCGTTCCCTCTCACCGCTGCGGGGCAGTCCTGGATTCGCACCAGATTCCCTCTTAGCCGGTGCTGCGTCGCACCGGAACCAGCGTCGTCCCCGATGGTACGGCCGCGCAGACCATGGAGCGCGGGGCGCGGCCGCAGTGTGGGACGAGGCCGCTTGTGGTGCGGTGCCGAAGATTGGAACGAGGGCCGGGTGGCCGAGGGTCGCACTGGGTAGGCTCGGGCCCCATGAGCACCAGACCTGTAGCAGTTGTCACGGGAGCGAGCAGCGGGATCGGGGCCGCCGCCGCGAAGGCCCTCGCCAAGGCCGGGTTCGACGTCGTGCTCGGGGCCCGGCGGGCCGACCGGCTCGCCGAAGTGGCCGCGGCTTGCGTGGAAGCAGGAGTCAGCGGAACGGCGATCGCGCTGGACGTCACGGACGAGGCCTCGGTGGCCGCGTTCGCCGGGCAGGTCGAACGCTGCGACCTGCTGGTGAACAATGCGGGCGGGGCGTTCGGCCTCGAATCGATCGCCGAGGCCGACCTTGGCCTTTGGCAGCAGATGTACGACGTGAACGTGCTCGGCACCGTGCGGATCACGAAGGCGCTCTTGCCGAAGCTGATCGACTCGGGGAACGGGCAGGTGGTGGTGATCGGTTCGATCGCCGCGCGGCAGCCGTACCCGGGCGGGGGCGGTTACAACGCGGCGAAGCACGCGGAGGCGGCGCTGACGCGGGTGCTGCGCATGGAACTGCTCGGGCGACCGGTGCGGGTGTGCGAGATCGACCCAGGCATGGTGGAGACGGAGTTCAGCCTGGTGCGCTTCGAGGGCGACCGGGAGCGGGCGGATGCGGTGTACGCGGGGATGACCCCGCTGAGCGCCGAGGACATCGCCGACACGATCGCGTGGGTCGCGACCCGCCCCGCGCATGTGAACGTCGATCACATCACGATCATGCCGAGAGACCAGGCGGGCGCCCAACAAGTCCACCGCCACCAGTAGTCACCGAGATGCGGGCGGCCGGACACAGCACCCGCATCTCGGTGCAGCAGTTGCAGTCCTACTCGGTGAGCGTGTAGACCGGAGATTCCCATTGCTCCCAATGGGCCGGATTCGCTTCATCGCCAAGGGCTTTCAGTACCCGCACATGGAGTGTCCACCGGCCCGGTTCCATGACGCCCGGGCGCGCGGCCGCCAGGTCCTCCAAGTGAATGCCCAGCGTGTCGTCGGGGCCCGGCGAGCGCGGCAAGTACTGCTCCCGGCCCCACTCGATCATCTCGCCGGTGTCGGCGTTCTCCATGCTGACCTCCATCGCCGCCACCTGGTGACCCAAGTAGACCAACGCGGCCAGATCCGGACCCGCCGTGATCGGGAAGGTCTCGCCCGCTTTCGGGTCCCGGTAGTCGAACTGGCGGCTCTCCGCGTCTTGCCCGACCACGGCCGCGAGTTTCGGGAACTCGGGATGGTCGAGCACTGGGATGGCGAGGTAGTCGCCCTGGTAACCGGAGTAGGCGGCTGTCAGCGACTCGCCTCCGTCTCCCTCGGGCCTCGCGGTGATCCGGCCGCCGAAGACGCTGCCGAGCGGCAGTTCGGCGCTCGGCTCCACGGTGACTCGCACCGTGGCCGACTGGCCCGGGCGGAGCTTCAGGTGCTTCGGCTCGAATGTCACCTTCGGCTCGGCCGCATGGAAACCCGGTTCCCGTTCGTCGCCCGTGGTCGCGATGGTGGATCGGTGCGTCAGCTCAAAGATCCGGGCGGTTCGCTCGCGGGAGTGCAGGGTCAGATCGAAGGTGCGCGGCGCCGTGCCGTGGCCGGTGTTGACGGCCGTGGGGTACAGGCAGGCTGCGGCGTCGAGTGCGTCGATCACGTCGATGACGCCGGTCCCCTGTCGGTGCGCCGCTTCGAGTTCGCCCAAGTCGGGGTTGTCGCCCCATGCGACGGGCTTGGCGGAGTTGGCGAGGCGGGTGCGCACCTCGCGTGGTTCCAGTCGGGGTTCTTCGCCGATCAGGAGCGCGGCCGCGCCGGCCACGTGCGGCGAGGACATGGAAGTGCCCGAGAGGGCCTTGTATGAGCCGTCGGCTACGGGCACCGTCGACCAGATGCCGCCGCCGGGTGCGGTCAGGTCGGGTTTGAACGACAGGTCCGGCGCCGGGCCGTAGGCGGTGAACGCGGAGGCGTGGCCGCCGCGCGGCAGGTCGACCAGGACCGTGTCGCCGGTGAACTCCAGGACCGGGTTCTTGCCGATCGTGATGAGGCTGCGCAGGTCTTCGCCGTCGGTGTCGGTGAGGGCGACCATCGGGACGGCGCCTTTCTCGATGCCGCTGCCGCCGAAGGGGCCCGGGCGGTCGTTGTACACCACGACGCTCGTGGCGCCCTCGGCCACTGCCCGCGCGTACTTCTCGTTGAAGGTGCAGGTCCCGCGGATGACGAGGGCCGTCTTGCCCTGCACGTCTCCTTCGGACGGGTCGTCGGGGCAGGCGCGGCCGAGCCACACCATCGGGTCGGTGACCGCGCCCGCCTCGGGTTCAGGTGTGTTGCCGATGACCCGGTAGCCGATGCGCCGGTCGAGCGCCTCGACGAAGGCGGCGTCCATGCGCTGCTGCGGGTTGTCGGTGGAGGCGACGCCGATGACGTCTTCGCCGATGCCGGGGGCGGATCCCGAGTAGACGCCCGCTTCGCCGTCGTTGCCCATCGAGGCCACGACCGTCACGCCTTCGTCGGTGAGCCGGTCGGCGGCCACGGCGGTCGGGTAGCCGGGCCACTGGAACGACTGCCCGAGTGAAAGGTTCACGACGTCCATGTCGTCGACGAGTGCCGCCTCGAGGGCCTGCATGATGACCTCGGCGCTGGTGGAGCCTTCGCAGCCGAAGACCTTGTACGCGCCGAACTCGACGCCCGGGGCGACGCCGGTGACCTTTCCGTCGGCGCCGACGATGCCGGCGACATGGGTGCCGTGGCCGGCGCAGTCGACGGGGTCCTCGTCGGGGACGGGCTCGGAGCGCTCGGGGTCGTCGGAGCTGAAGTCGTCGCCCACGAAATCGGTGCCGGTGGTGACGCGGCAGCCGGGCCCGAAACAGCCGCCGAGGTCGGGGTGCGTGTAGTCGATGCCGGTGTCGATCACGGCGACCTTGACACCCTCGCCGGTGATCCCGCGCTCGTGCGCCTTGTCCGCACGGGTGGTCGCGATGGCCTGGGCCAGTTCGGGAATCTCGGCCGATTCGAACTCCGATTCGAGCGGCGCGCCGGGCTGGTCGGCGACGCGACCCGGTCCGCTGAAGACCACGTCGGACCAGACCTGCTCGACCAGGTCGAGCCGCTCCAGGCGGCGCGCGGTGGCCGGATCGGCCTCGACGGAGACGCCGTTCCAGACGCGCTCGAAGTCATGGCGGACCGTGTAGTCGAGCCCGTAGGCGGCCGCGCCGAGCGCCGACGCCCCCGCGCCGGAGGCCAGTTCGACCAGCCATACCTGCGAGGCGCCCTCGTCCGGAACCGCTTGGGCCGCAGGGGCCGAGGACGCCAGGAGCGGCAGCGCGACCGCAGCGGCGATGAACGCGGTGGGTCTCGAGATCGGTCCTCGCGAAGTGTCTCGCGGAGCAGTGGGTGCGGATAGCAGGCGCGAGAGCGCGCGGAAGCCCGGCATCAGGGGTCCCTCTCGACTCGTGCCGGTCGGAGGCGATCCGGAAGTCCCGGCCACCCCCGACCGGCAGTTATGGCAGGACCTCGATCGTGGGCCATCGGGCGGCCCGAACCGCGGATTTGCCGCTCGGAGGCGTGTGCGTGTCGGATCAGCCGGTGATGAGGTGGGCGAGCGCGAAGCCGATCAGGCCTGCCGCCAAGCCTCCGGCGAGGTTCGCCGCGACGTTCGCCAGCGCGTGTTTCCAGCGGCCGTCCTCGACGAGGCGCAGCGTTTCGTACGACAGCGTCGAATACGTGGTGAGTCCGCCGCAGAAGCCCGTGACCAGCAGTGCTGTCCAGCCAGGGCTCGCCAGCGCCACCGCGAGGAACACCGCCAGGCCGGAGCCGAACACGTTGACCGCCAGGGTGCCCCATGGCAGGTGCCGGCCCGCGTAGTGTGCGACGACGAGGTCGGTGAGGAAGCGCGCGGGTGCGCCGAACGCGGCCCCGGCCGCTACCAGGAGCAGCGTCATGCGGTCTCGTCCCCGCGCCGCCGCCGCACCACGAGGCGGCGGGTCGCGACCATGCCGATCGCGGCGGCCAGGAGCGCCGCCGCCATGGTCGCGAAGGCGTACGCGACGGCGAGGAAGGTGGCTCCGGCGTCCGCGGCGCGGCCGATGTCGACGATGTAGGTGGAGAAGGTGGTGAAGCCGCCGAGCACGCCGACGCCCAGGAACGGCCGTACGAGCCGGGTTCCGGGCGCGACCTCGGTGATCGCGATCATCAGAGCGCCGATGAGCAGGCCGCCGGCGGTGTTGGCGGTGAACGTCGCGAGGTCGAACGAGCCAGGCTCCGAGGGGAGGGCGACCGTCAGTCCGTATCGGGCCGATGCGCCGATCGCGCCGCCGACCGCGACCGCCGCCAGTGCGGAGGCGGAGACGGCGCGCAGCATGTGGCGCAGTGGTGGGCGCTGCGGTTTCACGGTTTGCGCGCTTGGTGGCGGCGATCCTGGCACGTAACGAATCTAGCCCGGTCGCTGCTGCGGGGTGGTTTCGGCGGCACGGTTTTCGGTGGCGGGGTTGTCGGTGGCGTTGTGACGTCCGGCGCCGCTTGCGGCGGCCGGTATGCGTTCACTCACTGCGCCTTGCCGCTCTGAGTGGTGCGGTCGTACCGTTGACGGGCGATGAGTTACACGATCACGGACCAGCATCTGACACGCAGGCGTCACCTCGACTTCTGCCGCGTGTCGACCGTGCTCTGTCGTTAGCTCGAATCGCTTCACCGGCGGGCTCGCCGATGTATTTCTTTTTCGCTGGCCTTGAGCCCATTCCAGCGTTTCCCTGCATTCCCCCGCAGCCGGGCCGTGCCCTGTGCTGTCTGCTCGAAATCCAAGAGGTTCACCATGTCCGCGTCCGCGGAAGCGACTACCGCAAAGCGCCAACGCGCCAAGAAGATTCCATTCGCCGCGCAGCTCCTCATCGGCCTCGTACTGGGCCTGGCCCTGGGCTATGCCGCCCGCGAGTGGTCGGTCACCTGGCTGGGCACCACGCTCGAGACGGTCGGCACGTTGTTCGTGCAGCTGCTGTTCCTGATCGTGCCGTTCCTGGTGTTCACCGCGATCGTCGCCTCGATCGCGAATCTGCGCAATCTCGCCAACGCGGGCCGGCTGGTCGCCAAGACCCTCGGCTGGTTCGCGCTCACCTCGCTCATCGCGGTGGTCATCGGCCTCGCGATCGGGCTGTCCACCAATCCGGGGCAGGGCGTCACGCTCACCAGTGCGGCGGCCGCGCCCGAAACCACGGGCTCGTGGACGGACTTCCTCACGGGGATCATCCCCCAGAATGTCGTCGATGCGTTCGTGGAAGTCAACGTGCTCCAGATCGTGTTCATCGCGATCGTGGTCGGTGCGGCCGCCGCGAAGCTGGGTGAGAAGGCCGATCCGTTCCTGAAGTTCAACGCCTCCGCGCTGGCGTTGGTCCAGCGGGCGCTGTGGTGGGTGATCCGCTTGGCTCCCATCGGTACCGCGGCGCTGATCGGCAAGTCGGTGTACGCCTACGGGTGGGATCTGCTGGAGCCCTTGGCGGTCTTCAGCATCGACATCTATGCGGGCGCGCTCATCGTGATGCTGGTGGTGTACCCGATCCTGCTGCGGCTGGTCGCGAAGGTCTCGCCGGTGCAGTTCTTCCGCAAGGCCTGGCCTGCGATCCAGTTCGCTTTCGTGTCGCGTTCGTCGGTGGGGACGCTGCCGTTGGCGCAGCGGATCGTGACCGAGCGGCTCGGGGTGGCGCGCGATTATGCGTCGTTCGCCTCGCCGTTCGGGGCGACGACGAAGATGGACGGTTGCGCCGCGATCTATCCGGCGATCGCCGCGATCTTCGTGGCGCAGGTGTACGGGGTGCCGCTGGGTGTC
>DATABR010000092.1:0-6137 GCA_036259435.1 Glycomyces sp.
ATGCCCGGAAAGTATTTGAACGTGTTCAAGTATCGGAGTATCGTTGTCCTCGAAGGAGGAAGCCCTCATGAAGATCGTCATCCCCGGCGGGACCGGCAGTGTCGGCGCCGTTCTCCAACGCGGGCTCCTGGCCGCCGGGCACCGCATCACCGTCCTCACCCGCCGTCCCTCCCGCCCTCACCACGTCCATTGGGACGGCCGCACGCTCGGTCCCTGGACCGATGCGATCGATGGGGCCGACGCCGTGATCAACCTCGCGGGCCGCAGCGTCAGCTGCCGCTACACCCCCGAGAACCTGGCCGCGATGATGCAATCCCGGGTCGACTCCACCAGGGTCGTCGGTGAGGCCGTCGCCATCGCCGCGCGACCCCCGGCCGTCTGGCTCCAGGCCAGCACCGCCACGATCTACGCCCACTCCTTTGGGCGGGCGAACGACGAGGCCACGGGAGTCATCGGCGGTGACGAGCCCGACGCGCCCGCATATTGGGCCAAGAGCATCGACCTCGCCCGCGCTTGGGAACGGACCCTCGACGAGGCCGACACGCCCGCCACCCGGAAGGTTGCGATGCGCTCGGCGATGGTGATGAGCCCCGACCGCGGCTCGGTCTTCGACGTGCTCTCCCGCATGGTCCTGCTCGGTCTGGGCGGCGCGGTCGGCGGCGGTCGCCAGTTCGTGTCGTGGATTCACGAGGAGGACTTCACACAGGCCGTGCTCTTTCTACTCGAACGCGACGATCTTTCCGGAGAGGTCAACCTCGCCGCCCCGCATCCGTTGCGGCAGAAGGACTTCATGCGGACGCTGCGCCGCGCCTGGGGCGGGCACTTCGGAATTCCGGCGACGAGGTGGATGGCCGAGCTCGGGGCGTTCGCGCTCCGCAGCGACACTGAACTGCTCCTCAAGAGCCGCCGTGTCATCCCCGGCCGACTCGAGGGCGCCGGGTTCGACTTCGCCTATCCCGCATGGGAGGCCGCCGCCGACGACCTGGCGCGGCGCACGGCCGCCGAACGCAAGTGGCCGCTGGTCCGCCGCCCCGGGCTCAAGGCCGTCCGGGCCCTCACCGACAGTTGAATCCAGGGGCGGGGAAGTCGTATTGCGGCGGCCGCTCCTTCACGAGCCCACAGGTCGAGCCACAGGCGCGAGTCCACGATGGGGAGCTCTTCAGCCGTCGGCGTGCTTTCCAGCGCCGTGAGTTAGGCGGCCGCGGTCAAGCCGTGGACGGGTGTCGATGGGCCTCGATGAATCCGGCGATCGCCATCGCGGCTCCCACCGCCGCCGCGATCCAGCACACCGCGCCGAACGAGGTCGCGTGCGCCAGCACCGACCCGAGCCCGGCCGCCACCAGGTACACCGCCCACACCCCGGCCTGCAGCCGCGCCGAGCGCAGACCTTTGCGACCACCGGAGACGTTGACGGACAACGCGATGAGTGTGCCGGTCAGGACCGTGGTCGTCACGCCCGAGAGGCCGATCCGGGCGGCGTGGATGCTCTGCACGCCCATCGCGAAGGCCGCCAAGGCCACCGCGAGGGCGAAGGCTTGCGTCATGCCCGCCAGCGCGAGTACGACTACTTCCACGACGAGGAGCAATGGGACGCCGAAGCTCGTGAGCACGTGGCGGCGGGTCGAGAACGAAGCGAGCACGGCGCCCAGCGAGAATCCGAGCAGCGACCACAGGGGACCGATCGGCGAGAGGGTGCCCTCGCGGCCGGTGATCTCGCCCGACACGGCGACCGCGAGCAGGACCGCGTTGCCGGTCTGGTTCGCGACGAACTGCTGGCTGAGGCTGAAGAACCCCGCGCCGTCGACCGCGCCTGCGATGGCGGTGAGCACGAGGGCCGTCCAAGCGTGCGCGTAGGCGGGATCGAGGCGAGTGGAGCTGCGGTTCATCGGACCAGGGCCGTGCACTCGTGATGTCGGACCGCCGCGCGGGCTGGTCGGGGCGCTTGCGACGCGGCACGGCTTTGGGCGATGCTGTCGAGGGCGGTGCCTCGGACGACGCCGAGTGGATGCGGACGGCCATTCCTCGGCCCCGTCGAGTCGGGCGACTGGAGGTGCGGCGGCATGTGGCCCAGGCTAATCGGAGCGCACAGGATTCACCCGCCGACCCGCCGACCCGCCGACCCGCCGACCCGCTACTCGGCCGCGTCGCGCGGCCGCATGCCCGCTGTGATGAGGGTCGCGGCGCCGATCGAAAGCAGCGCGGCCGCCCCGAGCGGGTCATGGTGACCGTGGCGGCTCGCGTGAACGGAACCGTGCTCGCAATGGCGAGGGCAGTGGCGGTGAGGGCGTCGCGATGCCGAGGATCGCGAGGCGGCCGGTGTGACCGCGGACCCTGGCCGTAATCGCAGCCGTGGTCGGTGTGTTCAGCATGACGCTCCCTGGAGCGGACGGTTGTCGACTGCGAGGGGGAGATGCAAATCGCAGCCTAAGAACTGGTTTCAAGTTGCCCGGTCATCGGACTGGCTGTGTGGCGTGAGGTCTTGGGTTTGCTCGTTGATCAGGCATGACAAAGCCGTGGGAGATCGAGGAAGCGTTGTGGGTCCGGATCGAGTTGCTGCTGCCGGTCCACCGGCCCGGCACGCGCGGTCCGGTCCCGCTCAGTGACCGGAAGTGCTTGCAAGGCATCCTTTTCGTGCTCTACACCGGGATCAACTGGAAGCACCTGCCACCCGAGCTCGGCTTCGGATCAGGCGTCACCTGCTGGCGCCGGTTCCGCCGCTGGTGCGAGGCTGGAGTCTGGGACCGCCTTCACCGACTCTTGCTCTCCGAGCTACACGCGCTCGGCGAGATCGACTGGTCCGCCGTCTGCCTCGACGGCTCCCACGTCAGGGCCAAAAAAGGGGCGAGGGCACCGGCTCCTCACCGGTAGACCGCGGCCGTCCCGGCTCGAAGCACCACATCGCCTGCGACGCGGGCGGTCTCCCTCTCGCGATTCTCACCACTGCGGGGAACGTGCCCGACATCAAGGCCGCCCAGGACCTGGTCGAAGCGATACCTCCTGTCGCGGGACGGGTCGGACGCCCGAGGCGCCGGCCTGAAGTCATCCTGGCCGACGGCGGATACGACTCGGCCGCCTTCCGCGATTGGCTGCGATCCAAGCGGATCGAGCCGATCATCCCGCAGCGAGGACGCAAGAAGATCGTTGGGCTCGGGCGCATCCGCTGGGTGGTCGAGCAGGCCATCGCGCACCTCCACCAGTTCAAGCGCCTTGCCGTCCGCTGGGACCGTCACCTGCTCATGCATCAGGGCTTCACCAAGCTTGCCGCTGCTCTCATCTGCTGGCGACGACTTGCAGGGCGCCAATAGCGCTTGACGCGATGGTTCACGACGGTGCAGCATCTGGTGCCAACAGCCCTGGTAGGAGGAGACATGTTCAGGCTCGAGTGGATGCCTCGCGAACCGAAGCCCCAGACCGAGATCGATGAACTGTACGGGGAACTCCTGGAATCGATCGAGATCGACGGTCCCTACGAGTTCGCCACGCTGTACTGCGCCGCGCAGCTCCTGGAGACGCGATACATCCTCGCTCGGGCCATCGGTTTCGCCGACCGCGAGCCGATGTTGTTCGACGCGGACATGGTCGACTTTTTCGTTAGCACCGATGCGGCGCTTGAGGCCCTGGAAACACACCGGGCGGGGGTGCTGGAGTTTTATGTGGCATCTGTCGCCGAGTCCGTGGTCTTCGAAGCCTCCGACGGTGGGCATGTTCGGCTCTACCTGGTGCCCTGGTACGAGGCGAGCGCTATCGACCTCAAACACCCCCTGCCACCCGACATCACCGCATGCCCAGCGACCACCTGCACACGCCGTGGCCTCATCGACCATCTCAAGGACCTCCGCCGAGAGTTCGCCTGTGCCGCCATAGAAAGCGACCCTCGACTTGCAGGCCACGAACCTCTCCGCCGCTGGTCGCTAAACGAACATGGCAGGGGTCAGGACGTCTAACCTGCGTCGATGAACTTGAAACCAGTTCTAACGGCGCACGCACCAGCGCCCTGATCGGACCGATCACTCGAGTCCTGGCGACCGCGAATCGGTGCTCGCCCTTTTCGGCTTCGGCGGCGCGCCGGAGGTTGAGGGGCAGACCCGGGCGCGGCTCCTCCACCCTCGCGCGGGCCCTTGCGGCAACGCTCCCGTTTGCACCAGGATTGGCGTTGTGGGGCAAGCACTTCCACCTCACGCGACTAAGGAGGATCCACATGGACCATCCCGGAGAACGCCACGAGCGCGGCCTGAAGGTCTTGCAGTACCTCTCGGGCGAGGCCGACCCCACCGTCGTCACCTCGCTCGCCGACATCGCTCCCGACCTGGGCCGGCACATCGCCGAGTTCGCCTACGGGGAGATCCTCACGCGCCCCGGACTCGAGCTGCGCGACCGCGAGCTCGTGACCATCGGCGCGCTGGCCGCGCTGGGCAACGCCGCCCCGCAGCTGCGTTTCCACATCAACGGCGCGCTCAACGCGGGCTGCACCAAGGCCGAAGTGATCGAGGCGCTCCTACAGATCGCCGTCTACGCGGGTTTCCCCGCCGCCATCAACGCGATGAGCGCCGCCCGAGAGGTCTTCACCGCCCGCGACGCCGAGGATCAATCACCATGAGCCGTCTCGCCGCGAGCGATGTCGTGGATTGAACGACACGGATCGACACGCTTTGGGGCGCGGGTAAATCCGGGCCCCAAAAGCGTTGTCGTACCCGTCGGGCATCGTTGAAATCGGGGGGTCCCCAGGGTCCGATTTGAAGGCTAAAGCCGGATATGCGGTCCATCGGACTGATACTGGGCGGGCCTTGCGTCCTAGAGGTACTGCCCGACGTGCTGCTGGGGGATCTGCGGTTCGGTCGTGGTCGGGTCGGTGCCGCCGCGCCGGGCGTACAGCTCGGCGAGGGTCATCGGGTCGCGGACCGTCTCGCCGCCGAGCCAATCGGTCGACTCCAGCGCCGACAGCGCGCCGACCTCGATCTGCGCCAGGCACCGGCCCGGGCGGACCACGGCGGGGTGGAGCCGGTCGAGCCGTTCGTTCGTGGTGATCGCGACCATGATCTCGCGGCCCTGGCCGAGCAGGCCGTCCGTCAAGTTCAGCAATCGCGCGAGCGACTGCCCCGAGGCCTCTTTCGCTTCGCCGCGAATGAGCTCGTCGCAGTCCTCGAGGACCATGAGCCGCCAGTGCCCGCGCCGCGGCTCGCCGCCGACGAGGTCGGCCTCGAGCGCAAGGTCCATCTCCGACCCGATGATGACCTCCATCAGGTAGGACGGGTCGGCGAAGAACGCCTCCGGGTCGAGCACCGTGTCCACCTGGCACCACGGCGCCCATTCGCGCGCGAGCGCCCGCAGCGCCGTGGTCTTGCCCGTCCCGGGCGGGCCGTGGAACAGCACGAGGCGCCCTGCCACGTCCGAGGACTGCGTCCCCATGAGCTTCCCGAGCGCCGAACCGGCGCTGGAGGAATAGTTGCGTTCGATCTCGGGCCAGCGCGGGGCGCTGATCGACCGAGTGGAGCGGAACGGGCCGCGCGCCGACCGGTACCAGAAGCCCATGTCGACCTTGTCTTCTCCGGGCTCGTCGACCGAGCCGGTCCGGTCGGTGAGGTACGCGGCGATCTCCTCGGCCCGTTCGCGCGTCTCGGCGGTCACGACCGCCTGACCCGAGCCGTCGCGCCACCGCTGCGTCCGCAGGGTCCAGCCCTCGCCGATCACGAGTTGGAGGAAAGACGCCCCGGAAATCGACCGGACGAGTGAACCGCCCTCGGGGATGAGGTCGACGTCGTCCGCGACCATGTCGAGCGCGCGGACCACCGCGTGCGGCTGCGCGCCGCTCACATAGGCGTCCAGGGCCATGAGGTTCAGCACGTTCGACGGATCGTCCGAGCCGTCGAGCGTGAAGTGCATATTGCCGAGCACGCCGCCGCTCCCCTGAAGCAGGTTCATGATCTCACCGCGTCTTTCGATGATTCCCATCGCGATCCACCATAGAAAATTACGGCGACGCATCCGTCGCCGTGACTGCCAACGCACGGCTCCGCGAACAGCGGTCCGTGATCGTGCTTATGACTCCGGGCCGATCGGCGCCCGTAGGGCTCGCCGTGGCGTTGCCGGAGATGACTGGACCCCACCCGGTGGGGCGTGAGCTGGAACAATCAGCCATG
>DATABR010000093.1:0-2025 GCA_036259435.1 Glycomyces sp.
CCCACGGCCGAGTAGACGGCCGCGGTTCACGGCCTCGGTTCGTCGCGGATCATGCAGGTGAGGCGACCGGTGCAGACGCGTCGGCCTTCCTCGTCGCTCACCACGATCTCGTAGGTCGTCGTGGAACGTCCGCGGTGGATCGGGGTCGCGACCCCGGTGACCGTGCCCGACTTGACCGCCCGGTGATGGGTCACGTTGAGGTCCACGCCGACCGAGATCTTTCCAGGCCCGGCGTGGAGCATGGATCCGACCGACGCGACCGTCTCGGCGAGCACCGCTGAGGCCCCGCCGTGCAGCAGCCCGTACGGTTGCCGGTTCCCCTCGACCTCCATCCGCGCGACCACCCGCTCAGGGGCGGCCTCGAGCACTTCGATCTTCATCCGATCGCCCAGTTCTCCGGCTGAGAACAGCTTGTCGAGATCCATGCCCACGCCGGCGAAGCGGTCGCGGACTTCAGCGGGAAACTCGGTCATTACCAGCGGCTCCATTCCGTGCCTGCACCTCGATGCGCGGCACCCGGATGTTCTTCGGTTCTCGATCCGCGCGCCTGACCCGCTCGTGGCGGACCGGCGCTGCGCGGTCAGCACATTCTAGGCCGCGCGACCGGTCTCCATGATGTCCGCGAAGCAGTCGGGGCCGCCGACGCATCGCGCCTGCGGCCCCGGTCTTCGGTGGGTACTTTCAGATTAAGCCGGTGTGCACGTCACCGCCGGCGTCGCCGACGTGCCCGTGCCGAATCAGCACACTATATATCCACGCACATCTATATGCAAGCGCTCCCAACGGCTTTCGACCGTTCCCCTGCCGGGCGTGTCGGTTCTCGCTGCCTCCGATTCAAGGGTGGCTCGGGGGTGCGACATTTCGTCGGCGCGAGGCGCGACCTGGTGAGGCGTGGTCAGGCTCGTTCGCCGGCCGCTGCGGCTATTCCCAGGCCGATCAGGGAGGCGCCACCGGCTCGGCTGAGCGCGCGCTTCGAGCGCGGGCGGCGCAGCACGTCGCGCGCGGCCGAGGCCGCCAGACCCCAGACCGTGTCGCACGCCGCCGCGAGCACTGCGAACGTTGCCCCGAGCAGCACCATCTGCGCGATCGCCGAGCTCGACTCGGTGGAGACGAACTGGGGGAGAATCGCCAGGAAGAAAAGGATCGTCTTCGGGTTGAGGAACCCCACCACGAAGCCCTCGGCCATCGTCGCCACGGTCCGCTTCGGCGTCGCGGCCGATTCCTCGGGCGGAGCCATGAGGCCCTTGCGGTCGCGGAGCGCCTTGACCCCTAGGAACACCAGATACCCCGCGCCTGCGTACTTGACGATCGCGAACGCCAGCGCCGACTCCTGGACGAGCGCGCCCACACCCAGGGCCACGAGCATTGCGGCGGCGAACGTGCCGAGGGCGTTGCCCCCGGAATCAGGATCAGAATGAGCGCGGCGACGACGAACGCCAGATACTGCGCGGTGCTGGGCATGTCCTGATCAAAGCACCTGACCGGTCTCTGCGGCAACCTCATTCATCGTCGCATGCCGCATCGCCGAGGCTTTCATTCATGCGGCTCAGGAGTCCCTCTCGAAACAGGCGTTGCTGGTCTTCGGATTGTGGCTCGCGTTTCCGGCTTGTTTCTTGAGGTGCGGCCGCGTGAATAACGACGTCATATGTGCCATGTGATGTACTACTGTCGCCCAGGTCAGGGAGTGCTCCCAACGGGCTCCTCCCGACTGTCGCCCTTTGCTGGACATGGCGCAGAATATTGGAAACCTTCCACCCTTCGTCCACACAGGAGTGCCTATGGATTTTCGGCCCGGTGACGGTTCTCCGCCTCCGTCGCAGTACCCGCCACAGCAGCCGCCTTCCCGTCGGTCGCCGCAGTCGCCGAACGCGCCTCGCCTGCCGTCCCCGACCGCATCGCCTTATGCCTCACCGCCCAATATCTCGCCCGAGTTCCGGTCTTCCCCCAACCGATCGTCGCCTCCTCGACCGGCGCCGCCCGCGGAGACTCGTACAGCCCCGCCCGCCCCCACCGATCCTGCCCCCG
>DATABR010000094.1:0-17047 GCA_036259435.1 Glycomyces sp.
CATTGAGAGGGCCGATGACCAAGTTCTTGACACCCGCGGGGGTGACGGTCGAGCGCACCGTCGCCGATCTCGACGATGCCGACCTGACCTCGGTCGTCGCGCAGGTGGAAACCCGCCGCGGCGGCGTCTTGTCGAGCGGCATGGAGTACCCGGGGCGGTATTCGCGCTATCACCTCGCTTACGTGGACCCGTCCTTGGAGGTCGTGGCGCGCGGGCGCGCGGTGACCGTGCGCCAGCTCAACGAGCGCGGGTTCTTGCTGGTGGACGTGCTCGCCGAGGCGTTGACGGCCGCCGGAGTCGGGACGGTCGAGCGCGCTGACGGCGAGGTCCGCGTGGAGGTGCCGACGCCGACCGAGCGGGTGCCCGAGGAGCTGCGGTCGAAGCTGCCGACGGCGTTCTCGGCGCTGCGGGTCGTCCTCGACGCGCTCAAGTGCGACGACCCGTACCTGGGACTGTGGGGCGCGTTCGGGTACGACCTGGCTTACCAGTTCGAGCCGATCCCGTTCGCGAAGGACCGGCCCGCCGACGCGCGCGACCTGGTGCTGCACTTGGCCGACGAGATCTACGTGGTCGACCGCAAGCGCGAGTCCGCGCAGGTGCGCCGCTACGAGTTCTCGTTCGAAGGCCGCTCCACGAAGGGCCTGTCGCGCGAGACCCAGTCGCTCGACTACGCCACGGCGACGTCGGTGCCGGACGGCCCGGTGCCGGGCGTGTACGCCGACACGGTGCGCCGCGCCAGGCGGGAGTTCAAGGCGGGCAACCTGTTCGAGGTCGTGCCCGGGCACGAGATGTACGCCGCGTGCGATTCGCCGACGGCGTTCTACGAGCGGCTGCGCACGGCCAACCCCGCGCCGTACGAGTTCATCTTCAACCTCGGCGACCGCGAGTACCTGGTGGGCGCGAGCCCGGAGATGTTCGTGCGGGTGCAGGGCGACCGGGTGGAGACCTGCCCGATCGCGGGCACGATCGCGCGCGGGGACGACCCGGTGCACGACGCCTCGCAGATCGCCGAGCTCATCGGCTCCCCGAAGGAGGAGTCGGAGCTGACGATGTGCACCGACGTGGACCGCAACGACAAGGCCCGCGTGTGCGTGCCCGGTTCGGTGAAGGTGCTGGGGCGCAGGCAGATCGAGATGTACTCGCGGCTGATCCACACCGTGGACCACGTCGAGGGGCGCCTGCGCGAGGACATGGACGCGCTGGACGCGTTCTTGACCCACATGTGGTCGGTGACGGTGACCGGCGCGCCGAAGACGTGGGCGATGCGGTTCATCGAAGAGCAGGAGACGACGCCGCGGCGCTGGTACGGCGGAGCGGTGGGCTTCGTCGGGTTCGACGGGTCGATGAACACCGGACTGACGCTGCGGACGGCGCAGATCCGCGACGGGGTCGCGTGCGTGCGCGCGGGCGCGACGCTGCTGTACGACTCCGACCCCGACGCCGAAGAGGCCGAGACCCATTTGAAGGCCCGGGCGCTGTTGGAAACCGCGTCGGGCGGGGTGGGTGCGGCCGCGCCGGTGCCCGCGCCGATCGAGGTCGCGGGCGGTCCGGCCGGGGTGGGCCGCAAGGTGCTCCTGGTGGACCACGAGGACTCGTTCGTGAACACCCTCGGCGACTACTTCCGCCAGCACGGATGCGAGGTGACGACGCTGCGGTTCGGGTTCGACGCGGCACGCGTCCTCGAAAAGACGGCCCCTGACCTGGTGGTGCTCTCCCCCGGGCCGGGACGGCCGGAGGACTTCGACACCTCGGGTCTGCTCGATGCGATCGAGCGGCAGGGCGTGCCGGCGTTCGGCGTCTGCCTGGGGCTCCAGGCGATGGTCGAGCACGCGGGCGGGTCGCTGTCGCTCTTGGACGAGCCGAGCCACGGCAAGCCCGGGAACGTGAAGGTGACCGGCGGGGCCCTGTTCGACGGGCTGCCCGACGAGGTGACGGCGGCGCGCTACCACTCGCTGTACGCCACGGCCGACCAGGTGCGGGGCGATTTCGCGCCGACCGCGGCGATCGACGAGGTGGTCATGGCGATCGAGGCGCCCGCGAAGCGCTGGTTCGCGGTGCAGTTCCACCCCGAGTCGATTCTGACGGCGGCGGGCGCGCACGGGCATCGGATCATCGGAAACGTGCTGCGGCTGACCGCCTGAGGCGGACTTGCCGGTCACGGCGCTTTCCGTCGGGGCGTCGGTGACATGAGGCGGGCCGGGACGAATTGCGTCCCGGCCTTGTTCGTGGGCTCGGTTCGGTGCGTGTGGCGTGGAGGCGGGCGCTACGAGGCGTACTCCCAGTCCTTGACACAGGCCTGGCTGGAGCACTGTTCGACGGCGGCGGCCGGAGCGGCCGTGCTCTCGATCCGCGATTTGAAGGGCTTCGGCACCTCGATGGGCCCGGAGGGTGCGGCGGCGGCCGAGGACGCGGCGGACAGCGACAGCGCGAGCGCGGCCGCCAAGACGCCGATGGCAGTGAAGAACTTTTTCATCTCCCGGATCACCCCTTTGGTGAACTTGCATGATCACGCCTTATGACGTGTGCTCAACCTAATTACGAAGAAGGGCGCGCTGGGTCGTAAACCGGGTAGTGTCGGGAAGCCGACAGTCTTGGTCGGCCGGGTGCGACGGCGGGCTCGCCCGGTGCCGGGTGTTTCGAACAAGGCGGATCCGGCTTGTCCGCGCGAGCGTCGGTGGGCCGTGATTGGCTGGCGGGATGGCGAAAACCGTGTACAACACAGCGACCAGCATCGACGGATACATCGCGGACCCCGAGAATTCCCTCGAATGGCTCTTCACGGTCCCCGGCGGTCTGCCGGAGGAGTCCGGCGCGGAGGGCGAAGAGGGCCCGCTGGACGAGTTCGGCGAGTTCCTCGCCGGGGTCGGGGCCATCTGCATGGGTTCGACGACGTACGAGTGGATTCTCGATCACGAGCAGGTGGTCGATCACCCGGAGAAGTGGGTGTACGAGCCGCCGACCTGGGTGTTCACCACCCGGGACCTCCCGGTGGTGTCCGGGGCCGACATCCGGTTCGTGTCGGGCGATGTAGCGCCGATCCACGCCGAGATGACGGCCGCGGCGGGCGACAAGGACCGGTGGATCGTCGGCGGCGGCGACCTCGTCGGCCAGTTCTTCGACGCGGGGCTCCTCGACGAGATCCGGGTATCGCTGGCGCCGGTCTTCCTCGGCGCGGGCGCCCCGCTGCTCCCCCGCAAGATGCTCTCGCACCATCTCGAACTGATCGAGGCCAAGCGAGCCGGCCAGTTCGCGAGCCTGGCTTACCGGGTGAAGTAGGCCGAGCCGGGTCGGGTCGGCGCGGCTTCCGCACCAAGGGGGGAGGGCCCTCCCCCTCCCTGTTGTGCTGGGCCGGAATCGAACGGCTGGCATACCGCTCAGATTCCGGTCGGTCCGGCCCGTTGTGGTCTCAGGATCCGCTCGGCGGATCGATGTGCGATTCGGCCGCGGCCGTCGAGGGGCCGATTGCTCAAGTGCCTCATTCCGCCGATCCCTCGCCCGGCCCGAAAGGACCGGGCGAGGCCAGGACTAGTCGTCGCGGTCGTCGTCGTCCTGGTCGTTGTCGTCGGCGTCGTTGCTGTCGTCGTCGTGGTCATCGTTGTCGTCCGTGTCGTCGTCGGCGGCCACCCCGGTGACCGTGCCGTCGAGGGCGTCGACCGCGACGTCCCACTCGGCGCCATCAGCGTCCTTCACCTCGACCACCCAGATCGGGGCCTCGGCGGTGCCTTCGAGATCCGTGTCGTAAGCCTTCCCCTGGACCTCGGCCAGGGCGGCCTCGACGGCCGCGTCCCTGCCGATCGCGTCGGCCGGAAGGGCGAAGTCGTCGTCGCCCGTGCCGTTCACGTCGTCCGTGTCATCGTGGTCGTAGCGGTCGTCCGCGTCGTTCCCGATGGCCTCGGGGGCGCGGTCGTCGTTGTCGTCGATGTTGTCGGCGGCGAACGCCGCGGCGGTGCCGCCGCCGAGGAGCAGGACGCCCGCGGCGCCCGCAATGATGAGGGTGCGCTGACGGCCGGCGAAGCGGCGGTTCTTCGGGGCCTCGGGCTGCTGGGCGTCGGTGGAAGTGGTCATGTCGCGTCCTCTCGATGCTGTCTTTCGGTGCTGTCCGGATCCGATGACTGCAACGGTGCGTCAGCGAACCTTAAGCCAAGCTGAAGCCACCTGAAGACGGCTTAAGGTTTGGAGGCGCAGAGCGCTTGCACCGATGGTTTCGCCTGGCAGCGGCCCGTATCGGCGGTTCGCGGGTGACTTCAGGTCGGCTTCAGGTTCGCTGTGTCAAGCTTCGGAACATGCGTTTGCTGATGGTGGAAGACGAGCAGCGGCTGGCCGAGATGGTCGCCGCCGGGCTGACGGCCGAGGGGTACGCGGTCGATCTGGCCCATGACGGCAAGACGGGCCTGTCGATGGCCCGCACCGGGGGCTACGACGCGATCATCCTCGACATCATGCTGCCGGTCATGAACGGCTACCAGGTCTGCGCGACCCTGCGCCAGGAGGGCATCGCCACGCCGATCCTCATGCTCACCGCCAAAGACGGGGAATACGACGAGGCCGAGGGCCTCGACACCGGCGCCGACGACTACCTGACCAAGCCGTTCTCCTTCGTGGTCCTCCAGGCGCGGATCCGAGCGATGCTGCGCCGCGGCAGGTCGGCGGCCCCCACG
The DNA here is from genome assembly GCA_036259435.1 of Glycomyces sp. GTDB lineage: Bacteria > Actinomycetota > Actinomycetes > Mycobacteriales > Micromonosporaceae > Glycomyces. Next base: position 4,659 of record DATABR010000094.1, read on the forward strand.
GTGTGGCGGTTCGGCGATCTCACCGTCGATCCGGCCACCCGCACCTGCCGCCGCGGCGGCGAGCCCGTCGACCTCACCTCCAAGGAGTTCTCGGTCCTCGAATACCTGGCGAGTCGAGTCGGCGAGGTCGTGTCCAAGTCCGAGATCCTGCACCACGTGTGGGACTTCGCCTACGACGGCGACGTGAACATCGTGGAGGTCTACATCTCCAACCTGCGCCGCAAGATCGACACCCCCTACCGGCGCACCTCGATCGCCACCGTGCGCGGGGCCGGGTACCGGCTGGCGGCCGACGGTGGATAGGGCGCAGCGCAGGGAGATCCGGCGGGCCATGCGGAAGGCCGACACCAAGCGACCCTCGTGGCGGCCCGAATCAGTGCGGGCGCGAACCACGGTGGGCGCGACGCTGGTGGTGGCGGTGGCGCTGGTCGCCGCCGGGCTCTTCGTCGTGGCGATGCTGCGCGACAACCTCTACGACCGCGCCGAGCTCACCGCCGAGGTCAACGCCCGGTCCATCGCCGGAGCACTCGCTTCGGGCATGGCCCCTTCGGCTTTGGCGCTGCCCGATGACGACGATCTGGCGCAGGTCGTCGACGCCGGCGGGACCGTGGTGGCCGCCAGCGAGGATCTGGCCGGCCTGGACGCCGTCGGCGCCTTCGCGCCCGAGCCCGATCCGGTCGAGACGGGCGACGCGCACGAGACCGACGATGACGGCCGAGACGACGACGATGATGACGGCCCCGAGACGCCTGCGGACGACGACGCGACCGCGGGCGGCGGTTCGGTCGGATCGCAGATCGCCACCCGGACGCTGACGATGCCCGGAGAAGACTCGCCCCACCAGTTCGCGGCCATCACTGCGAGGGCCCCGGACGGGCAGGTCTACGCCGTCTATTCGGGAGCGTCCCTCGAGACGCAGGAGGAGGCCGTCGACAGCGTCGGCGCGACCTTGGCGTGGGCGCTGCCGCCGCTGCTCGCGGTCGTGGCGGTGGTGACCTGGATCGTGGTCAGGCGCGCGCTCCGGCCGGTGGCCGCGATCCAGAGGGAGCTCATCGAGATCACCGGCGGCGACCTGTCGCGGCGGGTGCCGGTACCCATGAGCCGCGACGAGATCCACAGCCTCGCGCTGACCACGAACATGACGCTGGCGGCGCTCGAGGCGTCGGTGGCGCATCAACGTCAGTTCGTCGCCGACGCCTCCCACGAGCTGCGCAGCCCGCTGGCGATCCTGCGGACGCAGCTCGAGATCGCCCAGGAGCATCCGGAACTGCTCGACCTGGAGGCGACGCTCGGCGACGTCACTCGTCTGCAAGATCTCTCGGGCGACCTGCTGCTGCTCGCACGCCTCGACGCCGGGGAGCGGCCGCCGCACGTAGAGGTGCCGTTCACCGAGCTGGTGCGCGAGGAGGTGGCCCGGCGGGCCGCCACCGACCGGGTGCCGGTGCGGCTCGATCTCGAGGAGGACCTCGCGGTGTGGGGCGTGCGCGGCCACCTGGCGCGGGCCGTGGGGAACCTGCTCGCGAACGCGCAGCGGCACGCGGCCGGAGCGGTGACGGTCCGGTTGGAGGCCGAGGACGAGGAGTGGCTGCGGCTGGACGTGGCCGATGACGGCAACGGCGTGCCGGAAGGGCAGCGGGAGCGGATCTTCGACCGGTTCGTGCGGCTCGACGAGTCGCGCAGTCGCGACGAGGGCGGCGCGGGGTTGGGCCTGGCGATCGTGCGGGACGTGGTGCTCGAGCATCGCGGCAGGGTGCGCGCGCTCGACGCACCCGAGGGCGGGGCGCTGTTCCGGTTGGCGTTGCGTCGCATCCGGAAGTAGCCGCGAGGGGTCAGCGCAGTCCCACATCGAGTGACGGCGCGGGTCGTTTGGCGCGGTCTCGGAAAGGCCGCGATGCGGTGACCGTGCGCCCGCCCGCCGATCGCGGCGGGCGGGTGTCGAGGCGTGGACCTTACGATGGCCGAATGAAAATCTGGATCGCTCACGAAGCGGGCCGGGCGCAGCTCGGTCAGGTCCCCGACGGCGTCGAGATCGAGGCGTTCAACGGCGGCGACTACCCGTCCGACCCGGGCGACGTCGAGTTCTGGGTATCGACCCTCTCCGGCGACAAGGCCGCCGAATATTTCAAGGACATGCCGAAACTGAAAGTGGTGCAGCTGCTCAGCGCCGGTGTGGAGCATTGGGTCCCGCACTTGCCCGACGGGGTGACGTTGTGCGACAACCGCGGCGCGCACACCGAGTCGACCGCCGAATGGGTGATGGCCGCGGCCCTCGCCTCGACGCGCGGGTTCGACCGCCTCGCGCGCAAGCAGTCCGAGCGCGAATGGGCGCCGCAGACGACCGGAACGCTGTTCGGGAAGACCGCGCTCATCCTCGGCGCCGGGTCGATCGGCGAGGCGGTCGCGCGGCGGTTCTCGGCCTCGGGCATGGCGGTCGTCAAGATCGCGCGCACCGCGCGGCCCGGGGTCGGGACGCTCACGCACCTGCCGTACCTGCTGCCGAAGGCCGATGTCGTGGTGATTCTCGTGCCGCTCACGCCCGAAACCGAGGGTCTGGTGGGATCGGCGTTCCTGGCGGGCATGCACGATGGCGCGCTGCTGGTCAACGCCGCCCGCGGCAAGGTCGTCGACACCGACGCGCTCACCGCTGAGGTCGCCTCAGGGCGGCTGCGGTGCGCGCTGGACGTCACCGAGCCGGAGCCTCTGCCGGCCGACCACGAGCTGTGGGGCTTGGAGGGTGCGCTCATCACGCCGCACGTGGGCGGGGCGGTCGAGGGCTTCATCGAGCGGTGCTACCCGCCGGTGGGCGACCAGATCCGCCGCTTCCTGGCGGGAGAGCCGCTTGCGAACGTGGTCGAAAACGGCTACTAGTGCGAACGTGAACGGAGAGTCCGGGCAAATCGGACACCCGGTGGTCCCCCCGGTTCAAACCTACGTCGCTGGTGCGACAGGAATCTGCGGCGCGAGTACCACTCACGATGCGAGCGTGGCTCGCGGCGGCGGTGTTGCGACTGGGCGGGCCCGGTTCCGGTCGGCGGATAACGAGACCCGCGCACTGAGTGGGACCGCGGTTCGGCGAGCAACGGGACCGGCGCGGGGGCCGGGCCTGCGGCTTGGCCGGTAACGAGACCCGCGCACCGAACGAGACCGCGGCTCGGCGGGTAACGCGATCCGCGCGCCGATCGGCACCTCGGCGTCCGGGGTGAGGAGGACGACCTCGTCGGTGCCTTCGAGCGGAACGCCCAGGACGAGGACCTCGGACAGGAAGTCGGCGATCTGGCGCGGCGGGAAGTTGGTCACGGCCACCACGGTGCGGCCGATGAGCTCGTCGGCGGTGTACCGGGCCGTGATCTGGGCGCTCGACCGCTTGAGGCCGAGCTCGCCGAAGTCGATCCAGAGCTTGTAGGCGGGCTTGCGGGCCTTGGCGAACACCTCGGCGCGCTCGATGCGGCCGGTGCGGATCTCGGTGCGAAAGAAGTCCTCGACGGAGGAGAGCTCCGCCGTCTGCGTCGATTCAGCCATCCGCGGAGGATACCGCTACGGCCCCGCGAATCGCCGCCGCATTTCTGCCAGCGCCTCCTCCGTGAGGCGGCCGTAGAGGCGGAACCGGGCCATGCCGCCGTCGGGGAAGATGTCGAGCCGCACCGAGGTCGCGGGCCGGTCGCCCGCGATCACGAAGCGGTGCGGCGTGTCGGGCTGGAGCCGGGTGCGCGGCAGGAGTTCGAACCGGTCGTCACCGTCGCGGGCTTCGATTGCGGCCCAACCTGGGGCGTTGTGTTTGAGGTGGGTGGTGTCGAGTTCGGCGACGCGGACGAAGCCGCGTCCGGCGAGGCGCACGTCGAGCCATTCGTGGCCGGGTTCGCGGCGGCGGGCGGTTTCCCAGCCGTCGGCCTGGCTGGCGGGCAGGCCGGGCATGATCGCGCCGGTCGGGTTGGAGTAGAAGGCATTCGAGGCGCCGGTGATCGCTGCGCCGTTGGCGAGGGCGGCGAGGTCGAGCGGCAGGTCGGCGAAGGCGGCCGGGTCGGGCACGGGGGTGCCGTGGACGCGGAGGCGGGCGATGCCGCCGTCGGGGTGCATGTTGAGCCGCACGTGGGTGTAGCGCCGGGTGTCGTGGACGGTGTACTGGTTCACGCTGTCGCCCTTGGCTTGTGAGACGGGGACGATGGGGCGCCAGGAGGTGTCGAGGAGGTCGGTGAGGGCGGGGTGGCCGTCGAGGCGGCAGGCGTCGACGGAGACGCGAGGCGGGTAGTTGCCGGTGAAGTAGGCGGTGTCGACGACGATGCCGCTGATGGTGCCTGGGACGCCGAGGCGCACGATGGCCCAGTCGTGGCCGTCTTCGCGCCTGCGGCGGGTCTCCCAACCGTCGTATATTTGTCCCTTGTGGCCGAACGTGTGCACTTGGTGGACCACGGGGTAGGGGCGGATGAGGCTTTCCTTCTCGGCGAAGGACTCGTCGTTGGCGGCGATGGCGGCGCCGCCGAGGGCGCGGGCGGCGAGGTCGGGAAGCGTCCAGGGCTCGCCGCGGCCTGGGGGCACGCTGCTGTCGTCGGGGCGGGGCTCGGGTGCGAGTGCGCGCACGGCGGTCATCGGGGGCTCCTTCGCAGTCGACGGCCGCTCGGGGCCGCTTCGACCTCGACGCGCGTGCCGCGCAGCCAGGTCGAGACGATCGCGCCGGTGAGGGCCTGGCCGTCGTAGGGGGTGACAGGGTGGCGGTGGAGCAGGTCTTCGGCGCGGACGGTCCATTCGCGTTCGGCGTCGAAAGCGACGAGGTCGGCGTCGGCGCCGGAGGTGATGCGGCCCTTGCGGCGGAGGCCGACGAGGTCGGCGGGGCCGCTGGACATCCAGCGGGAGAGGTCGGTCAGGGTTCGGCTGCGCAGGCGCGCCTCGGTCCACATCACCGGGAGCCCGAGTTGGAGCGAGGCGATGCCGCCCCAGGCGGTGGCGAAGTCGCCGGTCTTCATGTGGGGCGGGCTGGGCGAGTGGTCGGTGACGACGATGTCGATCCGCCCGGCGATGAGCCCGTCCCACAGGGCTTCGCGGTTGGCTTCGCCGCGGATCGGCGGGCAGCATTTGAACGCCGTCGCGCCGTCGGGAACGCGTTCGGCGGCGAGGGTGAGGTAGTGCGGGCAGGTTTCGGCGGTGATCCGTACGCCGTCGCGCCGGGCGCGGTCGATCTCGGCGAGTGCTCCGGCGGCGGCCAGGTGGAGGATGTGGACGCGCGCGCCGGTGGCGCTGGCGGCGGCGATGACTTCGCGGATGGCGCTGGTCTCGGCTTCGGCGGGCCGGGTGTCCAGGAACCGGTGGAAGGTCGGCGCGGTGCCGGTCTCGTGTAGGTGCGCGGGGTCTTCGGCGTGGACGATGAGGAGGCTGTCGAGCGCGGCGACGGTGGCGCAGGCGCGGTGCAGCCCGGCGGCGTCCAGGGGCGGGAACTCGTCGACTCCTGAAGGGGCCGTGAAGCATTTGAAGCCGAAGACGCCTGCGTCGTGGAGGTCCTTGAGGTCGGCCTCGTTACCCGGGATCGCGCCGCCCCAGAAGCCCGTGTCGATCCAGAGCTGGTCGTCGGCGGCGGCGCGCTTCGCGGCCAGCGCGGCGGTGTCCACGGTGGGCGGGAGGCTGTTGAGGGGCATGTCGACGATGGTGGTGACGCCGCCTGCTGCGGCGGCGCGCGTGGCGGTGGCGAAGCCTTCCCATTCGGTGCGGCCGGGTTCGTTGACGTGGACGTGGGTGTCGACGAGGCCGGGGAGGAGGGCGAGGTCGCGGAGGTCTTCGGTGCGGCGGGCCGGGATGGGCTCGTCGTAGTCGCCGATGAAGGCGATGCGTTCTCCCGCGATGGCGACGGCGGCGGGTCGCTCACCTTCGGGGAGGACCGTGCGTCGGGAGCGGAGCACCAGGTCGTAGTCGACGGGCGCGGCAATGTCGTAGGGGTCGGTCATCATGGTGACTCCGGGTGCGCCTCACGTGACGATCGGGAGGGATGGTGGTGGCGGGTGTGAGAGCCGGGTCCGATGCGGGCCCGGTCCGGTGGTTCGGTGGGTGCCGGGGCGAGGCCGCGGCAGTGCCGGCGGCTCATGGGGTTTCGGCTTTCGCGGCGCGGTAGGCGCGCCAGGAGCCGTGGGCGGTGATGTCGATGAGTTCGGGAAGGTCGGCGCACGCGTCGCGCAGGCGCATGCCGAGGGCTTCGGTGCCGTCGGCGAGGCCGACGACGCCGAGTTCGAGGTCGGGCGGTTCGGCAGGAAGGAGGGATTCGCGCAGGACGTTGAGGTCGATGTCGTAGAGCTCGCCTTCGATGGCCGCTCCTTGGCCTTCGGGCGCGGCTTGGAGGGCGGGGTGGTCGTCGCCGACGGAGTGGAGGCGGTAGATCGGCAGCGTCGTGGCGGGGCCGACGAAGGGCGCGCCGTCGATGAGGTGGTGGAGGTTGCCGCCTCGCATGCCGCCTCCGTTGAGGAACATGTGGACCATGAGTCGCTCCTTCGGTGTCGGTCGTGTTCGCTTGGAGCTGTCGGGCCGCTGGCTGCGGTCCGGGCCGTGGTGTTCAGGTTCACCGTGGGCCGTGAGCCTCGGGCGTCGGTTCGGATGCGGGCGTGACCGGTTCAGTGGTGGATGGGGCCTTGGGCCTCGGTCAGGAAGCCCGCACGAGCCTCGTTTCGGACGGCGACGATCTCGGCGATGATCGACAGGGCGGTCTCTTCGGCCGTGCGGCCGTTGAGGTCGAGGCCGATCGGCGAGCGCAGGCGGGCGAGCGACTGGTCGCCGAGTCCGGCTTCGCGGAGCCGCTCGAGGCGGTCGCGGTGCGTGGCGCGCGATCCCAGCGCGCCGATGTACCCCGCTTCGGAGGCGAGCGCGCGTTCGAGGAGCGGCAGGTCGAACTTAACGTCGTGGGTGAGCACGCATATCGCGGTGCTCGGGTCGACCTTGGTCTTGTCGAAGTGGCGGTGGGGCCAGTCGACGATGACCTCGTCGGCTTCGGGGAAGCGGATGGTCGTGGCGAACACGGGCCGGGCGTCGCACACGGTCACGTGGAAGCCGAGCGTCCTCGCGATCCGGGTGACGGGCGCGGCGAAGTCGACCGCGCCGTAGATCAGGAGCCGCGGTGGCGGCGTGTAGACCTCGACGGCGAAGCGTCCGGCGCGGCCTGAGGTGGCGGGCAGTCGGACGCCGCCGAGGTCGAGTCGGCCGGTGAAGCCGTTCGCGGTGATCGCCACGGCCGCACCGGTGTCGGGGCCTTCGGCGGCGCGCACGAGCGAGACCGGTTCGCCCGCGAGGATCGCGTCGAGTGCGGCGCTGACGGCGGCGTCGCCCGGTTCGACGCGGACGATGAGCACGTCCATCGTGCCGCCGCAGGTGAGGCCGACGGCGATGGCGTCTTCGTCGCTGTAGCCGAAGGACTCGACGGCGGCGGCGCCGGTGTCGAGCACTTCCTGGCAGCGGGTGTAGACGGCGGCCTCGACGCAGCCGCCGGAAACGCCGCCGACGGCCGCTCCATCGGCGTCGACGGCGAGCGCGGTGCCGAGCGGGCGCGGCGCGGACCCGGACACGCCGATGAGCGAGGCCAGTGCGAAGGGCCTGCTCTCGTCCATCCAGGCGCGCAGTGTTGTGGCGATGTCCTTCATGACGGCCTCCCGAAGTGACTGGTCAGGTGTTCGGGCCTGACAGGGATCTGGGTGAGCGCGAGACCCGTGGCGTCGCGGACGGCGGCGACGATCGCGGGAGTGGAGGAGAGCGTGGGCGGTTCGCCGGCGCCACGGAGGCCGTAGGGCGCTTCGGGGTCGGCGTTCTCGACGATGCGCAGGCGCATCGGGGGCATGTCGAGGATGGTGGGGATGAGGTAGTCGGTGAAGGAGGCGTTCTTGACGCGTCCGTCTTCGGTGATCATCTCCTCCATGAGCGCGAGGCCGAGGCCTTGGGCGGTGCCGCCGTGGATCTGGCCCTCGAGCGCGGAAGGGTTCATGATCTTGCCGACGTCCTGGACGCAGGTCAGGTCGACGACCTTGACGAGGCCGAGTTCGACGTCCACGTCGACGGTGGCGCGGTGGACGCAGAGGGCGAGCTGGACGTGGGAGTCGCCTTGGCCGGTGAGGGGGTCCATGGGTTTGGTGGCGCGGTGGCGGAAGACGCGGGTGGCCTCGAGCGGCCCGTCGGCGAGGTCGTGCTCGGCCCAGAGTTCGCGCACGGCTTCGGCGGCGGCCTTGACGGCGCCGCCGGTCATGTAGGACTGGCGGGACGCCGAGGAGGACCCTGCGGAGCCGACCTTGGTGTCGTTGGGGAGCAGTTCGACCCGGTCGATGCCGAGTTCGGTGCGGACGATCTGGGTCTGCAGGACCCAGTGGCCCTGGCCGACTTCGGCGGCGGCGGTGTGGACGTAGGCGACGGGTTCGCCGCCGTGTTCAGGGCCGCCGAGTTCGAGCCGGATGCGGGCGGTGGAGTAGTCGTCGAAGCCTTCGGAGTAGCAGACGTTCTTGAGTCCGACGCCGTAGCCGACGCCGCGGCGCACGCCCTCGCCGTGGGTGGTGTTGCCGACGCCGCCGGGCAGGTCGACGATGTTGCGCGCGGAGGGCACGGGCGGCACGGGGATCTCCTTGATGCGGTCGAGCATGTCCGCGAGTGGTGAGAAGGGTGTGCCGAAAGCGTCGGCCCGGTCGGGCTCGTAGACGTCGACGACCTGGCCGTTGATGAGCTTGGAGCCCTGGGCGACGGCGTTGCGGCGGCGGATCTCGAGCGGGTCGAGGCCGAGCGCTTCAGCGAGGGCGTCCATTTGGGACTCGTAGGCGAAGCAGGTCTGCACGCCGCCGAATCCGCGCATCGCCCCGCAGGGCGGGTTGTTGGTGCGCGCGCCCCACGCGTCGATGCTCACGTGCTCGATCTCATAGGGGCCCACCGCGAGCGAGGCGGCATTGCCGACCACGGCGTCCGTGGTGGAAGCGTAGGCGCCGCCGTCGAGGATGACGCGGGCCTTGACGTAGAGGAGCTTCCCGTCGGCGTCGGCGGCGTGCTCGTACCGCATCCGGGCCGGGTGGCGATGGACATGGCCGACGAAGGACTCGGCGCGGTCGTACATCATCTTCACCGGGCGGCCGGTGGCAAGCGCGAGCATGCCCAGGTGCACCTGGACCGAGAGGTCCTCACGGGCGCCGAAGGCGCCGCCGATCCCGGCGATCTCCAAATGGATCCGGTCCGGTTCGAGGCCGAGGCAGGGGGCGACCTGCTCGAGGTCGGCGTGGACCCATTGGGTGGCGACATACAACTGGACGCCGCCGTCTCCGGTCGGCAGGGCCACGCCGGATTCGGGGCCGAGGGGCGCCTGGTCCTGCATGCCGACCGTGTACTGGCGGGTGACGACGACGGCGGGGGTCTGCGCGTCGGGGTCGCCGAGGCGCACGGGCTGGTAGCGGAAGTAGTTCCCGCTGGCGACAGCTTCCTCTGGGTCGCAGTGGGGATCGAGTTCTTCGTAGTCGACGGTGACCGCCTCGGCGGCGCGGCGGGCGAGGTCGAGGGTCTCGGCGGCGATGATCGCGACCGGCTCGCCCTGGTAGTTGACCTCGTCGGGGGCGAGCACAGGCTGGTCGGCGTAGACGAGTCCGTAGTGGAGCTTCCCGGGTACATCGGCGGCGGTGAGGACGGCAGCGACGCCGGGCATGGCGAGTGCGGGGCCGGTGTCGATCGAGCGGATGCGGGCGCGAGGGTGGGGGCTGCGGAGGGTGTGGCCCCACAGCATCCCGTCGAAGCCGAGGTCGGAGGCGTAGTCGAAGGAGCCGTTGACCTTCGCTTCGGCGTCGGGGCGGACGGGCGATTGACCGACCGTCCCGGACGGTTCCGTCCGCTCGGTCGCAGGCCGGCCGGGACGAGCCGGTTTCGGCCCGGCCCCGCGCAATCGCGGCTCGGCCTCAGGTTGGTTGCCGACCCCGCCGGCTGCCCTGTGCGGCGGGGTCGGGGTCTCGGTGGCCGCGGCAGGTGAGGCCTGCTCCTTCGGGAGGCGTGGGGACGCCGAGAGTTCACGCATCGGCGGCCTCCCTCAGGTTCGCGCTGGCCGTGGCGAGGTCGCGGGCCAGCGTCGCGGTGTCGGCGGTGCGCAGCTCCCCGCCCTCGACGACCGGGTTTCCGGCGACCGTGAGCAGCCGCAACGACGCGGCCGGGCCGAGCACCAGGGCTGCAACCGGATCGGCTATCCCGGCGTGGCCAAGCCCGGTGAGGTCCCACAGGGCGAGGTCGGCCTGCTTGCCGACCTCGAGCGAGCCGATCTCCCGCTCGCGGCCGAGCACGCGGGCCCCGCCGATCGTGCCCAGGCGCAGGGCGGTCCGGGCGTCCATGGCGTGCGGGCCCTTGACCTGCCTTGCGGTGTACAGGGTCTGGCGGAGTTCCTCGCCGAGGTGTCCTGCCTCCTGGCTCGCGGCGCCGTCGACGCCCACGCCCACGGCGATGCCCGCGTCGAGCATCGCTGGCACGTCGGCGAGTCCAGTCCCCAAGCGGGCGTTGGAGGACGGACAGTGCGCGACGCCCGTACCGGCCGCGCCGAGACGCCGCTGGGCGTCGCGCGAAAGGTGCACGGCGTGGGCCAGCCACACGTCGGAGGCGATCCAGCCGACCTTGTCCATGTACTCGACCGGGTCGCAGCCGTGGACGCGTTCGCAGAACTCGGCCTCGTCGAGGGTCTCGCACAGGTGCGTGTGGAGGCGCACGCTCTTGTCGCGGGCGAGGGCCGCCGATTCGCGCAGCAGATCGGTCGAGACCGAGAACGGCGAGCAGGGCGCGACGGCGACGCGCAGCATCGCATTCGGGGCCGGGTCGTGGTGGCGGTCGATCGCGTCGGCGGTGGCGAGGAGGGCGGCCTCGATGTCCTCCACGATGTCGTCGGGCGGCAGGCCGCCGTCGGAGACGCCGCGGTCCATCGAGCCGCGGGCGAGGTGCAGGCGCAACCCGATCCGCGCGGCGGCCTCGACCTGGACGTCGACGAGGTCGGCGGCGTGGCCCGCGGGGTAGACGTAGTGGTGGTCGGCGGCGGTGGTGCATCCGGACAGGGCCAGCCATGCGAGCCCGGCGGCGTTCGAGGCCGCGACGTGCTCGGGCCGCACGCGCGCCCAGACCGGGTAGAGGTCCACGAGCCACTCGAAGAGGGTGTAGTCGGTCGCGTAGCCGCGGGTGGCCCACTGGTAGAGGTGGTGGTGGGTGTTCACGAGCCCGGGGGTGAGGAGGCATCCGGTGCCGTCGACGTAGCGGGCGCCGTCGCGTTGGGCCCCTTCGAGGGCCGGGGCAGGACCTGTATCGACCGCGGTGATCAGGCCGTCTTCGATGATGGCATGTCCCTTGTGGTGCTCAGTGCCGGCATCGTCGACTGTGGCAACCCATGCGTTCTCGATCACAATCGCACTCATCGTGCACGCTCCGGGGTCAAATTGTCACACCCTGCTGCGACCGTTGAGGCCGGAGCTGGAACGGAAGGAGGTGGGGCGATGGTGGGAACGCCAGCCGCGGCGGCGTGACCTGCCCTGGCTCGGTCGGCAAAGTGGCGGAGGGAGGCGGCAGTACCGACCGAAGTGGACGGCGGAGGCGCGGGAGTCACTGCATCGGCGGCGGCTGCACGATCGACACCTCGGAAAGCGGCGTGCACGGCGGCGGCACTCCCGATCCGAGTGGACAGGAGCCGCGCGGCGGTCGCGGTGTAAACGGCAATGCGAGCCGCCGCGGTGTCGACGGCGGTGTGAGCAGTCGCGGCGGTGTGACTGCTCGCGGTGTCGACGGCGGTGTGAGCGGTCGCGGGGCGGCGGGTGGTGTTCATCGGGGTTCACCCACCAGTGATCCGGCCGCAGTGTGGACCGCGTCGATGATCTTCTCGTAGCCGGTGCAACGGCACAGGTTGCCCGCGAGCGCCTCGCGGATCGCCGCATCGCTCGGGTCTGGCTCGCGCTCGAGCAGATCGGCGACCGAAACGAGGATCCCGGGCGTGCAGAAGCCGCATTGCACGGCGCCGCAGGCGACGAACGCGTCGCGCACCGGGCGTGGCACGGCTCCGACCACCGTCTTCACTTCGCGGCCTTCGCATTGGGCCGTGGCAACCAGGCATGAGCACACCAGGTCGCCGTCGAGCAGGACCGTGCACGACCCGCACTCGCCCTGCTCGCAGGCGTTCTTGGAGCCGGTCATGCCGAGCCGGTCGCGCAGGGTGGAGAGCAGGCTCTCGCCGGGGCGGTCGATGTCGGCGGAGGCGTCTTGGCCGTCGACGCGCATCGTGACTCGCATCAGGGGGTCCCCTCTCGATGGGCGGCGGTCCACACCCGGCGCAGTGCGCGGGCGGCGCACACGGCCAGGGCGTGGCGGCGGTAGTCGGCAGTGCTGCGGACGTCGTCGATGGGCCGGGCCGCGGCGGCGACGCGGCGGCCGAACTCCTCGGCCAGCGCGTC
>DATABR010000095.1:0-3767 GCA_036259435.1 Glycomyces sp.
GTCCGGCCCGAAATCATTGTCCCGCAAGCAGTTCAAGTCCCGCAGGAACGAGAGGCTGTCAGGCGCGCTCGGAGCGCAGTTCCTTGCCCAGATGCAGGGAGCCGTCGGTGTCGGCGTAGTGCCCGAAGGGCGACACCGGCACGTAGCCGAGGGCCCCGTACATGCTGATGGCCTCGGGCTGTCGCGGGCCGGTCTCGAGGACCACACGCCCCCGCCCGGCCTCGGCGGCCGAGTCCTCCACGGCCGCCACGAGCAAGCGGGCCAGGCCTTTGCGTCGGGCGTGCTCGCGGACGTAGACGCGCTTCATCTCGGCGTCGCCGTCCTCATGGGCGCGCCAGCCACCGCAGCCTGCCGGCTCGCCGGTCTCGTCGTAGGCCACGATGAAATCGCCGTTCGGCGGGGCGAAGTCGTCCTCGCCGAGCTGCGTCTCGTCGCCCGAGCCGTAGCGGCGGACGTACTCCTGATGGATCTCGGCGCAGAGCAATTGCGCCACAGGGCTGTCGAACGGCATCCTCGAAAGCGTGTACTGCACGCGTCAACTCTGGCATATCGGCGGTGATCGGCGCCAGCGCTCTGCGTCACGCGGTGTGCGGTGATTCGCCGAGATCCGGCACGCGCCGACGCCTTCTTGCTGTCGCGCGGCAGAGGTTCCCGATGCCCAGTTCAGGGCGGTTCGGTACCGGCCGAACAGCCGAGGTCTGAACGGCCCGTTCGGCGTCCGCGGCCGACCGAACGAACAGACTTGGCCCTCACCCGTCCGGCGGCGTCCTCCACGCCCGGTAGCGCCGCGCGGACCATTACGATCTTCACATCGGCGATGGTCGAATCGGGTCCGGCGATCCGGGCTCTCCATCGACGATGGTTTGAGTCCGGTGCGATGATCCCGGCACCGCTTCGGCTTCGACCGCACGAGGGCGCGCACATCCCACGGCTCCGGCCGGCGCGCCAGGGCACGGGACCGTCCGCGCCCGAATCCGGACCTCCCGCGCAGGAGCTTCTGCGAACGCGCGGGCGACCCGGCCGCGATCCGGTAGGAAGGAGGCATTCACCCACATGCGCACAATGCTGCGACGGAGGCCCCAGATGGCTCGCGCTGACCGCTGGAACGGCTGGTCGGCGCCCTCGGTGCGGACGGCGTTCACCGCCGCGTTCGCTGTCGTGGTCGTCCTGGTCGGACTGCGACTGACCGTGCGCGACGACTCGCACGCGGTCTCGTGGCTGGCGCTGCCTCCTTTGGCGGCTTCGGCGTTCCTGCCGTGGCGGTGGGTCGTGGGGGTCGGGCTGGGGAGCATGGGCGCGGCGTTCGCCTACCTGTGGATCCTGTATGACTTCGCGATTACCCGGGTGGCCGCGCACGGCGTGGACTTTCTGGTGGTGGCCGCGGCGGTGATGATCTCGGCGGCGGTGGCGATCGTGCGCGAGAGGGACGATGAGCGGATGCGGCGGTTGACGCAGCTGGCCTCGGTGGTGCAGCAGGCGATCCTGCGCCCGATCGGGGAGCGGCTCGGACCCTTCGACATCGCGGCGCGGTACGTTTCGGCGCGTTCGGGCGCGGAGATCGGCGGGGACCTCTACGAGGCGCTGAACACCGAGTACGGGGTGCGGATCATCATCGGCGACGTGCGCGGCAAGGGCCTGGACGCGGTGCGGCTCTCGTCCACAGTACTCGGTTCGTACCGACACGTGGCGTTTGAGCGGGCCGATCAGCGGTGCATGATCGCCGATCTCGACCACGCGGTGGCGCGCAACGCGGGCGATGAGGACTTCGTGACCGCGATCCTGCTGCAGGAGCGGGGCGGAACGCTGGAGATCGTGAACTGCGGGCATCCGCCGCCGATGCTGGTGCGCGACGGCGTGGCGACCTATCTGGAGCCCGAGTCGATGGCGCCGCCGTTGGGTCTGAACCCGTCGGCGCGGGAGCTGACGGTGCGGCTGCAGCCGGGGGACCGGATCTTCCTGTACACGGACGGCCTGGCGGAGGCGCGGAAGGACGGCGAGTTCTTCCCGATCCGCGAGCGGGCCTGGAGCCTGATCGGCCACGGGAACGTGGGCGACGGCCTGGCCTCGCTGGAGTCGGCGCTGCGCCGCTGGGTGGGCGGCCCGCTGACCGATGACATCGCGCTGCTGCTGCTGGACTACCGGCCGGAGGGCCAGACTCGCTGAAACCGAGCGTCGGCGCCTTTATCGCTGCGAATCGGCCCGGCCGATGCGGCAGCGCCTGAGCGGCCGCATCCTGGAGACGACGCGGTGGCGCTTGGTGAACCGGACCGGTAGGTGGCGGCGGGCATTCACTGCGCGGCCTCTTGGACGGGCACGGCGGCGAGGGGGACTCGGAAGACCCGCTGGAGCACGGGCCGGGCGCGGCGGTGGCGGCCGATGTAGGAGGGTCGCGCGCGTGAGGCGATGCGGTCGGCGACGGCACGGATCATGGGGGCTCCTGATGGTTTCGCACAGGCGGTCTGTCGTTCGGTTCAACGAGGCACGGGTGCGCCGGTTACGGCAGCTCGGCCGAACTGCGCAAACGCTCACCCGATCGAATGAGCGACGCCCTGCGAATCAGTCGCGGTGCCGACACGCCTCCCACGGTGCGGCGGGGCTCGGGCAGTGCCGGAAAGTCGGATATCTTGCTGGCCGGCCGTGAATCGGCGCGGGATACTTGAGGTACCTACTCACGGGTAATATAATGAGGGTTACCACCGAGTAATGGAGGACCCGCAATGACGCACTTCCGCCACAACGTTCGAGACCTTGAGTTCAATCTCTTCGAGGTCTTCGGAGCGGACAAGATTCTCGACCACCCGGCCTTCGCGGACCTGGACGAAGGCACCGCCCGCGAGATCCTGGCCGAGCTGGCGCGCCTGTCCGAGGAGGAGCTCGCCGCGAGCTTCGTCGAGGGCGACCGCAATCCGCCCGTCTTCGACCCCGCCACCAACTCGGTGACCCTTCCCGAGTCGTTCAAGAAGTCCTACCGGGCGTTCATCGACGCCGAGTACTGGCGCCTGGACCTGCCCGAGGAACTCGGCGGCACGTTCGCGCCCCGCATGCTCTGGTGGTCCATCGCCGAACTCGTGCTCGGCGCCAACCCGGCCCTGTGGATGTACGCCGCGGGCTCCTCGTTCGCGCACAGCGCGTTCATCGAGGGCACCGAGCTGCAGCAGGAATGGGCCAAGCTCTTCATCGAGAAGGGTTGGGGCGCCACGATGGTCCTCACCGAGCCCGACGCGGGCTCCGACGTGGGCGCGGGCCGTGCCAAGGCCTACAAGCAGCCGGACGGCACCTGGCACATCGAGGGCGTCAAGCGGTTCATCACCTCGGGCGACCAGGACATGACCGACAACATCATCCACTACGTACTCGCCCGCCCCATGGGCGAAGAGGGCGTGGGCGGCCCGGGCACCAAGGGCCTGAGCCTGTTCATCGTCCCGAAGTACATGTTCGACCCGGCCACGGGCGAACTCGGCGAGCGCAACGGCGTGGCCGTCACCAACATCGAGCACAAGATGGGCCTCAAGGTCTCGGCCACCGCGGAGCTCACCTTCGGCGAGAAGGCCCCCGCGAAGGGCTGGCTGCTCGGCGACAAGCACGAGGGCATCCGACAGATGTTCCTCATCATCGAGTACGCGCGAATGATGGTGGGCACCAAGGCGATCGCAACGCTCTCCACGGGCTACCTCAACGCGCTCGACTACGCCAAGAGCCGCATCCAGGGCCCGGACCTGCTCCAGGCCGCGGACAAGGCCTCGCCGCGCGTGCCGATCATCAAGCAC
>DATABR010000096.1:0-3819 GCA_036259435.1 Glycomyces sp.
GCACGCCCGGGCCGGTCTTCTCGACCTTCTCGAAGAACTTGCCGGTGTGGAACTTGATGCCCCGCTTGCGGAACGCCCGCTCCAGCTTGCGCCGGGCGTCGAAATCGCGCTTGCGCTGCGGATAGCCGGTCTTCGCGACCTCGTACACCGGGGTGTTGTACTTGCGGCCCAGGGCGAACGCGCCGGCCGGGCCGTCCACTCGGCGCCGCGTCCACTCACCGTCGTGGGCCACGAGCATGACCGTGGTCTCGGTTACGGTGGTCTTCGGCTCGATATAGGCTTCGACACCGGTGCGCGTCTTGATGAAATCGATCAGATGCCGCTGGTCGACGTTGTCGGACGCACGATCCAACGTGCCCTTGCCCTGCTTCTTCTTCCGTCCGAACAGACCCACAGCCGCTCCTCCCGCACCTCTCGAGGCGTCGACCTCCAAGCGTACACAGCCCCTAAGACACCTGTGTCCAGCCGCACACGAAGGGGACTTTCCGAAGCCCCTGCCAAGCGGTTGAATGGTGTTGCACACTCCATTCCATCGGGTCTGGGCGACCACGAGTCGCGTCCGGTGGAAGGATGGGCTCCGTACCTAAGCATCGTTAAGTGGGGAGAGCAATGAGCGACCCGAACGCAGGATACGACGTAGTAATCCTGGGCGGCGGCAGCGGCGGCTACGCCAGCGCGTTCCGCGCGGCCGAGCTCGGCATGTCCGTGGCCCTGATCGAGAAGGACAAGGTCGGCGGCACCTGTCTGCACCGCGGCTGCATCCCCACCAAGGCGCTGCTCCACGCCGGCGAGGTCGCCGACACCGCCCGCGATTCCGAGCAGTTCGGCATCCTCGCCGAATTCAAGGGCGTCGACATGAAGGCCGTGAAGAAGTACAAGGACGACGTCGTGTCGAAGTTGTACAAGGGCCTTCAGGGCCTGGTCAAGGCCCACAAGGTCGATCTCATCAGCGGCACCGGCAAGCTCGTCGGGCCGAACACGGTCCAGGTCGACACCGGCCAGACCGTCACCGGCCGCAACATCGTCCTCGCCACCGGCTCGTACTCCAAGACCCTCCCCGGTCTGGAGATCGACGGCGAGAAGGTCATCGCCTCTGAGCACGCGCTCGAGCTGACCGAGCTGCCGGGCAAGGCGATCGTCATCGGCGGCGGCGTCATCGGCGTCGAGTTCGCCTCCGCTTGGAAGTCGCTCGGCGTCGAGGTCGAGATCATCGAGGGCCTCCCCCGCCTCATCGCGGCCGAGGACGCCGACTCCTCGAAGCAGCTGGAGCGGGCGTTCCGCAAGCGGGGCATCAAGTTCCACACCGGCAAGTTCTTCGAGAAGGTCGAGAAGACCGGCCCGGGCGTGCAGGTGACGATCCAGGGCGGCACCGTCGTCGAGGGCGACGTCGTGCTCGTCGCGGTCGGGCGCGGCCCGGTCACCGCGAACTGCGGTTACGAGGAGCAGGGCGTCAACATGGACCGGGGCTTCGTCCCGGTCGACGACAACCTCCTCACGAACCTGCCGAACGTGTACGCCGTCGGCGACATCGTCCCGGGCGTTCAGCTCGCGCACCGCGGCTTCCTCCAGGGCATCTTCGTGGCCGAGCACATCGCGGGCCTCAACCCGACCCCGATCGACGAGACCGGCATCCCGCGCGTGACCTTCACCGAGCCCGAAGTGGCCTCCATGGGCCTCAACGAGGACAAGGCCAAGGA
Source organism: Glycomyces sp. (assembly GCA_036259435.1). Classification (GTDB taxonomy): domain Bacteria; phylum Actinomycetota; class Actinomycetes; order Mycobacteriales; family Micromonosporaceae; genus Glycomyces. The sequence goes on from DATABR010000096.1 coordinate 1,698, forward strand.
GCAGTACGGCGCCGACAAGATCAAGTCGGTCAACTACAACCTGGCCGGGAACGGCAAGTCGAACATCCTCAAGACCCAGGGCTTCATCAAGCTCGTGGCGGTGGAGGACGGCCCGATCGTGGGCGTCCACATGGTCGGCGCGCGCATCTCCGAGCAGATCGGCGAGGCGGAGCTGATCTACAACTGGGAGGCTTACGCGAACGACGTCGCCCAGCTGATCCACATGCATCCCACCCAGAACGAAGCGATCGGTGAAGCGGCGATGCTGCTGGCCGGCAAGCCGCTGCACGCCCACGACTAGGCACGACTACAGGAGTTGAACAAACGATGCCGACATCGGTAACGATGCCCGCCCTCGGTGAGTCGGTCACCGAAGGGACCGTCACCCAGTGGCTCAAGAAGGAAGGCGACACCGTCGAGGTCGACGAGCCGTTGCTGGAGGTGTCGACGGACAAGGTCGACACCGAGGTGCCGTCGCCGGTCGCCGGTGTGCTCTTGAAGATCGTGGCGCCCGAGGACACTGACGTCGAGGTCGGCGGCGAGCTGGCGGTCATCGGCGACCCGTCCGAGGCCGGCGGCGACGCGCCCGCGGCTCCGGCCCCGGCGCAGGAACCGCTGCCCGAGCCCGAGCCACAGGCGGCTCCGGCCGCCGAGGCCCCCGCTCCCGCCGCCGAGCCCCAGGCTGCTCCCGCTTCCGGCGGGGCTGCCGAGGGGACCGAGGTCCGGCTCCCGGAGCTGGGCGAATCGGTCACCGAGGGCACGGTTACGACTTGGCTGAAGGCCGTGGGCGACACGGTCGAGGTCGACGAGCCGCTGCTGGAGATCTCGACCGACAAGGTGGACACGGAGATCCCGTCCCCCGCGGCCGGAACCCTGCTGGAGATCCGCGTGAACGAGGACGAGACCACCGAGGTCGGTTCCGTGCTCGCGATCATCGGCTCCGGTACCGCGGCTCCCGCTGCGGCTCCGGCCCCTGCCGAGCCGACGCCGGCCGTGAAGTCCGAGCCTGAGCCGGAGCCCGCACCCGCTCAGGCCGAAGGCACGCCGACCAAGCCGGCGCCGTCGGCTCCCGAGACCGCACCGGCGCCCGAGACCGCACCGGCTCCGTCCTCCGCGCCCGCCGCCGCTCCGGCCGCGTCCAAGCCCTCGGGCTCGTACGTGACCCCGCTGGTGCGCAAGCTCGCTTCGGACAACGGCGTGGACCTGGCCGAGGTCTCCGGTTCCGGTGTGGGCGGACGCATCCGCAAGGAGGACGTCCAGGCCGTCATCGACGCCGAGAAGGCTCCTGAGCCAGCGGCTCCCGCCGCTGCCGCCCCGGAGAAGGCCGCTCCGGCCAAGGTCGAGGTCAGCCCGCTGCGCGGCCGCACCGAGAAGATGTCGCGCCTGCGCCAGGCGGCGGCCAAGGCCCTGCTGCAGTCGATGACGACCACGGCGCAGCTGACGACGGTGCGCGAAGTGGACGTCACGAAAGTGGCGAAGCTCCGCGCGGCCAAGAAGGACGAGTTCCTCGCCCGCCACGGTGTGAAGCTCTCCTTCCTGCCGTTCTTCTCGATCGCCGCGATCGAGGCCCTGCAGCAGTACCCGGTCATCAACGCCTCCATGAACATGGAGGAGAAGACGATCACCTACCCGGACGCCGAGAACGTCGGCTTCGCGGTGGACACGCCGAAGGGCCTCCTCGTCCCGGTCATCAAGAACGCCGGTGACCTGAACATCCCGGGTCTGGCCAAGCGGATCGCCGACATCGCCAAGAAGGCGCGCGACGGCGGCCTGGCGCCCGACGACCTGTTCGGCGGGACCTTCTCGATCACCAACACCGGTTCGGTGGGCGCGCTGTTCGACACGCCGATCGTGCCGCTGGGGCAGTCGGCGATCCTCGGCACCGCCGCGATCGTCAAGCGCCCCCGGGTGATCAGCGATCCGGAACTGGGCGAGGTCATCGCGGTGCGCTCGGTCATGCACCTGACGCTGAGCTACGACCACCGCCTCATCGACGGCGCCGACGCGGCCCGCTACCTCGAAGCGGTCACCAAGCGCATCGAAGAGGGCAACTTCGAACACCAGCTGGGCCTGTAGGGACGGCGAGCAAGTCCTCAGGGGCGCGGCGGGATTTCGATCCCGC
>DATABR010000097.1:0-5557 GCA_036259435.1 Glycomyces sp.
GCCGTTCTCGACGGCAGTCATCACCGAAGCGGAATTGTTGCGAAACTCGCGCTGGGTTATCGTCCGCATACCAAGATCGTAGCTTAGTGTCGCACCGCTCGCTACACTCTCTGGCGGTTCGGCATGTTCTACAGGTCGAGCTTCGCCAGTTCCGTTCGCGACGAGACACCGAGCTTCGGGTAGGCGTTGTACAGGTGGTAGCCCACGGTTCTCGGGCTGACGAAGAGTTGCTCGCCGATCTGGCGGTTGGTCAGGCCGTCGGCCGCCAGGCGCACGACCTGGAGTTCTTGCGGTGTCAGCAGTTCGGCCAGGTCGGGCTTCGCCTCGATCGCCGACGAGTCGCCCGCAGCCCGCAGTTCCCCTTGGGCGCGCTGGGTCCACGGCACAGTGCCGAGGCGTTCGAACACCTCGGTGGCTTCGCGCAGATGCGCCCGGGCCTCGTTGATGCGCCGGGCCCGCCGCAGCCACTCGCCGTACAACAGCTCGGTGCGGGCCCGCTCGAACGGATCGATGTCGTCGGCGCGGTGCAGCTCCACGGCCCGCGCGAAGTGCGTCCCGGCCTCGGCCTCGGTCGCCATGAGCGCCCGGCACCGCTCGACCAGGGCCTCCCAGTAGGAGCGGCCCGTCGCGTCGGCCCAGTCGGCGAACCAGTCGAACGTCTCCTTGACCTCGGCGAGCCGCCCGGACCGGAACGCGGCCTCCACCAGCGTCGGCACCTGCGTCAGCACCTCCATCGGGGTGACGCCCTCGGCGATGCGCAGCAGCCGCTCGAACGCCGCCTCGTGCCGACCGAGCCCCAGTTCGAGCAGCCCCAGCGCGGTGTCGGCGGGGATCACCGAGTCCTCCGGCGCGTCCTGGATCGCGGCGGCCACGAGTTCGCGGCAGCGCCGCTCCTCGCCGCGGATCGCCGCGATCGGCAGCAGCACCCAGATACGGCCCTGCATGAGCGCCCGGCGGTCGTTCTGCTCGTGCGCCAACTCGATCGCGCTCGAAGCGGACGCCTGCGCGTCCGCATATCGTCCATAGTGAAACTGGGTTTGGGCCTGCACCAGGAGCGCCTGCACGAGCGGGCTCATCGCGCCCCGCTCGCGGCACGCCCGCACCTGCTCGGCCGCCGCCTGATGCGCGGCCGGCACATCTCCGGCGAGGAACCGCCAGCGCGCGGCCAGGACCTGGTCGAAGGCCTGGAAGTCCTCGTGGAGCGGCTGGTAGTAGTCATAGAGCGAACGCAGCGCGTCGACCGCTTCCCCGGCGGTGTCCTCGGGCTGGCGGTTGAGCCCGGCCGCGGCGCGGGCGAGGCGACGCACCCACGCGTTGTTGGAGCCGCCGTACTTGGAGGCGAGCCCGGACGCGTACTTGACCTTCGCGAAATCGCCGGTCTCCCAGGCGTTCCAGACGCCGCGCAGGAGCGGGTAGCCGGTGTTCTCGTGCCCGGTGGCCGCATAGTGCTCGGCCGATTCCATCCACACGTCGAAACCGCGCGAGTCCCCGGCCCAGGAGAGGATGGTCGCGCGGATGAGCGCGGTGCGGGCGAGGAGCACGTGGTCGTCAGTGAGGCGTTCGGCCGCTTCGGCGAGTTCGACGGCCTTGCCGGTCATGCCTGCGGCATAAGCGGTCTGCGAAGCCTCGACGAGGCGGCGGGCCCGGTGGTAGGGGTCGGGGGTGAAGCTCGCGGCGCGTTCGAGCGCGGCCATCTCGGCGACGCAGCCGCCCCTTTCGGCCTCATAGGACGCGATGGATTCAAGTGCGGCGGCGGCCTTCTCGTCGAGTCCGGTGGTGGCGGCGGCGAGGTGGCGGGCGGCGCGGATGTCGCCATCGCCGAACGCTTCGGACAGGGCCCGGTGGGCTTCGATGCGGCGGGCGCGCGGCGCCGAGTGGTAGGCGGTGGAGCGGACCAGCGGGTGGACGAATTCGATGCGGCCGCGGTGGTACCGCAGCAGATCGTCCACTTCGGCCGGTTCGAGGTCGGCGAGGCTCGCCCCCAGATGCGCGGCGGCCTCGGCGATGACGGCGGTCTCGCCGGTCTCCTCGGCCGCGGCCAGCAGCATGATCGTGCGCGTGCCCTCGGGGAGGGCGATGATCCGCTCGGTGAACGCCTGCTTGATGCGCGACGTGGTCGAGTAGCGGCTGTTGGAGGTGTCGGCCAGCAGCAGCGACTCCTCGTTGTCGGCGGCCGGAAGCTCCAAGAGCGCCAGGGGGTTGCCTTCGGCCATGCGGAGGATCCAGTCGCGGCTGGTGAAGGGGATCTCGTCGGCCCTCATGTCGAGGATGAGCTGCGAGGCGTCGAGGTCGAGCGGGCCGAGCGTCAGCTCGGGAATGCCGGGCGCCGGGAAGTCGGGCGCGAAGCCGTCGCGCACGACCAGGACCATCCCGATCGACTCGGTCGACAGCCGCCTGGCGGCGAACAGGAGCGCGTTGGTGGAGTCGCGGTCGAGCCAGTGCGCGTCGTCGATGACGACGTAGACCGGCTGCTTCGCCGAAGCGTCCACCAGGAGGTTCAGGACCGCGAGGCCGACCTGGAGGGCGTGGGCGCGGCCGGTGCCGTCGCCCATGCCCAGGGCCGTGCGCAGGGCTTCGGACTGCGCGGCCGGGAGGCGGTCCAAGCGGTGGAGCAGCGGGTGGAGCAGCATCTGCAGGCCCGCGTACGACCACGTGTGCTCGGCTTCGACACCGAGCGTGCGCAGCACCGTGAAGCCCTCGGCGCGGGGGATGACGGCGTCGACGATCGCGGACTTGCCGATCCCCGGTTCGCCGCGGACGACCAGCGCACCGCCGTGGCCGAGCCGAGCGCCGTCCAGCAGCGCCTGGATGGAGTCGAGCTCGGGGTCGCGTCCGTACAGGACGGTGCGACCGGTGTGGGAGGGCTCCTCGCACAGCGAGGGCGTGCCGCCTTCGCACACGACCGCGTTGCTCAACGCGGTCTCTTGATAGGCGGTGCCTTGCAATGGCGCGGAATCCTGGGGACGCGCGGGGTCGGCAGTGTGTTTCACGGCGGCTCCATCCTCAGGACGACCGGGGACCCTTCCCAGAGTAACCACGGGTTCGGCCACTCGCATCTGTCATTCGACTGGGGTCGCCCGGGACGGCCGCCACCTGGTCGAACGCCCGGAGTTACCGGGTTCGGTTCCCAGTCGCCGAGCCCAGTCGCGCGACCGGGGCGCGCAGGCGCGAACGGGCTTAGCGTCGTCCCCATGACCGCATCGACCGAGATCCACAGGCCCGAGCGCTCCGCTTCGCCCTCGCGGGGACCGCTGCGATGGGCACCGGCGCTATGGGCGACATACGCGCAGGCCACGGCCTTTACGACCGCCGCGGTGACGGCGTTCCTCGTGAACGACATCGCCACCGCCTTCGACGCCCCGGGCGGGTTGCGGCTGTGGCCGCTGGGGGCCTTCGCGATCGGCATGGCCGCAGCCGCGAACGCCACCAGGGGCACCGGCGCGCTCGGCCGGACCCGCTACACCGGTTCGATCGCGCTGGGGGCCTTGGTACTCGGCGCGGTGGCCCTGGCGCTCGCGCCGGGGTTCTGGTTCGCCGTGGGCGCGGCCGGAGCACTGGGCACGGCCGCGGGCTTCACGGTCGCGCTGGCCGGGCGGGTGGTGACGACCGCCGAGATCGGCGACGGCACGGGCTCGGTGGTGCTGACGGCGGCGGCGCTGCTGGTCGGGGTCGCAGCGGGCACGGGCGCGCTGTTCGCGCAGCCGGTGTTCGGCTGGCGGGGCGTCTTCGGCCTCGTGGTCGTGGCGGCGGCCCTCGCGGCCTGGAAATTCGCCGAACACGTGCCCGACGACCGGGGGCGCTCAAGAATTCCGGCGTGAGATTCATCGAAATTCCATCGGCGGACCGGTGCCGAGATGGCACCATGAGTCGTCCGGGTATTCGGAGGTTTACCCGGCACACGGACACCGGCCGTCCTGTGGCGGTGCCCGACAGAAGGCCCCGGGGAAGTTCGAGACCCCGGGGCCTTCGCGTGCCTTGTCTATTGGACGCAGTCCCTGGTGTTCTCCACCCAGGCTCGGACCGCACAGTCGATGAGGTCCGGTTCGTTGGTGAGTGCCCATTCGGTGTGGAGCGGGGTCGAGACCACCAGGCGCGGGTTCGGTGAGTCGAGCGCGACCACGGAACCGATGAGCTCAGGCCGGAACTCCTTGAACGTCAGGCGGAAGCGAGTCTGGCCGACCACCAGGGAGAACCGCACTGCGCGATCATCGACCGTCGCGGTGGCGAGCACTGGGAGTCCGGCGAGATCAATCGGCAGGACCGTATCGGGCGGGTAGGTGTGGCGCACCGGGAGCGGGATCGCGGTGAGCGCCTTGAGGTAGCGGGCCCGGATGCGACGGGTGGTGTAGCGCTCAGGGATCACGCGGCCGCTCCGAACTTGCGGCCGGTGCCGAGGATGAAGGTGCCTCCGGTGTCGAAGGCCTCTTCCCAGGCCGCCATGTATGAGCCGGGCGCGGGCCGGATCGAGCGGTGAGGCGCGGTCCAAGGCACGGGGCGCGGGTGGTCTTGGCGCGGTCGGGCGCGCAGGTGCGCGACACTGGAGTCGGTGGCGCTGAAGCGGGTGACGCTGTCGCGCACGGCCGCAGCGAGATCGACACTGCTGCGGGTACTCCGCGCGGCGATGGCCTTGCGGGCGGCCCGGGCGCCCTCTACGGCGGCGGCGATCGCGGCACCGGGCCGGGGAGCGGACATCGACCGGCCATCGCCGGTGGGCTCGCCGAGCTCTGGCTGCGCCGGGATCGGTTGTGCCGGAGCCGCTGTCGAGTAGGCGGTCACCGCAGCGGCACCGGCTTCGCGGCGGGTCGCGGCTGGCCCCGGCTGCGCGGGGATCGATTGCGCCTGAGCCGGTGCCGGTACTGGTCGGGAGGACCCCGGAGCGGGCTCGGGTCCGCGTCGGACGGCGGCGGGCCCGGGAGATGCCGGGTTCGGTTGCGGCGCGGCCGGTTCCGGTCGGTGTTCACGCGCGGTCATCGCCGCAGTGAGTGGCGCCGTGAGTGGCGCGGGCATGGGGACCAGGCCGAAAGCGAACACCCACAGCAGCCAGCGCAGCACCCACGCCGCTCGCTCGCGCGCATAGGGCCGCTCGGGCTGGAAGTGCGCGGCGCGCAGCTGCGCGGACTGGACCATGAACCGGTCGAAGGCGTCTTCACGGAGCTTGGAGAACCGATACTCGCCGCCGCTGCTGCCAGTGCCGCGATCGCCAGCGCGCTCGCCGGTGCCACCGACGCCACCACCGCCGGTCTCGCCCCGATCACCGCCCGCTTCCCCGCGGCCCCAGGGCCGCCGCACCGCGCGACTGTCACGGTGACCGCCGGGTTCGCGACCGCCGCGACCGCCGAGGCCGTGGCCGGAATCGCGGTCATCGCCGTGCTCGTGCTCGTGCTTGTCGTGGTCGGGCTCGCGGTCATATCGGGCCCGTGCGGCTTCGGAGTCGCGGACATACTGGGGCCGAGCGGCTTCGGGGTCGCGGCTGCCCCACGGCGGGCGCGGCTCGCCGCCGCTGCTGCCAGTGCCGCGATCGCCAGCGCGCTCGCCGGTGCCACCGACGCCACCACCG
>DATABR010000098.1:0-2133 GCA_036259435.1 Glycomyces sp.
CCCGCCGCCCTCGGCCCGCTCCAGTTCGAGGTCACCGTCGCGCGCCTCCAGGCCGAGTTCGACGTCCCGGCCACAATCGACCGCCTGCCCTACCAGCTCGCGCGCCTGACGGACGCCGAAGGCGCCTCGCGCCTGCGCACCGCCCCCGGCGTCGAGGTGTTCACCCGCCCGAGGGACGGAGCGCACCTGGTGGCCCTGCCGAACAAGTACCGCATCCAGACCATCCTCAACGACTACTCCGGCATCACACTCGAACCGCTCCTCGCCGGGGGCCAGGGCTGATGGCGCGCCTGCTGACCTCGGGAGACATCCGGACCCTCTCACGGGGCCTGGCCATTTCCCCGACGAAGAAGTGGGGCCAGAACTTCGTCGTCGACGCCAACACCGTGCGCCGCATCGCGGCCGCGGCGAAGCTCGACGCGGACGACGTCGTCATGGAGGTCGGCCCCGGACTCGGCTCACTCACATTGGCGCTCATCGAGATCGCCCGCCGCGTTATCGCCGTCGAAATCGACCCCAAGCTCGCGCTGGCCCTGCCGACCACGGTCGCCCACCGCGCGCCCGAGGAGCACGAGCGGCTCACCGTCGTGGAGACCGACGCCGCCCGGATCAAACCCGAGCAGATGCCCGAGCCGCCCACCGCGCTCGTGGCGAACCTCCCGTACAACGTGGCCGTGCCCGTCGTGCTCCACGCGCTGGAGATCTTCCCGAGCCTCGAGAAGGGCCTCGTGATGGTCCAGGCCGAGGTCGGCGACCGGCTCACCGCCGGGCCCGGCTCCAAGATCTACGGCGGGCCGAGCGTCAAGATGGCCTGGTACGCCAAGGCGAAGCGGGCCGGTTCGGTCTCGCCCAACGTGTTCTGGCCGGTGCCGAACGTCGCCAGCGCCCTAGTCGCGTTCGAGCGGATCGAGAGCCCGAAGGCGAACCGCGTGGAGGTCTTCGGCGCAGTGGACGCGGCGTTCGGGCAGCGGCGCAAGATGTTGCGCCAGTCGCTCAAGACCTGGGCGGGCACTGACGTAGACGCCGTGCTCGATCGGTCGGGGATCGAACCCACCAGGCGGGGTGAATCGTTGGACATAGCGGAGTTCATCGCCCTCGCCGACGCCAAGGAGGCTGAAGGCGCGAGCGACCCGCGACCTCAGGAGGCCTGAATGACCGGACAGACCGCACCCGCCCAGCCCGGCGCGGCGATCAGTGTCGACGTGCCCGCCAAGATCAACCCGCATCTCGGTGTCGGTGATCCGCGCGCGGACGGCTTCCATGCGCTGTCCACGGTGTACCAGGCGATCAGCTTGCATGACACCGTGACCGCCGAGAAGCGCGGCGAACCGGGCATCGCGATCACGATATCCGGGGAGGGCGCGGGGACGCTGCCTACCGGTGAGGACAATCTCGCGTACAAGGCCGCCAAGCTCGTCGCGCTGTACGCCGGGATCGAACCGGATGTGAAGCTGCACTTGAACAAGCGCATTCCGGTGGCCGGGGGCCTCGCCGGGGGATCGGCCGATGCGGCCGGGGCGCTCGTGGCGTGCGCGCGGCTGTGGGAGGTCGAGATCGGCGACGCCGAGCTGCACCGCCTCGCGGCCGGGCTCGGTTCTGACGTGCCGTTCTGCCTCAAGGGCGGCACCGCGATCGGCACCGGGCGCGGCGAAGAGCTGACTCCTGTGGATGCCAAGGGCACGTGGCACTGGGTGGTCGCGACCACGGACACGCAGATCTCGACGCCCGATTGCTACAAGGAGGTCGACCGGCTGCGCGAGGACGGCATCGGCCGCTATTCATCCAATGTAGATGCGATCGTGCGGGCCTTCGATCGCGGCACGAGCGCCGATGACCTGGCGCGACTCCTGGTGAACGACATGGAGGCTGCGGCCGTAAGCCTGCGCCCGCAACTGGCCTCGCTCATGCACGGCGGCCTGGAAGAGGGCGCGCTGGCCGCGCACGTCTCCGGCTCGGGCCCGACGGTCCTGTTCCTGGCAAACGACGTGAAGCACGCCGTTGCCCTGGCCCGTCGCATCCGCATGAGAGGCGGCGCGAAGAGCGTCCACCTCGCCCACGGCCCCGTAAGCGGCCCAGCCGCCCAATAGGCGAGCATCGCTCAGGACGGACGCTCTGTGGCTGAGACCTTGGGTG
>DATABR010000099.1:0-5864 GCA_036259435.1 Glycomyces sp.
CTTCTCGCCGTGGATCAGGACCTCGAAGTGCAGGTGGGGGCCGGTCGAGTTGCCGGTCGAACCGGCGAGGATCAAAGCGTCGCCCTTGGCGACCTCGTCGCCGACGTTGACGAGGACCTCGGAGGCGTGTGCGTAGCGCGTCTCGACGCCGTCGCCGTGGTCGACGTAGACGACGTTTCCGTATCCGCCGGCCTCGAAGCCGACGTAGGTCACGGTGCCCGCGCCCACCGACCAGATCTCGTCGCCGGTGTGGTTCCCGAAGTCGGTGCCGCCGTGCATCGAACCGTTGCGCATCCCGTAGAACGAGGTGATCGACGCGTTCGAGGGGGCGGTCCACGGGTTGGCGGCCTCTTCGGCGGCCCTTTCAGCGGCCGCCTGTTCCTCGGCGGCCCTTTCAGCGGCTGCCTGTTCCTCGGCCGCCTTCGCGGCGGCCTCCTCAGCGGCCTTTTGCGCGGCGGCTTGCTCCTGGGCCTCCTTGGCGGCGGCTTCGGCTTCGGCCTGCTCGCGTGCGGCCTCCTCGGCCGCCTCCTCGGCCGCGTTCTCGGCGGCCATGTCGGCGAGCACGGTGTCCACCTGCCAGGAGGCCTCGACCAGCGTGTGGTTCTCGCTCGCCTCGGCCTCGGCCTCGGCGGCCTGCGCGGCGGCGTGCTGGCCGGAAAGCGTGGCGACCCCGGAGCCGACGAGGACGGCGGCGGCGAGGCCGCCGATCACGAAGCGCCAACTGTGGTGTTCGCGACGAATACGGCCACGCCGGAGCAAGGCTCGGAGTCGGCGGATGGTCGGTCTGCGTCCTGCGGAATCGCAAGTGTCGTCATGTTTGCCCATAGCGCCGGGAAACCTACCCGACCCGATCTGGACAACCGGCCCATGACCAGGCGATACAACGCCGGAACTGGTCCTTTATCGGCAGAGGTCGACACCTCGGGGCAACCGCGCCTCGTCCGAAAGGAGGAGGTACCTCACTGATAGTGATCACATGGCCGCGAAGGGTTTGCCCAGTCACATCGGGATGTCCGTGACGAACGACGCCTCAGGACGGGGAAGGCCTGCGGTCGAACCGAACCTTACGGGCCCGGAAGTCCCGGACTCGACGCGCATCGGACCGCGGCTGAAGCTGCGCTTATCGGCACCTCCGATGCGATGGCGAAACGGCGGCCCGGGGGAGATGAGAGCCCGGGCCGCCGTCCTTCTTCATTCATATGGAGAGCGAAGTCTTGCCTCGCGTCAGCCGACGTCGAGTCCCTGCCTCTGAAGCCAGGCGAGGGAGTCGACCTTCTCGCCGTGGATCAGGACCTCGAAGTGCAGGTGCGGGCCGTTCGAGCCGCCGGTGTTGCCGGCGAGAATGACGGTGTCGCCCTCGGAGACCTTGTCGCCGATGTCGACTAGGACCTGGGACGCGTGGGCGTACCGGGTCTGGATGCCGTCGCCGTGGTCGATGTAGATCACGTTGCCGTAGCCGCCCGCTTCGAAGCCGACATGGGACACGGTGCCGTCGCCGACCGCCCAGATCTCCTCGCCCTCGAAGTCGCCGAAGTCGGTGCCGCCGTGCAGGGAGCCGTTGCGCATCCCGTAGCGCGAGGTGATGCGCGCGTCGGAGGGGAGGGTCCACGGCAGGGCTTCCTGCGCTGCGGCCTCAGTCTCTTTAGCGGCGGCTTCGGCGGCGGCCCGCTCGGCCGCGGCCTGTTCGGCGGCCATATCGGCGAGCACGGTGTCGACGGGCCAATCGGTCCGGACCACGGTGTGCTCTTCGCTCGCTTCGGCCTCGGCGGACTGCGCAGCGGCGTTCTGGCCGGAGACGGCGGCAAGTCCGGAGCCGAGGAGGATGGCGGCGGCGAGGCCGCCGTTCACGAAGCGCCTATTGTGACGTTCGCTACCGATCCGGCGCCGGCGAAGCACGGCCCGCAATCTGCGGCTGGTCGCGGTGCCTGCGTTGTCGCAGGTCTCGTCCTGTTTGCCCATAGCGCCGCAAAACCTACACGGGCCGATTTGGACAATCAGCCTCTGACCAGCAGATACAACGCCCGAACTGGTCCTCTTTCGGGCCAGGTCTGCACCCAGGTCTGCCTAGCCTCCCCCGAAAGGATGAGACCGTTCACACACATGGCCAGCCGCTGGTGAAAGGCGCCTCGGGTCATATCGGCATGACCGTGACGCACGCCGCCGCCTAAACTTGGAAAGTCTGTGGCCAATCGGCCCGTCATCGCCTGAAGGAGTGCCCCATGATCACCGCTGCCGGTCTCGAGCTGCGCGCAGGTTCGCGCATCCTCCTGTCCGGGGCCGATCTGCGGATCCAGCCCGGCGACAGGATCGGTCTCGTGGGGCGCAACGGCGCCGGCAAGACCACCACCATGAACGTCCTCGCGGGGCTCGCCCAGCCCTATACGGGCAAGATCGAGAACAACGGCCCCTTCGGCTACCTCCCGCAGGACCCGCGCTTCGCCGATCTCACCCAGACCGCCTCGAACCGAGTGCTCTCGGCGCGCGGCCTCGACCAGCTCCTGTCCGACCTCGCCAAGACCGAGGCCGAACTCGCAGAGGTCGCCGACGACGACCGTCGCGACAAGCTGGTGCGCCGCTATTCGCGCCTCGAAGAGCAGTTCTCCGCCCGCGGTGGCTACGCCGCCGAGTCAGAGGCCGCCCGCATCTGCTCCAACCTGGGACTGGAGGACCGCATCCTCGCCCAACCGCTCGCGACCCTCTCGGGCGGGCAGCGGCGCCGCGTCGAACTCGCCCGCATCCTCTTCGCCGACGACGGCGACGGGATCCTCCTGCTCGACGAGCCCACCAACCACCTCGACGCCGACTCGGTCAACTGGCTGCGCGGCTTCCTCGCCGGGCACAAGGGCGGCCTCGTCCTCATCACGCACGACGTGGACCTCCTCGACGAGGTGGTCAACAAGGTGTGGTTCCTCGACCCGACCCGCTCGGTGATCGATGCCTACAATCTCGGCTGGAAGGCCTACCAGCGCCAGAGGGCCGAGGACGCCGAGCGCCGCCGCCGCGAGAGGGCCAACGCCGAGAAGAAGGCCGCGAGCCTCACCAAGCAGGCCGCGAAGCTCGGCGCGAAGGCCACGAAGGCCAAGGCCGCCAAGGGCATGCTGCGCCGCGCCGAAGAGATGATCGACAACCTCGAAGAGGACCTGATGCAGGAGAAGGTCGCCGATGTGCGCCTCCCGCAGCCAGCCTCGTGCGGCAAGGTCCCGCTCACCGCGACCGGATTGTCGAAGTCGTACGGCTCGCTGGAGATCTTCACCGGCGTCGACCTCGCGATCGACCGCGGCTCGCGCGTGGTCATCCTCGGCCTCAACGGGGCGGGCAAGACCACGCTGCTGCGGATGCTCGCCGGGACGCTCGAGCCCGACACCGGTGAGGTCGTGCCCGGCCACGGGCTGCGCATCGGCTACTTCGCGCAGGAGCACGACACGCTCGACCACACCGGCACGGTGCTGGAGCAGATGCAGTCGGCCGCTTCGGACTCCGGCGCGGACCTGCCCGACTCGGAGCTGCGGAAGATTTTGGGGGCGTTCCTGTTCCCGGGGGACGATGTGCACAAGCCAGTGGGCGTGCTGTCGGGCGGCGAGAAGACGCGGCTGGCGCTGGCGAGCCTGGTCTCTTCGGGCGCGAACGTGCTGCTGCTCGACGAGCCCACGAACAACCTCGACCCGGCGAGCCGCCAGCAGGTGCTCGATGCGGTGGACGGTTTCAGCGGCGCGATCGTGATGGTGACGCACGACCCGGGCGCGGTCGAGGCGCTGCGGCCCGAGCGGGCGATCCTGCTTCCCGACGGCGACGAGGACCTCTGGTCCGACGAACTGATGGAACTCGTCGAGCTGGCATAAGCGCAACTCGAGCGCGACTCGCGGTGCTACACGCTATCGGGCAATCGCCACTGCGATGCCCGGTATTTATAGCTATTCCTGATCTTTGTGTCTCTTCTTGAGCAAGAAAAGCCGATCTTGTCGTACCTGCGCGGAACGATTGCGGCTACGGTCCCCGGGTTGGTGTGGGTTAAGGACGGCAATACGTCGCCGAGCGCTCAGCCGGAGTACATCAGCACGATCGCCGCGCAGGCGCCCGCTCCCGCTGCCACCAATGGCACTCGCACCGAGCGCTTGCGGTCCTCTCGGGCCGTCGCGGCCACGATCAGCCAGGGGCACAAGGCGATCCAACCGTACTCGGGATGCTCCGGATTGGATCCGCTCAGCGGCGCGATCATGAGCGCCAGCAGCGGGCCGATCATCAGCGGCCACGCCGAGCTCGACCCGAAGCGCCGCAGGCTCTCCACGATCGCCGGGCCGCACGCCACGAACACCAGCGCCGGCATCAGCGCGAGCCACCACAGCTGCCCCGGGTGCGCCGCGATCTCGCCGATCGCCGCGTTGTACGTGTCGATCAGGCCGTACGGCCACGAATGCCCGGCGATCGCCGCAGCCGCCAGCACTACGATGGCCGCCCAGGCCGAGACCACGATCTGCACCGGACGCCGCCGCGCGAAGTACAGGCACAGCAGCGAGACCGCGAACCACGCCGCCCCATACGAAAGCAGCGCCGCGATCCCGAGCAGCCCGCCCGCGGCCGCCGCGCCCCAGAACGCGTCCGCGCCCTTGATCCGCCGCTCCGACGCCATCGCGCCGCACGCGAGCACGGCTGCGCAGGCCGCCGCGGCGATCCCGTCGATGCCGAGGGTCGTCCAAGCCGCCCACGGACCGAGGATGAGCACCGGCGAGAGCGCCCGCGCCGCCACTGGTCCGGACACCGACTTCACCGCCACCAGCGTCAGCGGCACCGCCAGGCACGAGATCGCGATGACCGTGATCGCCAGACCCGCCTGCGACCCGGTGTAGGACACCAGGAGCGCGATCGTCTGGCGCGCCCCGTCGGTCGCCGTCGCCATCGTGGTCGGGTCCACATTGGTGTGCAGTGCCGCCGACCACGTGATCGAGGCCAGATAGGACACCACCAGCAGCGCGTTCCACGACATGCGCGCCGCCGCCGGCCTTGAGGCCGCCGCGAGCACGGCCGCGGCCGTCAGCGGCGCGACCACCATGCCCGCCGTCACCCGCAGCGAGAGGTTCTGCGCAGGCCACCAGGGGAGCGTGGCCGGTGCGACCGCCTCGGAAGTCTCGACCGCGACCGACGCCAGCGTCAGGGTCGCCACCGACAGGATCAGCCAGATCGCGAGGTCGCGCAACCGGCCCTGGCGCTGCCGGGCCGGGGCGAGAGCGTCCACCCGGTCGGAGAATGAGGTCTGCGGTGCGGTCACGTTACGAAACTATCGGGTATCCGACACAAGCGACCGCCGGGCGAAGAAACTCCGGCAAACTTCACAACACACCTTGATCACCCTCCGTGCGTAGGAAAGGACTCATGGCACCAGAGGTTCCCTCCCAAGGCGGCAGAAATACCGGCGGCAGAGCGGCCGAAGCCGCCAGGACCGACCCGAACCGCCAGGTGCGGGGCGACGAGCGCCGCGAACTCACCGAACACGTGACCGCCGAATACGAGAATGGGCAGAGTATCCGGAACATCGCCTCCACGATAGGGCGCTCCTACGGCTTCGTGCACCGCCTCCTCTCCGAAGCGGGCGTCGACTTCCGCACCCGGGGAGGCGCCCGAACGGGCCCCGGAAATAAATCGGCCGGGACCGGGCGTTGAGCGGTGCGACTAGACAGCAGCACAGCCCAAGCCCACCCCTCGACGACGAATCGCACTTGGGCACCTTTACACAGGAGGCCCAGTGTCATCGATGGGACCTGCCGGATGGGACGCCATGCGCTCCATGCGGCGCGCGGACGACCTCAAAGGCGTCAAGCTCTCCCGCGGCGTCAAACGCCGCATCATCCGCTTCGCGCGGCCCTACAAGC
>DATABR010000100.1:0-17244 GCA_036259435.1 Glycomyces sp.
GGGCGGTTCGCTATTCGGGAAGTTCGCGGCGTTAGCCTTCAAAACGGACATTCGTAGAATCCCCGGACAACAACCCTGCCCTACGGGTACGACAATCCGCGATCCGATCAAGTCGCGAGGTTGATTCGGGTGAAGGGCCAGGCGTGCGGGGGTCGTTCGATGAGGTCTTCGGGCGGGTCCGGGAGGCGCCTCGGGGCCTTCTCGCCGACCGCGATCACGACCACTCGATCGCCCGAGACGAACACCTCGGTGCGCACCTGCGGATCGGCCACCTCGCGCACGCCCTCGTCGAGCACCCAGCGCAGCAGTTCTGCCCCTCGCCCTTCGGCGGCCTTGGCCTCCCACATCAGCGTGTCCACCGCTAGTCCTCCTCTACGTCGTGTTCGACCCCGAGAGCTCCGTCGCGTTCGACAACAAGGTCCTGGTCGGGCTCGCCCAGGCCGTTCCATCGCTTGGCCTTCGTGTACTCGAGGCCGAACTGGTCGAGGGTCCTGGCGACCACGTGGTCGACGATGTCGTCGATCGTCTCAGGCTTGTTGTAGAACGCGGGAACCGGCGGCAGCACGACGGCACCCATGCGCGAGAGCGCCAGCAGGTTCTCCAGGTGGATCTCCGAGAGCGGGCTCTCGCGGGCCAGCAGCACCAGGCGGCGGCGCTCCTTGAGCGTCACGTCGGCGGCACGGCCGACGAGACCCTCGGTGTAGCCGGTGCGCACGGCCGCCACGGTCTTCATCGAGCACGGCGCGATGATCATCCCGTCAGTGCGGTACGACCCCGAGGAGATCGGCGCGGCCTGTTCCCCCGGCCCCCAGCTGTGGTCGGCCAGCGCGGTCACCTCCGCAGGCGCGTAGGGGGTCTCCAGCCGCAGCGTGGTGCGCGCCCAGCGGCTCATGACGAGGTGCGTCTCGACGCCGTCGATCTCACGCAGGGCTTCGAGGATCCGAACGCCGAAGATCGCGCCGGTCGCGCCGGTCATGCCGACGACAAGTCGCATAAGACCCTCCTTCATTTCCGTGTTTTGCGGCTCGGAGCACTTACACTCGCGGGATGAGACGCCACAAACTGGGCATAGCGGCAGCAGTCGCCATCTTGCTCGCACTCGCCTGGGTGTGGCCCGAAGGCGGCGAACCGCCACTGAAGACCTCGACCGCGACCGAGCCTACTGCCCCGGCGGCTCCCGTGCCCGCCGGCGAAGCCGATCGCGAGCCCGAGGACACGGGAACGACCGGGGCGGCGCACGTCTCCGCGGAGCCGAGCGAGCCGGCGTCGCCTCCGGCCGAGCCCGAGCCGGTCGCTTCGCATACTCCGGCGGTCGAACCGGTCGCGAACAACTACGGCGGGCCGCTGGGCACCCGCGACCAAACCGGCACCGACGCGATCGCCCTCACCTTCGACGACGGACCCGCGCCGGAGTGGACCCGGAAGGTGCTCGACATGCTGCGCGAGCGCGGCGTCAAGGCGACGTTCTGCGTCATCGGCGCGTACGCGGAGGCGTACCCGGAGCTCATCGCGGACATCGCGCGTGAGGGGCACACGTTGTGCAACCACTCGTGGTACCACGAGTTCGACCTGGGCAAGTGGAGCGAGACGGAGCTCCGCGCGAACCTGCAGCGCACGAACGACGCGATCCTCAAGGCCGCGCCCGGGGCCGAGGTGGCGTATTTCCGGCAGCCGGGCGGGCGGTGGACGGACCGGGCGATCGCGGTCGCAGCGGATCTGGGCATGGAGTCGCTGCACTGGACGGTCGACCCGTCGGACTGGGACAGCAAGACGTCCGAGGCCGAGATCCGGGACCGGGTGGTCGGTCGGACCGCGCCGGGTTCGATCGTGCTGCTGCACGACGGCGCGTCGAACCAGCAGGAGATGTGCGGGGCCTTGGAGTCGATCCTCGACGCGTTCGACCGGCGCGGCTACGCCTACTCCGCGCTCTAGGCGGCGCAGGCGAATCGCGTCGGTGGTCGTCGCGCGGCGACTTTGACCGCTGAGACCGATAGTTGTCATACAGCAACTATGACGCCAAGGTTCGGGCGTCACTCGACAACCGTCTTGCGAGCGGATCAGCGAAGATCGGCGGGCATCCTGCGGCCCGGCAGCAGGGCCAGGAACGCCAGGGCCAAGAGGCCGCCGCTCAGGCCGGCCTGCGCCGGGAAGGACAGGCCCAGCATCCCGCCGGCTTCGTTGTCGCCGCCGCCGGAGTCCTTGGGTCCCGAGTCGGGGGAGGCACCGTCACCGCCGTCACCGTCACCGCCGTCACCGCCGTCTCCCTCGTCGGAGGTGCCGTCGCCGTCGTAGCTGGGGCTCGGGGTCGGCGAGCCGGGCGGGAACGGGTAGGTCTCGTCCGCGTTGGTCCAGTCCACATGGGAAATAGCGGAATGGCTCTCGGCGGCGGAGTCGTTGAATTCTGTGCCGCCCCGGACCGCGGGCAGCGAGAAGATCCCCGCCACCCCGATCACGGTCGCGGCGAGCACCAGACGCGAGAGCCGGAACTTGCGCACAGGTACACCTTAGTCGCGACGCACCAGCGATGTGCGACTGTCGGGGCATGTAACCCGAACGAGTTCGCTTGAGCGTCAAGCATGATGGCGCGCTCGGACCGAAAAGCCCTGCGGCGGGCCGGTTCGGGCCGGCCGCGATCAGGCCGCGGCCGCGCGCGAAGCGCGGATCGTGCCCACCACGACGGCGCCGACGAAGACGGCCGCGACGTACACCGCGAGCGCCCCGTAGACCACAGTGGCCACTGCTGGAACTGTCGCCACTGCAATTGCGGCGGCGGCGATCGCGATGAGGCTCCGCGCGGGCCAGCCGAGGCCGAGGTCGCGCCGGGCCACCGGCGAGGCGGCCTTGTCGAGGCCCGCGGCGAGATCGTAGAAGTAGAGCGCGATCACGGTGAGCAGCGTGTACAGGACCGGCCAGGAGACTTCGGCGGCGATCCCGGCGGCAGCGATCACGCCGAGTTCGACGGCCCGGAGCCCCGCCGGGACGAGCCAGTCGAGGATGCCCTCGTGGTCGGTGCGGGCCACCGAGGCGGCGAGCACGAGCGCGAGCCCGGCAAGGCCGAACGGCACCCACGGCGGCGTGTCGAGGGCCGCGGCGAGCACGGCCGCGCCCGCGCTGAGCACGGCGGCGGCGGTGGCCGCGAACGGCGTCATGTCGCCGCCCACGGGCGTGCGCGGCACGAGCTTGGCGAGCGGCCCGTCGTCGCGGTGCGCGGACCGGTCGGGCCGGCGCATCGCCGCGGTGCGCGCGGCCAGAGACCTGAGAGTCCGGCCCGCGGTGGTGTAGCCGAGGGCCAGCAGCTGCCAGACGAGCAGCGCGGTGATCGCGGTCCGCGGCCCGAAGGCGACGGCGGCGACGGCCAGCAGCAGCCAGCGCTCGCCCACGGGGGCGACGACGGTGCGTTTGATCCAGTACAGCGGCGTGCGGTGCGCACCCATGACTTGCTCGGAAGCTGAGCCGAGGCGCTGGCCGAGGTGTGCGGCGCGGCCCACGGGCGGGGCGGATTCGCGCTCGCGAGCCTGGCGGACCACGGCGGTGTCGAGGAGTACGGCGTACCAGGTGTCGGCGGTGTGCCGCACGGTCTGTACGGCCATGGCGGCGAGCGCGAGGCCCCACGCGACGGGCGCGGAGGCGCCGTCGGCGACGGCCCCGGCGGCGAGCCCGGCGTAGATGAGGAACTCCTTGGAGCGGTCGGCCATCATGTCGAGCCAGCCGCCGAAGGAGGAGAAGTTCTGGGTGTAGCGCGCGAGCTGGCCGTCGACGCAGTCGAAGACGAAGCTGAAGTACATGAGCGCCGCGGCGGCGATGTACCACCAGGAATGGCCGGTGGCGAAGATCGCGGCGGCGCCGACGGCGAGGGCGATGGAGACCCAGGTGATGGGGGTGGGGGTCCAGCCGAGGCGAGCGGAGAGCTTCACGAGCTTCGGCGACCAGGTGGAGACGGCGTAGGTGGCGAAGAAGTCGTCGTCGTGCTTGACGGCGTTGCCGAGCCGCCAGGCGTCCATGTCGACGGCCTCGAACGCGGCGGCGACCTCGCGGGCCTCTTCACCGCTGCCGACCCGGCGGTGTTCGAGCCCCTGGGTGCGGTAGGCGTTCACGGGGATCGCGCGGGCTTGGAGGGCGGCCAGGAGGGATTCGAAGGCGTCGCCGCCGTGGTCTTTATCGGCGATCTGGCGGGGCCAATGCCGCTTGAGCCGGGTCAGGTGGGCCGCAGAGACCTTCGCGAGACCGCCGAGGCGGGCCGGGCCGGGTCCGGGGCCGGTGACCAGGCCCCGTTCGACGTTCACGGGCGCGGCGGTCGGGTCGTCGGATCCGACCAGCACGCCCGAGCGGCGGGAGGAGTCCGACAGGACCGCGGCCACGGTGGTCTGCGAGGCCACCAGGTCCGCGCACGCCACGTACAGCGCGCCTTCACCGGCGAAGGCGAGTTCGCCGAGGTGCTGGAGGTCGGTGCCCGCGTCGATCGACTCGATCTGGGCGGCCTTGACGGGCCGTTCCGTTCCCGGCCGGGTGAGCACTGTCACGTCCTCGCATCCGGCTTCGCGGATCTGTGCGATGAGCCGGTCGACGACGGTGCGGTCTTCTTCTATCTCGGCGTGGCCGCCCGGTGCCGGCAGGATGACGGCTCGGCTCACGTAGCCGCCTCGACCGCTCCCGACACGGCGGCGGCCTGCTGCTCGGCCTCCCTCTTGGCGGCCTCCTGGCGCTTCTTCTTCTCGGCCTTGACCTTCGCGTCGCGGTCCTCGGCCTCCTTGTAGGAGTCCAGGGCCTCCTGCACGGTCCCGTCGGTCACGAGCGTGCCCGCGTCGAGGAAGATGCCGCGCTCGCAGTACTTCTTGAGGTCGCCCTCGGAGTGGGAGACGAACACGAGGGTCCGGCCCTGGTCGAGCAGGCCGCGGATGACCGCTTGGCACTTGCGCTTGAAGGCCGCGTCGCCGACGGCGAGGGCCTCGTCGACCAGGAGGATCGGGTGCGGCAGCTGGGTGATCACGCCGAAGCCGAGGCGCACCTTCATGCCCGAGGAGTAGTGCTTGACGGGGGTGTCGATGAAGTCCTCGAGCTCGGAGAAGTCGACGATCTCGTCGAACTTCGACTTGATCTCCTTGCTCGTCATGCCGTGCAGCGCACCCACGAGGTTGACGTTCTCGCGGCCGGTGAGGTCGCCGGAGAACCCGGCGGACAGGGCGATGAGCGGGGCCACGCGTCCCTCGCGGCGGACGTAGCCCTCGTCGGGGATGAGCACGCCGGTGATCAGGCGCAGCAGCGTGGACTTGCCCGTGCCGTTGCGGCCGATGATGCCCACGGAGTCGCCGGGGAAGACGTCGAAGTTGACGTGGCGCAGCGGCCAGAAGTCCTGCGCCGCGGCGCCCTTCTGGTTGGCGGCGCGCCGCACGAACAGGTCTTTGACCCGGCCTTTCTTCTGCTTGCCTTTGGCGAAACAGATCCCGAGGTCACGAGCCTGAATGATCGGCTCTTCCATGGGGGCGGCCCTCCCGGAACAGGTGGTTGCAGTGCAGCTTATCGATGGCGCGCCAATAGTACCGCCCGGTCATCGCCGCGAATTCCAGGCCGATCCGGGACCCGTGCCGGGCCGTCCTGGGCCCTCGCCCCGCAGCTCCCGGTCAGGAGCGGCGGTCGCCGCCGACGGCGTGGCGGCGCTCCGCTGCCAGGCGTTCGACCTCGAACGCGGCCAGGATGCGGCGGAGTGTGACCTCGGCGCGCTCGGCCGAGGCCCGGGCCTCGAGCCGCGTCTGGCGGCTCTCATGCCACACCAGACCCAAGGCACCCAAGGTGATCAGGCTCATCAGCGATGAGACGGCCCACACCAGGCGCTCGCCGCCGAACAGGCCGACGGCGAGCAGCGCGATGCCGACCCCGATCCAGGCGACGACTCCCATGCGCAGCGGCGAGGGGCGGCCGAGCCGGACGTAGACGGCTTTGAGCTTCTTTTTCATGGGGGGCGCTTTCAGGCGACGGGGTCGGTCAGGAGGTCCGACACGAGTTTGCGGTAGGAATCGTGGCTGTACCGCTCGCGCACCCGCTGCTGGGCGAGGGCGCTGCGGGCGAGGAAGCGGTCCGGGTCGGCGTAGTGGGCCTCCACCATATCGGCCACTTCGGAAGGTTCGCAGTACAGCGCCGCATCGCCGAACGTGGGTTCGAAGCGCGGCGGCAGGATCGTCACGCACCCCGACGCGAGGGCCTCCAGGACCGCCCGCCCGAAGGCCTCGTACTGGTTCGGGTGCGGGAAGTAGATCCAGAAGTCGAGCTGGAAGAGGAACGAGTCGACGTCGGTCTCGTTGAAGCCGTAGCAGGTCCACGCGGACGGCGGGGCGGCGCCGGTGATCTGGGCGACGCTCTTGGTGCCGCCCATGACGCGCACGTCCCAGCGGCCGTCGCCGGGGTAGATCAGCGGCAGGTCCCGCTTGGCGGGCCACTTGGTCCAGTCGTCGCGCGAGTGACGCCCGACCACCGGCAGCACCGAGCGGAAGCCGGTCCGGGTCGGGCCCAGCGCGCCGGCATCGAGGATGCCGGGCATGTCGAAGTCGGCGACATGGGCGAAGTCGCCGAGCGCCTCGCGCACCTGCGGGCCCTGCGGGACCCACAGCGGCGGGGCGCCGAACATGTCGGTCGCGTTGGCGTGGCAGGCCTCGGGCGAGTAGCGGATGTCGGAGCCGTCGCGCTCAGCCGGGGCCTGGTTGGCGAGCACGATCATCCGCTTCGGACGGACACTCGAGTGCTCCCCGAAGCGGTACTGGAGGATCGGCGGATAGCGGAGCACGAGCAGATCGCAGACGACGTCGTCGGTGACGAGTACCTGCTCCACCTCGCCGTCGTTGATCATCCGCTGGATCGGCCGGCACATCAGCCGGTCCTCAGTGGTCATGTGCCGCCACGACTCCAAGTGCATGACCGCGACGGACATGCCTTCGGCCCGAAGCGCCTTGATCTCCTCCATCGTGGACTTCTGCGGGCCGCCGAAGGGACGCCAGTCGAGACAGAACACGACGTCGAAGTGGCGCTGCCGCTGGTCCGCACGGGCCACGGCGGCGTGGTAGGGGGCCCAGAACGGGCGAGGGCGCTGGCCCCTCTCCAGTCTCGGCTCGGCATCCCCTTCGCGGATCGCCTTGTGCCACAACGGGTACGAAGACTGGTAGGCGCGCCGAGACGGGTGCTTCCAACCGGCCCCGAACTCCTCCCGCGAGAGCGAACCGGAGGCCTGGCGCATGAGCGTGTCCCACGTGCCCTGCAGGCGGCGCACCGCGCCCTTGCCGAAGGCGGCCGAAACCCGGTACAGGAACTCGGTGTCGGCGCCCTTGCGCACCTCGTCGTAGTAGCCGATCCGGTCGAGCACACCGCGCCGGAACATCATCGACGCCGTCGAGGCGGTGGTCAGGACGCGGCCGGGGCGGGTGACGGTGAGGTCCTCGTTGAACAGGAACGCCTCGCCGTACGTCAGCTGCACGGTCGAATCGTCGAGCAGCGGGGCGATCGAGTGGGCAAGGCGATCGGGCGCGGCCCAGTCGTCGGAGTCGAGGCCGGTGACGAAGTCGCCGGTCGCCTCGTGCTCCAGAATATGGTCGAACGCGGTGTTGCGGGCCGCGAAGGTGCCGCCGTTGACGGTCTCGCGGATGACCTTGACGCGGTCGTCGAGGGCGGCCGCGGCGTCCAGGATCTCGTCGAACGCAGGCCCCGAGGCGTCGTCCACGACCAGGACTTCGAGGTTCGTCCAGGTGCCGTCGAGGAGGGAGCGGACCGCGGTCAGCAAGGCACGGTCGGGCCGGTAGGCGGTCATGACCACCGAGATCTTCGGGCCCGTCTCGATCTTCGGGCCCGACGCGGCGCGGAGCCGGTCGAACCAGGGCAGACTCGCGTCAGCGTCGTCGGAAGGACTGTCCAAGCGCAGCTCGGGGTGGCGGCACAGCGCGCCGAGGCGCTTCAGCCAGGCCGCCTCGTCGCGACCGTCGGAGAACGTCGGGTGCGCCAAGTCCGCGAGCAGCGCGTCGCGTGGGAGCTCGTCCATGCGCCTGCCGTAGCGGCGCAGCAGCAGCCGGGTCTTCTCCAGGTCGCCCAGGGCGTACGCGAGCTGGGCGTGGACGGCGCTGAACCTGGAACCGATCCGCCTCGGCCCGCCCACATCGAGCGCGAGGTCGAACAGCGCCACGGCGTCCCGGCGGTCCTCTTCCGTGCCGAACTGGAGCCCGACGACACCGGCCAGTTCGCAGAGCGCACCCACGTCGACCTTCGCGCCGCCGAGGCTCCCCTTGCGGGCCGCCTCCAGCAGCTCCGGCAGCCGCAGCGAGGGGCAGGCCGTGTGCGCGAGCAGGTGTCGTCCGGCCGCGGAGCGGGTCCGCAGCGCCGTGGCGTACAGCGTCCCGGCCCGGCGAGCCTTCGACCGCGCCACGTTGTCGTCGAGGAGCCGAACGGGGAGACGTTCGGTCCCATTGTCAGCGTTCATCGCGTCCGTTCCGTATCTCCGGTCCCTTTTCCGCCCGATTGCGTCGAGTCGACGAACGTTGTTTCGAATTGCATTCGAACAATCGCCGTCCTAACCGTAAACAACCGTTGAACTTGGACTCCGCCCGGTGGTTTCCGATGTGAGCGGGCTATTCTGAGCTCGAAATGAACGACTCCCCGAAACGCCCGCGCATCGTCCGCAACGACTATATGGCCCTGCGTCCGCCGTCCTCCGTCGACTGGCGACCGAGCCTCGCGGTGAGCGTCGTCGTACCGGCCTTCGGCGGTCAGGAGAAACTGGACCTGACACTGGCCGCGCTGGCGGCCCAGTCCTATCCCTCGGATCTGCTCGAAGTGATCGTCGTCGACGACAATTCGACGCCGCCGCTGCGTCTGCCCGAACTGCGCCCCGAGCGCACCCGGCTGGTCGTGACCCCGGGCGAGTCGTGGGGTTCGGCGCACGCGGTGAACACCGGCGCGGCCCACGCGGACGGCGAGGTGATCTTGCGCCTGGACGCCGACATGGTGGCCTACCGCGACCACGTCGAGGCGCAGCTGCGCTGGCACCACGCCGCCGACTACCTGGCCGTGCTGGGCCACAAGCGCTTCGTCGCGTGGGAGCCGGGGCACTTCACCCCCGAGCAGGTCCACGAGAAGGTGCTCTGCGGCGAGGCCGAGGCCCTGTTCGCGGTCGAGGACTCGCGCCCGCATTGGATCGAGAACGTCATCGCCGACACCGGCGGGCTGCTCCAGCATCACCCGGGGATCTTCCGCGTCTTCATCGGCGCCACCGGTTCGGTGCACCGCGACTTCTTCAAGACCGTGGGCGGCCTCGACACCGACCTGCGCTTGGGTTCGGACACCGAGTTCGCCTACCGCCTCGCGCAGGCAGGGGCCGTGTTCGTCCCGGAGACGACCTCGTCCTCGTGGCATCTGGGGATGCCGCAGATGCTGCAGAAGTGGGACGCGGGCCGCCACCAGCGCGTGCCCTACATCGCACAGCGGGTGCCGCTGCACGGGATGCGGCGCACCGCGCCCCCGCGCGCGTGGCGGGTGCCGCTGGTGGACATCGTGATCGACATGCAGGACGCCACAGCATCCGAAGTGGATGAATGCATTGCGCCGGTGCTCGGCGGTCCCGACGGCGATGCCCGGATCACCCTGGTCACCGGTCAGGGCCCGGCCCCGCAGGACCGCGCGTCGATCCTCGCCGGGGACGGCGCGCAGCTGCGCCTCATCGAGGAGCAGTACGACGCCGAAGCCCGCGTACGAGTGGTTTCCGAGGCCCCCGCGCCCGATCCGGCCGTGCCGTACCGCCTCAAGCTGCCGAAGCCGGTCCCGTTGCGGCCAGGCAGCGTCGGCAAGATGCTCGCGGCGATGGAGCGGACCGACGCCGGCCTGCTCTTGGCCGAACTGCCCGACGCGCCGCCCGCGCGCCTCGAGCGGACCGCGGCCTTCGCGCGCGCCCGCCACCTCACCGGCGGCGGCGACCTCGACCAGATGGTCGCCGGGATCTGGGGCGCCTCCAGCGTCACCGGTCTCGCTGCGGCCGAAGCGGAAGGCACCGTCTTCGAGCCTCCGGCACCCGACGCGGCCCGCCGCTTCCTGCGCCGGTTCTTCAACGCCCAGCAGCGCGCCCGCCTGCGCGCCTTCCTCAAGCGGTGACCGATGAACGCTGAATCCTCTGGCCCGACCCTGCGCGGCAACGACTACGGGCCGCTGCAGCGGACCGCC
Source organism: Glycomyces sp. (assembly GCA_036259435.1). Lineage (GTDB taxonomy): Bacteria > Actinomycetota > Actinomycetes > Mycobacteriales > Micromonosporaceae > Glycomyces. The sequence goes on from DATABR010000100.1 coordinate 10,186, forward strand.
GAGGACTGGGTGCCCGCGTTGCGCGTCAGTGTCGTCATTCCAGCGCACGGACACCAGGGCAAACTCGACGTCGCACTCGCTTCCCTTGCAGCCCAAACTTATCCGTCGAGTCTGCTCGAAGTGGTCGTGGTGGACGACGGCTCGGAGCCGCCGCTGCGCCTGCCCGAGATCCGGCCGGAATCGACCCGGATCATCTCGCCGCCGCCGGACGGCTGGGCCTCGGCCCACGCCACGAACTGCGGTGTGGCCCAGAGCGAGGGCGACGTGGTGCTGCGCCTGGACTCGGACATGCTGGTCTTCGCCGACCACGTGGAGTCGCAGCTGCGCTGGCACCACGCCGCCGACTACCTCGCCGTGCTGGGCCACAAGCGCTTCGTGGACTACAAGGCGGGCGACCTCGACCCGGCAGCCGTCTTCGACGCGGTGCGGGCCGGGAGGGCCGCGGAGCTGTTCGACGTCGATGCCTCTGAGCCGCAGTGGATCGAGAAGATCATCGACGCCACGGGAGGGCTGCGCCAGGCCGACCACCGGGCGTTCCGGGTGCTCGTGGGCGCGTCGTTCTCGGTGCACCGGAGTCTGTACGAGGCCTCGGGCGGCATGGACGCGGACGTGCTCCTGGGCTCGGACACGATCTTCGGCTACCGGCTGCACCAGGCCGGGGCGGTGTTCGTGCCCGATGACGACTCGTCCTCGTGGCACTTGGGCCCGCGCCAGATCGCCGCGCGCGGCCACCTCGCCAAGGACTACCGCCGCCCGCACATCGCCAACCGCGTGCCGGAACTGGACCTCAAACGCCCCAGGGCCGCCCGCGTCTGGGACACGCCGCTGGCGGACGTGGTGGTCGACGCGGGCGACGGCGTCGAGTCCTGTGTGGACGACATCCTGACCGGATCCAAGCCGGACGTGCGCGTGACGATCCTGGGCGACTGGCCCGAACCGGCCGCCGGCCGTCACAAGGTGCTCGACGACCCCGACCTGGAAGCGCGGCTGCTGCTCGAGTCGTACAAGGGCGAGAGCCGGGTGCGCTTCGCCGCCAAGGCCGCTGCGGACCCCAAGGTGCCGTATCGGATCCGCCTGCCCGCGGCACTCGAGCCAGGTCCGGACGCCGTCGCCTCCCTGATCGCGTACGCGAACCGGCACCGCCTCGGCCTGGTCGAACTCGCGCTCCCCGAAGGCGAAGTGCGCCTCGAGCGCACCGCCGCCGCCGCGCGCGCCGAACACCTCGGCGTCGCGATCGACGCCGTGTGGGGCAGCGCGCGCCTCACGGCGGGATCGATCGCCGAAGCCTTCGGCGCAGGGTCAGGGACGCGAGACGCGCGGGGCGGTCGGCAGCGAGGACTGCGCGGGAAGGCCCGACGCGTCATCCGCCGCGTGCTGGACGTCTGACCCGCGCAGGTCTTCCGACTCGCGCTGATCTTCTTGCTCGCTCATTGCGGATGCGGCCCCGACCTCTGAAGCGGACGCCGAAGGCGCGGGAGCCGGGCGCTGCGGCCCGGTACTGTTGAGCCGCTTGGCGACGCGGTAGATCTGGCGTAGGGCCTCGTAGCTGAGGTAGGCGCGGGCGGCCAGGAGCCGCTGCTTGAGACCGGTGACGCCGTCGGCGGGATGCCAGGAGTCGGGCCCGGGGTGGTAGCGCCGGTACAGCTCGGAGGTGCGACGGAAGAACTCGCGCCGTTTCTTCGGCTCGACCCGCTCGGTGTTGCCGATCACGAGCAGCAGGTGCCAGACCATGTGGTTGAACAGGGCCACGCGAACGCCTGGGTCGTGGACGCCCTCGAAGTCGTCCCAGGTGCGCTGCCACTGGGTGAACACGTCGAAGTGCCGGTCGTCGCGCGTGCGGGTGATCGAGGACCCGGCCCGCTGGCGCCACTGGTAGCAGCACTCGGTCACGACGGCGATCCGCTCGGCGCGGCGCAGCAGCGCGTACGTCCAGGGGATGTCGGTGTACCAGCCTGTGGGGAAGCCGAGGTCGATCCCGTTCAAGAACTCGCGGCGGGAGACCTTCGTCCAGGGCGTGTGGGTGTAGTCGACGATGCGGGGCCACTCGGCGAGCGTGAAACCGCTCGGATCGGCCGGGCAGTGCTCGGCGAGCTCGGGCAGCTCGCCGATCTCGACCGCTCCGGTGTCGCGGACCTTCTCGTGCTGCACGAGTACCACATCGGGCCTTCGGGGCCCCGAGACCGCGGCGAGCACCCGCTCGACCGCGCCGGGCTTGAGCTCGTCATCGGCGTCCACGAACCACACGTATTCGCCTTCGGCCCGGGCGAGGCCGAAGTTGCGGGCGGGGCCGGATCCACCGTTCCGCGGCGTCGAGATTACTCGGAGGCGCGCGTCCGCGGCGGCATAGCGCTCGGCGACGGCACGCGAGCCGTCCGGCGAGCAGTCGTCCACGATGACGACCTCGAGCCGGTCTCCGCCGCCCACGATGGTGTCGAGGCAACCCGGAAGGTATTCCTCGGCCTCGTAGACGGGGATGACAATGCTCAAAGAGGGCATGCACCGATGGTAGCCGCAGAAGAACCCCGGCATTGTCCGCCGAATAGGGTCCACGTCACGTCGCACATAGGGTGTTCCCCCATGTAGACGGGGAATTTCGCGCCCGACTTCAACGCTATTCCGACGGGCGTGGCGCGGGCCGCGAATGGTGAACTCTTTCCCATCAATAGGTGAACGCCCCCTTGCCTTGTCCAGCGATTGGACACAAAGTGTCCGAGAGGTGAACCCGTGACCAACAAGGACCGACGTTCGCCCTGGTCAGGCCCGCTGAATTCGCCATTGCTAATCTCGTTCGAAGCACCCCGGAGACACCACTGAATCGCCTCCGAATCGCCTCTGAATCGCCTCTGAATCGCAAAGGACTCCACTGTGGCACCTGTTGACCAGGCAGCGGCCCCGATCGACCTCGTCGTGGTCGGCCAGGGGTACGTCGGTCTGCCGCTCGCCCAGGCCGCGACGGCCAAGGGCCTCACCGTGGTGGGCCTCGACCGCTCGCAGCAGGTGGTCGACGCACTCAACGCCGGCTCCAGCCACATCGACGACATCGCGAACGCCGAACTCGACGTGATGCTCCGCGGCGGCTACACCGCCTCCACCGACGCCTCGGTACAAGCGCGGGCCAAGGCGATCGTGATCTGCGTGCCGACCCCGCTCGGCGAGGCGGGCGGGCCCGACCTCGCCGCCGTGATCGGCGCTTCCCACGCCGCCGGCCGCCAACTCCAGAAGGGCACGCTCGTCGTCCTGGAGTCCACTACCTACCCGGGCACCACCGAAGAGGTCGTCGCGCCGATCCTCCGCGAGGAGTCCGGTCTCGAACCGGGCGTGGACTTCCACCTCGCGTTCTCCCCCGAGCGGGTCGACCCGGGCAACCCGGTCTACGGGATCGTCAACACCCCCAAGGTCGTCGGCGGCCTCACGTCCGCGTGCACGGCCGTCGCGAAGGACCTCTACGGGCGGTTCATCGATCGCGTCGTGGAGGCCAAGGGCCCGCGCGAGGCCGAGATGGCGAAGCTGCTGGAGAACACCTACCGGCACGTGAACATCGCGCTGGTCAACGAGATGGCGGTGTTCTGCCGCGAACTCGGCGTCGACCTGTGGGACGCGATCAACCTCGCGAAGACCAAGCCGTTCGGCTACCAGGCGTTCTACCCCGGGCCGGGTGTGGGCGGGCACTGCATCCCGATCGACCCGAACTACCTCTCCTATAAGGTCCGCACCCTCGGCTACCCGTTCCGCTTCGTGGAGCTGGCGCAGGAGATCAACAACCGGATGCCCGACTACGTGGTCACCCGCGCGATGGCGAAGCTGAATGCCGAGGGCCTGGCGCTCTCGCGTTCGCGGGTGCTGCTGCTGGGCGTCACCTACAAGCCGGACATCGCAGACCAGAGGGAGTCGCCGTCGACTCCGGTGGGCCGCAAGCTCCTCGAGGCGGGCGCGGAGCTGGCCTACCACGACCCGCACGTGCCGTCGTGGAGTGTGGGCGCGAACGAGGTCGAGCGCGTCACCGACCTGTCGAGCGCGAAGGCCGACCTGATCGTGCTCCTCACCAACCACGCCGAGTACCAGGCCGAGGCACTCCCCGCAGGAGTCCCGGTCCTCGACACCCGCGGCGCCCTCCGCGGCATCGAAGGCGTCGAGACGCTTTAGACGGTAAAGCAAACCGCCGCGACGCTCTGAGTCGCGGCGGTTCTCGGCGGCTTATGCGACGGCTCGGGCGAACTTGCGGGTCGCCCACCAGACCAGCAGGATCGTGAGGGCGCCGAGGATCACGGGTGCCTGCCACACGAAGTGGCTGTCGATGTTGCCCGCGAACAACTCGCGTGAAGCTTGGACGGCGTAGTAGAACGGGTTGAAGTCGGCCACGTTCTGGAGCCACTGCGGCGCCATGATCATCGGCAGCATGATGCCCGAGATGAGCATGATCGGCTGCACCAGCGTGTTGATGACCGGGCCCATCGCATCCTCGCTCTTGAGGATCACGGCCAGCCCGAGCGACACGGCCGCGAGCATGAACGCCGTAAGCATCACGATGAGCAGCATCAGACCCACACCGGGCCAGTAGATGTCGAGCTTCCCGGTGAGCCCGGCCAGCAGCACCAGCGCGAGCGACTGGAAGAGCGTGGTGGTCACCGTCGCCAGGGTCCGTCCGAGCATCAGCGCGATCCGGCTGACCGGCGTCACCCGCATCCGCTCGAGCACGCCCATGCGCAGCTCCGCGATGAGGCCGAAGCCCACGAACGCGGATCCGAAGAGCGCCATCATGATGATGAGCCCGGGCACGAACGTCTCCATCGCGCCGTTCTCAAAGCCGGGCTGCCCGTCCATGCCTCCAGGAGCGGCGCGAACAGGAACAGGAAGTACAGCGGCTGGACCAGCATCACGATGAGCCAGACCGGCTGCTTCAGGTTGAGGATCATGGCCCTGGAATAGACCAGCCAGGTGTCGCGGATCGGTTTCATGCTCAGTTCTCCTCTCGCAGCGAGCGGCCGGTCTGTTTCAGGAACACGTCATCGAGGCTGGGCCGGTGCAGCTCGATGGACGCGGGCGCGATGTCCTTGCCGTCGAGGGCCCGCAGGAGTTCGGGCAGCGCGGCGGGGCCGTCGTCGACGTACATGCGCAGCATGCTGATCCCGCTGGTCGGGTCGGGCTCGCTCGCCTCGATCTCGCGCACGAAGTCCTTGGTGCCCAGGAGGTTGAGCGCCTCGGGGGCGCCGGTGCCCACCCCGATGGCGACGACGTCGCCGGCGACCTGCTTCTTCAGGTCGCGGGGCGTGCCCTCGACGACGATCTCGCCGTGGTCGATGATGGCGAGCCGGTCGCACAGGGCGTCGGCCTCGTCGAGGTAGTGCGTGGTCAGGAAGATCGAGGTGCCCCGCTCGCGCAGGGACCGCACCTCGTCCCACATGTGGGCGCGCGACTGGGGGTCCAGGCCAGTGGTGGGCTCGTCGAGGAAGAGGATCTTCGGCCGGTGCATGATGCCGAGCGCGACGTCGAGGCGGCGCTTCTGGCCGCCGGAGTAGGTCTTGATGTTGCGATCGGCGAACTCGGCGAGCTGGAAGGCCTCCAGGACCTCGACCGCGCGGGCGGAGGAGTCCTTCTTGGACATGCCGTACAGGCGGCCCTGCATGATGAGCTCGTCGCGGGCGGTGACCTCGCCCCAGGTGCCGCCGGACTGGCCGACGTAGCCGATGTCGCGCCGAACCCTCGCCGGATGCTTGGCGAGGTCGTTGCCGCAGACGCTGGCCTCGCCCTCGGTGGGTTCGATGAGGGTGGAGAGCATTCGCATGGTGGTGGTCTTGCCTGCGCCGTTGGGGCCGAGGAGTCCGAAGATCTCCCCTTCCTTCACCGCGAGGTCGACGCCGCGCACGGCCTCGACAGATTTGCCGCGGGACTTGAAGGTCTTCTTCAGCCCCTTGGTCTCGATGAGCATGGATACCTCTTGGGTGGTGTCTGCTGGGTGCCTAGTTCCTTGTTCAAGTTTGACTATATACGCGGGGTCGAAGGCGGCACAACCAGGTATACGCCAATCGCAGACGCTAGTCAAAGCGATACTATGGCGGCATGTGGAGTACGCGTCTTCTCGTCCTCGGCCTGGTCCGATGGCTCGGTCCCGTCCACGGCTACCTGGTGCGGCGGGAGTTGGTCTCGTGGCAGATGCCCGGCGTCACCGAGATCGGCGCGGGCTCGATCTACCACGCGCTCAAGAAGCTCACGACCGAAGGCCAAATAGAGGTCGTGGCGACGGAGTCGGTGGACGCCCGGCCGGCGCGGACGACGTACAGGATCACCACCAAGGGCGAGACCGAGTTCCAGCGGACGCTGCGCGAACGGCTGTGGGAGGTGGCCGCCGCGGACGACCCGTTCCACACCGCGTGGTCCTTCGCGTCGGTGCTCACCCCGGCCGAGAACATCGCCCTGCTCCGCCAACGCGCCGAGGTGCTCTACCAGCGCATCGAGGCGGTGACCGTGATGCTGGCCGCGACGTCGCCGGAGTACGTCGAAGGCGCCGAGGCGAGCTTCCTGCCGGCGCACTCGCGGGCCCTGCTCAAACGCCAGACCGACCTGTGGAACACCGACGCCGAGTGGTGCGAGGACACCGCCGGGCGGATCGAGTCCGGAGACCTCGTCATCCTGCCCGACCCCGACCGCGAGCAGGCCGCGTATTGGCGGGAGGCCATCCGCAGCAAGCGGTTAGCCGAAGAGGCGGCGCAGTGGCGGGCGACGTTCAAGGAGCGAGGCGCGGGAGCGCCCGCTCGCGCCTCACCGCGACCCGATCGACCGCCGCACCGCAGGCACGCCACGTCAAGCCCTGAACGATCGTTCAATAGATCACGCTAAAAAATCGACAACCCCTCTTATGGAGAACCTCCAAACTATGGGCGGTTTGTGGCGGTTATCAGGGGCACTCCGCTTCGGCGTCCCAGCGGACTCGGATACCCGGCCATTACACTGCGGGACGTGCGCAAGGTTTTGATCGCCAACCGCGGCGAGATCGCAGTGAGAGTCATCCGGGCCTGCCGGGACGCCGGGTACGCGTCCGTCGCCGTCTACGCCGACGGCGAT
>DATABR010000101.1:0-6774 GCA_036259435.1 Glycomyces sp.
GGAGCGCTTCGGCGAGGAGCGGTCTTGCGGGTGACCGAGGACACAGGATTTGTTCTGGCGAACGGCTTGGTGGGAACGGCTGCGTCGTTTAACATCGTACAATGTACAGGGTTATTGGAGGGTGCCACCGCTTCCGTCCGATGCCGCTGCGACAGAGAAGGGCTCGATGACGAACACGACTCCCGGCCCGAACACGCGGACACGGCGCTGCTGCTGGACGCGGCGTGGAGGAACTGGCCCGTCGAGACCGTGACCGACCACGTCCGCACCATCATGTCCGGCTCCCCGGCCGATATCGCGGCCGTGGCCCAGGACCTGCGCGAAAAGGGGACCATCTGATGAGGACCTACAGCGTCGCCAAGGGCGCGTATGGCATCGCTTTCGCACCGGACGGGACGATCTGGTTCACCGTCGCCGAGGGCGCACAAGTCGGACGCCTCACCGGAGGCGGCGAACCGGAGTACACAGCGCTGGAAACGGGGTCGCAGCCCACGGTCATCGCCGTCGCGCCCGACGGCGCGGCCTGGTTCACCGAGTACAAGGCCGACCGGATCGGCCGCATCGGCACCGACGGTGACCTGACCGAGATCCGGTCGGCCGAAGGCGCGGGGCCGTACGGCATCGCGACCGACCGTGCGGGTGCGGTGTGGTTCACCGAGACCGCCACCGACCACATCGGGCGGATCGAACCCGACGGGGTTCTGTCTCGCTTCGCGATCCCGCACCGGGGCGGCTTCCCGTCGGCGATCGCGGCCGGACCGGGCGGGGACCTGTGGTTCACACTCAACGCCGCCGCCTCGGTCGGACACGTCGACGCGGACGGCGCGGTGACGGTGATACCGCTTGAGCTGCCAGGGGCCGCACCGGTCGGCATCGCGGCCGGGGTGAGCGGGGTGTGGTTCGCCGACATCATGGGCGACCGGATCGGCCGCATCCGCGAGGACGGCACGGTCACGGCCTTCGCGTTGACCGAGGGCGCGAAGCCGCATGCCGTGGTGCTCGATGCCGAAGGCGGCTGCTGGTTCACCGAATGGGGCGGCAACCGCATCGGCCACGTGACAGCGGACGGCGAGGTCACCGGCCACGACCTGCCGGAGCCGCACAGCGAACCCCACGGCATCGCCACCGCCCCGGACGGCGCGGTCTGGGCGGCCTTGGAGACCGGCCGGCTCGTACGCCTCGACGCATGACCGGCCGCGACCGGCGGATGCGCCGACCTATCCGAACGCCGGAGAGGACCGCTGCCGGGCCGGGGCGGCCGTCGTTCGCAATGGCGGCTAGCCGCGGTTCATGCGCCGCACCGCCAGTTCCGCCAGGAGTGCCGCTCCGTCCGCCAGGACGCTGTCGTCGAAGGCCGCCCTCGGGGAGTGGTTCGACGCCGCCGTATTCGGGTCGTCCATGATGGTCGCGCCGTAGAACACGTAGCTGCCCGGCACGTTCTCCAGCACCCGCGAGAAGTCCTCCGAACCCATCACCGGGAACGGCATCTCCGTGTACCGCGCTTCGCCGAACAGGTCTTTCACCGTCGCCTCCACGAACGCCGCCTCGTCGGCGTTGTTCACCGTCGCCGGGTACTCCCGGTCGAACCGCGCCTGCACAGTGAGGCCGTGGGCGGCCGCGATGTCCTCGGCGAGCCGCACCGACTCCTTCTCCACCTGGTCGAGGGCCGCTTCGGAGAAGGTCCGGACGGTCGCCTCGAACGTCGCCTTGTCGGGGATGATGTTGTGCCGCGTCCCGGCGTGGAAGGTCCCCACGGTGATCACGATCGGCTCGAACGTCGAGAACCGGCGGGTCACGAGGGTCTGCAGCGCGGTGATGATCTCCGCGGCGACCGGGATCGGGTCGAGCGTGGCCTGCGGGCGCGAGCCGTGGCCGCCCTTGCCGACCACGTTCACGAACAGCCCCGACGACGCCGCCATCATCGCGCCCGGCTTGGTGGTGAACACTCCGCGCGGCACCATGTCCGACATGACGTGCAGCCCGTAGGCGGCGTCGGCCTTGCGCCCGGCGGCCTCGAGCACGCCCTCGGCGATCATGTGCCCAGCGCAGTCGTGGCCCTCCTCGCCCGGCTGGAACATGAACACCACATCCCCGGCGAGCTCGGACTGGTGCGCGGCGAGCAGCTTCGCGGCTCCCACGAGCCCGGTGGTGTGCAGGTCGTGGCCGCAGGCGTGCATGGCGCCCACGTGCTCGGAGGTGAAGTCGAGGCCGCTCTCCTCGGTCACCGGCAGGGCGTCCATGTCGCCGCGCAGCAGCACCACGGGTCCGGGCTTGCCGCCGCGGAGGACGGCGGTGACGGCGCTCGAGGTCTGCCCGAGGGTGATCTCCAGTGGGAGGCCATCGAGTGCGGCGAGGACGGCGGCCTGGGTCTGGGGGAGGTCGAGTCCGATCTCGGGGATCCTGTGGAGGTCGCGGCGCAGCGCGATCAGCTCGGGCGCGATCGCGGCGGCCTCTTCCCGAAAGTCCATGTGCGCTCCTGGGGGCGAAGTGGGTTCTCGTCTACTAGCCGGGCGGACAGCCCGCCTGGTGAACGCAATACTGCCACGTCCGCCCCGTACGAGGACAGGCCTTATCGCGGTGCGATTTCACCGCTCGGCCGCGATCGGGCGAGCGGCCCGATCACGCGAACGACCGCCTCGAGGCCACATGAGCGAGGAAGGCATACGACAAGACGACGCCGCGGCTCCTGTCGGCCGCGGCGCCGCCGTCTCGCGTCGCTTCAGAAGACCGGAGTGCCCTCGCGGGTGAGGATCCAATCCACGGAGGCGAACTCGGCCGGGTCGAGCGCGCCCTTGGCGGTGACCCACTCGATGATCCGGGTGCGGATCTCGATCGACTCGCTCCACAGCTCCTCGGCCGCCGCCACGTGCGGGAAGTTCCCGCCGCCGTTGGCGCGGTAGTTGTTGATCGCCAGCACGAACCGCTGCGCGTCGTCCACATCGGCCCCTGCGTACTGGAGCTTCGCAATGCGCGAGCCCGCTGGCTTCGCTATGTCGATCTCGTAGGTCAGGCCCGAGACGTAGTCGTAGTTGTAGTCGGGCCGGTTGTCCGCGTTCGTGATCTTCTCGGGGTCGAGCGCGGCGTCCGCCGCCGTCTGCACGAAGTACGCCGCCGAGTATTCGAGGTAGTCGCGGATCTGCGCGCCCGTCAACAGCTTTGCCGCGAGCGTGTTGTCGTAGATGTACAGGCTCGAGAGGTCCTTGATCCTGACGTCCCCGGCGGGGATGAGCGAGGTCCGCGAGAACGGCGAGGCCTGCGCGACCACCGGCAGGTCCGCGTGCGTGGTGCCCGCCAGCGCGGCGGTGACCGTGTCCTCCTGGACCTTGGTGATGAGGTCGATGATCGGCTCGTCCTTGTACCGCGCCTGGGCCGTGTCGAGATCGATCCGGGCCTGGCCGACGATCTGGTTGACGTAGTTCACGACCTCATGGTGCTCGTCGGAGAGGATCTCGACGATGCGCTCGTCCTCTTCGACGGTGTTCGAGTCGAGGATGGAGGCCGTGACGGACTCGACCTTCCACTTCCCGCGCTCCAGCACGAGTTCGAAGTCGAAGAGGGTGAGGCGCTGGCCGTAGCACAGCGGGTTGGAGAGGACGACCTCGCGGCCGTCGGGGCCCGCGACGCGCATCTCCTCGATCTCGACATGGGAGTGGCCCACCAGGATCGCGTCGATGCCGGCGACCTGCTGGGCGACCAGGGCGGCGGCGTTTTCGACGCCGAGGCCGGTGGAGGTGTCGTACGCGGAGGTGCCGGAGGTGCCCGAGTGGGCGGAGACGACGACGACGTCCGCGCCTTTTTCCTTGAGCTTGGGCACCCAGTAGGCGGCCTCGGATTCCAGGCTCGGGAACTCCAGGACGCCGTCGACGTAGGCCTTGTCCCAGATGGTCACGCCGGGGGTGCACAGGCCGAGGACGGCTACCTTGACGTCCTTGCCGCAGCGGGTGCGCATGCGGATCAAGTGGTAGGGCGGGAAGGCGGGCTTCTGCGTCGCGGTGTCGACGACGTTGGCGCCCAGCAGTGGGAACTCGAGTTGGGACTCGAACTTGCGGAGGGTGTCGAGACCGTAGTTGAACTCGTGGTTGCCGAGGGCGGCGGCGTCGTAGCCGATCTCGTTCATCGACTGCGCCATAGGGTGGACGGGCCCGGCTTCGGCGGCGATCGGGTCGACGCGCGCGTAGTAGTAGGCCAGGGGCGTGCCCTGGATGGTGTCGCCGGAGTCGATGAGGAGGGTGTTCGCCGCGCCCTTCGCTTCGCGCACGCGTTTGACGAGGGTGGCGATGCGGGCGATGCCGCGGGTGTTGCCGGCGGCGTCGCTGAATTCCTTGTCGGCGAAGTAGTCCCAGTTGAAGACGTTGCCGTGGAGGTCGGTCGTGCCCATCACGGTGAAGGCGTAGCGCTTGGTCGGCTTCGCTTCGGCGGGCGAGGCCGCCGCGAGGGTAGCGGCCGCCCCCGCGGCGGCCGATGCCCCGAGGAGGGTTCTGCGATTCACTGACATGGAGTGGCTCCTGTTTCTGCGCCGTGGGATGCGAGCGATATGTGAGGAGTATTGCACCGGAAGACGGCAGTCATCCCATGACCCCATAATGAACGATCGCTGTCGATGCCGAAACGTTTCGGTGACAACGGAAGGCCCGAAACGGATCAGGCATCTCGCCGCGGCGGGCGATAGCATCCGTACATGATCTGCGTATACGGCGCTGGGAGCATCGGGTGTTATGTCGGGGGCAGGCTCGCGGCAGGCGGGGCCGATGTCGTGTTCGTCGGGCGCGAACGGCTCGCCCGGGAGACCGCCCTCCACGGCCTCACCCTCACCGATCTTCATGGGGCCGAACTGCATGTGGACGAGCCTCGCTATGGGATCGGTCCGGAGGCGGCTGCCGGAGCCGATCTCGTGCTCGTCACCGTCAAGTCCGCGGCCACCGCCGACGCGGCCGATGCGCTGGCCCCGCACCTGAAGCCCGGTGCGGTCGTCGTCAGCTTTCAGAACGGCCTGCGCAACGCCGCGGTCCTGCGCGAGCGACTGCCCGGGGCCGTCGTGCTGTCGGGGATGGTCGCCTTCAACGTGGTCCACTTCGGCGAGGGCCGCTTCCACTGCGGCACCGACGGCGGCCTCGCCGTCCAGGACCATCCCGCCCTCGACGAGCGGGCCGCCGCCTTCGATCGGGCCGGGCTCGCCCTCTCCCGCCACACGGACCTCACCGGCGTCCAAGCCGCCAAACTCCTCGTCAACCTCAACAACGCCGTCGACGCCATCGCCGGACTGCCCATCAAAGCCGAACTGTCGCAACGGGTCTACCGCCGCTGCCTGGTCCTCGCGCAGCGTGAGGCGCTGGCCGCCTACCGGGCCGCCGGGATCCGTCCCGGCACGATCGCCGGTGTCGACGCCCGCCTGCTCCCGCTCGTACTCACCCTTCCCGACGCCCTGTTCACCCGCGCCGCCGCCAAGATCCTCGCCATCGACCCGCATGCCCGCTCCTCCACCGCCGACGACCTTGACGCCGGGCGACCCACCGAAGTGGACTATCTCAACGGCGAGATCACCGCGCTCGCCGGCGAACACGGACTCACCGCTCCCGTCAACGCACGCCTCACCGCGCTCGTCCACGCCGCCGAAGAAGGCGGGAGGCGCGACTGGACCGGGCCCGAACTCCTCGCCGATCTCCGCCGTGCCGCGAGGGGCCGCTGAGGCTCGCAGGTCGGGGCCGGCGCCACCAGCGCGTGATAGTTTATCGGTCAACTAACGCGACAGGCAGGAAGAACGCAATGAAAACGCTCGCGATCCCCGGGGCCTCTCCGAACCCCTCGAACGTCGTCCTCGGGCTCATGCGCATCGCCGAACTCGGCGACGAGGACATCCGCACCCTCTACGGCGCCGCCCGCGACGCCGGGGTCAACGTCTTCGACCACGCCGACATCTACGGCCCGCCCCGCCACGGCTGCGAAACCCGCTTCGGCCAGGCCGTCAAGCTCACCCCCGCCGAGCGCGAGTCGATTCTCATCCAGAGCAAGGTCGGCATCCGCCACCCCTTCTTCGACTTCTCCAAAGAGCACCTCCTCTCCTCCGTGGACGAGTCCCTCGCCGCGCTCCAGACCGACTACCTCGACGTGCTCCTGCTGCACCGCCCCGACACGCTCATGGAGCCCGAAGAGGTCGCCGAGGCCTTCGACGCGCTCGAAGCGGCCGGGAAGGTCCGCGCCTTCGGCGTCTCGAACCACACGCCCGGCCAGGTCGAACTGCTCAAGACCGCCGTGCGCCAGCCGCTGCGCTACAACCAGGTGCAGCTGAGCATCACCCACTCGCCGATCATCGCCCAGGGCATCGCCGCGAACATGTCCGGTCAGGACCAGTCGCTCGACCGTGACAACGGCATCCTCGAGTACTCGCGCCTCAAGGGCATGACTCTCCAGGCCTGGTCGCCCTTCCAGAAGGGCTTCTTCGACGGCGTCTTCCTCGGCGACCGCGAGCACTACCCCGAGCTCAACGACATGCTCGAAGACCTCGCCGCCAAGTACGACGTGACGCCCACCGGCATCGCCGTCGCCTGGATCACCCGCCACCCCGCGAACATGCAGGTCGTGCTGGGCACCACCAGCCCCGTGCGGGTCGCCGAGTCCGCCGCGGGCTCGGCGATCCCGCTCACGCGCGAGGAGTGGTACCGCCTCTTCATCGCCGCCGGACACATCGTCCCCTAAGGACCGCATGCCCGAGAGCGAGGGGCACGCCGGGCCGCCCGGAAGGCGGCCCGGCGTTAGGCCCGCGGCACGGGCGGCGGT
>DATABR010000102.1:0-15003 GCA_036259435.1 Glycomyces sp.
TCAACGACAGTGCCGCCGGCAAACCGTCCACCGGGCCCGGCGCACCGATGAGCGCCGAGAACCCGTGGCCGCTGCGGGTGGTGTCGAAGAAGATCGGCGACTGGCTCGCGCGCCTCGGCGAGGTGTGGACCGAGGGCCAGACCACCGAGATCAGCCACCGCGGCCGCACCGTCTACCTGACGCTGCGCGACCCGTCGGCCGAGGTGTCGATGCGGGTCGTGGACTTCACCGGCGCTGTCGCCGCGTGCGAGCCGCCGCTGCGCGACGGCGCGCAGGTGATCATCCGCGCGCAGGCCCAGTGGTGGGACAAGAACGGCTCGCTCTCCTTGCATGTGCGGGAGATCCGCCAGGTCGGCCTCGGCGAACTGCTCGCGCGGCTCGAGCGGCTCAAAAAACTGCTGGCCGCCGAGGGCCTGTTCGCGGCCGAGCGCAAGAAGCCGCTGCCGTTCCTGCCGTACCGGATCGGGCTGATCACCGGCCGCGCCTCGGACGCGATGCGCGACGTGCTGAAGAACGCCAAGGCCCGGCTGCCGTCCGCCGACTTCGCGGTGCGGGAGGTCGCCGTGCAAGGGCCGCGCGCGGTCACCGAGGTGTGCGCGGCGCTGGCCGAGCTCGACCGGGACCCGGACGTCGAGGTGATCGTGATCGCCCGCGGCGGCGGCTCGATGGAGGACCTGCTGCCGTTCTCGGACGAGACCCTGTGCCGGGCCGTCGCCGAGGCGGTCACGCCGGTGGTCTCGGCGATCGGGCACGAGCCGGACACGCCGATCCTCGACTACGTGGCCGACTGGCGGGCCTCGACCCCGACCGAGGCGGGCAAGAAAGTGGTGCCCGACCTCGCCGAGGAGCAGCGCGGCCTGAACATCAGCCGCACGCGGCTGCGTCAGGCGCTCAACGCGATGCTCACCCGGGAAATCGACGCGCTCGCCGCTATGCGGGCCCGACCGGTGCTCGCCCGGCCCGAGTCGATGCTGGAGGCGCGGGCCGAGGCGGTCGCGAACCTGACGCATCGAATGCGCTCGCGGATGGGGTCGCGGCTGGAGCGGTCGATCGACGACCTGGAGCACCTGCGGGCGCGACTGCGGGCGCTGTCCCCGCAGTCCACACTCGACCGGGGCTATGCGATCGTCACCGACGCCGAGTCGGGCGCGGTGCTGCGAGACGCGGCCGAGGCGGGCGAGCGCATCGGCGTGCGGCTGGCGGCGGGGGCGCTGCGGGCCGAGGTTGTTGAGAAGACCGAGCGGGAGGAAGACCGGTGAGCATGGACGAAGCGCAGGGTACCGAGCAGTTGAGTTACGAGGAGGCCCGGGCGGAACTGGTGGCCACGGTCGAACGCCTGGAGGCGGGCGGGGCCACGCTCGAGGAATCGCTGAAGCTGTGGGAACGGGGCGAAAAGCTCGCCGACCAGTGCCAGTCGCACCTCGAAGGCGCAAGGGAGCGGTTGAAGGCCCGCACCGAACCCGAGTCGGAGGACTGAGCACGCCGAATCGAGAAGGTCGGGCGGAAGCCGCTTTCTCGGCATGGGCCTTTGCAATCGGATGCCTGGCGTCCCCCGCCTCGGCGGAGCGTGCGAGCCGAGGACTGGCACAGGCAACAACGGCTCGGCGGTACGACAAAGCCTGGTAAACGAGCCGTCATGCGCCTGCGGCCTTAGCCACGCCCTGGGCGAGTTCGGGGAGGTCCTTCACGCCGTCGGGTTCGGCGGTCAGCACGATCGTCTCGCCGTTCAGCTCGGCCACCCAGGTTTCGCCGCCGTTCAACTCGTACGAGGCCCATTCGATTCCGGCGGCCTCCACCGGCGTCCCCGCGCCGGTGAGGTCCTCGTTCACGTCGAGCGCCGTGCCGTTGGTCTCCACCAGTTGCAGGCCGTCGCCTTCCGGGGAGTACCAGCCGGTCCGCAGCGTGACCGTCTCGCCCTCCACCGCAAGGACGCTCGAAATCGGCTTCCACTCGTCGGAGAGCTCGGGCTCGATCACGGCCAGGCCCAGGTTCGCCGCGGTCGCGTAGTCCTCGGTCGTGTCGACGATGCTGACCTGCCGGTCCTCCGCCAGCCAGTGCCATCCGACGTAGAACAGGGCGATCGGCACCAGCAGCACCGCCATAGACAGCGCCATGTCGCGCATCCGCCGATGCTTCGGCCGCGCCGGCATCGTCGCGGCGTCTTGGGCGGTGTCTGCCGCGGTGCCGCTCTCGGCGGCGCCGTCCTCGACCGTGCCGTCCTCGACCATGCCGTCTTCTTCGGCGCCGCGTTCGCCAGCGCCGTCGACTTCGGCTGCAGGCTCGGCTGCGTTCCCGGTCTCGGCCTTGACCTCATCGGTGGACATGCCTCCATCCTGAACGACCGCCTACGCGGTCGGCGCACCGCCCCGCCCGAGCGTGGCCCACGAGTCCCGCGGCCCGGAGCCGCCCGCATCGGCGTCCTCTCCGCCCGATCCCGACCGCTGCACGTCCCTCGGTCCACGCGCGCGTCGACCGTGGTGCGAATCCGACTTCCGAGCCGATCGGCCCCTGCAATACCCTCTCCGCAGCGGCAACCGCGCCCGACCGGAAGGAGCCCCCTTTGATCCTCGTGGCAGGCGAGAACGTCATCGACCTCGTCCCAGCGCCCGGCGGCCAGCTCCGGCCCACGTGCGGCGGCGGACCGGCGAACACCGCCGTCTCGCTCGCCCGGCGCGGCGTCCCGACCGCCCTCGTCGGCGCGGTCGGCGGCGACCACTTCGGCAGGCAGATCTGGCGTCGCCACATCGCCGCCGGCGTCCGGCGCGACTGGCTCCACCGCACCGACCTGTCCTCGACCCTCGGGCTCGCCGTCGTCCACGAGGACGGCCGCGCCGACTACGACTACTGGACCACCGGCACCGCCGACTTCGCCTGGGAGGGCCGGGCGCTGCCCAAGCCCGATCCGGCGCAGGTCGACGTCGTCCACTTCGGTTCCCTCGCCGCCTACCTCGAGCCGTCGGCCCGCGCCGTCGAGCATTGGGTGAACCGCGCCCGCCGCGTCGTCCCGGTCTCGTTCGACCCCAACATCCGCCTCAGCGCCATGGGCGAGCGCGCGAAGGTCCTCGAACGCACCGAGCGCCTCGTCGGCCTGGCGAACCTCGTGCGCGTCTCCGAACGCGACCTCGCGCAGCTCTATCCGGGGACCGCCGTGGACGAGGTCGCGCGCAAGTGGCTCGAAGCCGGCCCCGAGTTGGTCGTCGTCACGCTCGGCGACGCCGGGTCGGTGGCCTTTCACCGCAACCACGTCACCGAGATGGCCGCCCCGCAGATCGATGTGGTCGACCGGATCGGCGCGGGCGACGCCTTCACCTCCGGGCTCCTGGGCTGGCTCACCTCGGCGGGTTGGATGCGCCTCGACCGCTTCCCCGCGTGGGGCAACCGGACCGTGGTCGCCGCGGCCCTTCGCTACGCGGGCCAGATCGCCGCTCAGGCCTGCACCGTCCCCGGCGCGCCGTAGCGGTCGTTCCGGGGCGGGCGACGCCGGGCGCTGCTCCGACGCGCCCCCGCTTACTCACGCGTAATCGGTCCATCGGCGACATAGGATCTTGATGTGTCTGCTCCTGAACTGCGGGTCTGCCTCGACGAGACCGACCTCGACGCGGCGCTCCGCCTCGACGCCCGGCGGGGGCTCACCTCGCACCCCAAATACCTGCCCATGCGCCTGCACTACGACGGCCGCGGTTCGATCCTCTTCGGCGAGCTCACGCGCCAGCCCGAGTACTACCAGACCCGCAGCGAGCAGGCGATCCTCCACGACCGGGCCACTGCGATCGCCGACGCGCTCGGGGTCGAGCCGATCTCCGTGATCGAGCTCGGCGCGGGCCGCGCCGAGAAGATCCGGCCGGTGCTGGACGCGCTCGCCAGCGCTGGGCGCCTGGACGCATTCTGGCCCTTCGACGTGGCCGAAGGCGAGGTCCGCGACGTGCTGCTCGAACTCGTCACCGCCTATCCGAACGCCTACCTCGGCGGCATCGTCGGCGACTTCACCCGCCACCTCGCTCACTTGCCCGACCACCACGACACGCGGCTCGTGGCGTTCCTGGGCGGGACGTTCGGGAACTTCACCGGGATGGAGCGCAGCCAGTTCCTGCGGGACCTGCGCGAGTCGCTGCGCCCGGGCGACTGGTTCCTGCTCGGTGCCGACCTGGTGAAGGATCCGGACGTGATCCTGGCGGCCTACAACGATGCGGCGGGTGTGACCGCCGAGTTCAACCGGCATGTGCTGTACGTCCTCAATCACCGTTTGGACGCCGATTTCGAGCCGGACAACTTCGAGCACATCGCCTTGTGGGACAACGACACCGCCACGGTCGACATGCGGCTGCGGGCGATGAAGCCGATGTCGGTGGACCTCGCCGCGCTCGCGATCGACATCAGTTTCACGGTGGGCGAGGAGATCCACACCGGCATCTCGACGAAGTTCCATCGCGGTGAACTGGAGAACCAGCTTCAGGCGACCGGGTTCGAGCCGGCGCGGTGCTGGACCGATGAGCGCGGCTACATGGGCGTGTTCCTGGCCCGGGCCATTTAGTCCGCTGTCGCTCAGGGCTGCTGCGCGCTGTCGGCTCTCTCACGATCGGGCGTGCCCTCGGCACGTCACCACTATGGTGGTCGGCATGGGAGAGATCGTCCTCATCCGGCACGGCGAGACCACCTGGTCGGCCTCGGGACAGCACACTTCGGTCACCGACCTCGACCTCACCGAGAACGGTGTGTCCCAGGCGAAGGCGCTTGCGCCGCTGCTCGCGGATCGGGACTTCACGGCGGTCTGGTCGAGCCCGCGCAAGCGCGCTCTGGTGACCGCGGACCTGGCGGGCCTGACCGTCACCGCCGTCATCCCGGACCTGGCCGAATGGGCTTATGGCGACTATGAGGGCCGAACGAGCGAGGAGATCCGGGCGGAGGATCCTGGCTGGTCGTTGTGGACCGACGGCGGCAGGGGTCCCGGTGGCGAGACGGCCGAGGAGGTCACTGTGCGCCTCGACCGGGCGCTGGCCGAGGCCGAGCCGCTGCTGGACCGCGGCGATGTGGCTTTCTTGGCGCACGGCCACAGTCTGAGGGTCGCGGCCGCGAGATGGCTGGGCCGATCGGCGGCGGACGGCCGCGAGTTCAAGCTCGCCACCGGGTCGATCTCGGTCCTGGGCTTCGAACATGGGCGCCACGCGATCGCGCAGTGGAACTTGACCGCGGCGGCCGCCGACGGCTCGGACCACTAAAGCCACGCATATACGCCCAGGTAGTAGTACGACCATCCCTCCCGCCGTACTAGCCGTCTCGGTCGGGTAGGCCTGCAAGTTCACCGTGGCCCGCCCGAACCCCCGACTGCATCTCGCACCCTCCCGTCCAGACCTTCGAATTGCGGGCCATGGGCGACTATACGATCCAGGAGGGGTTGTGCCCGGCCGCCCAGAACCTCGCCGGAGTCGTGCCCGCGGAACTCCAGTGGCGCAAGCGGATCGGTGAGCGCGTTGACGGCAGCGCTCAGGGAACGCAGCCGGATTCGTCGTAGACGTAGGACTGGACCGCCGATCGGGCGTCCTCGACTTCGGGGGCGGCCCAGATGTCGAAGGCCTCGGCCAGCGAACCGCCGTCGTCGACGACCCCGGTGATCGCCGTCCCCGCTTCCGTGAGCACTTGGACGTGGGCCGCGACGTCCTCTGGCACGAGTTCCGCCAATTCCAACCCGGCCGCGGTGAGGGTGTCGGCCATGGACCGGGTATCGGCGCCGGGGACCATGTCTTCCATGACGCCCGGTCCCTGCTCGGTGTAGTCAGCTGTGAGTGCCATCGACAGCGCCGTGGAGGCGCCGAGCATGGTCCCGAGCTCACTGCAGGGGACGTCCGCACCGAATGCCTCCTGCCACGCCGGAGTCGCCGCCTCGGATGCGCCCGGCTCATAGGCCCACGGCCCCTCGTTCACGCAGGCACTCGTCATCACGGCCATCGCGAGCACGAGTGCCGCGGTGAAAAGTCGCTTGCGGTTCATAGGCGAAGCCTAATTGAGCGACCGCCGCACCGCTGGCCCGCACGAGCCCAGCAGCTCAGCGGTCACAGCGCGGACTATGCTCACGGCAGCAGCTGCCATCGTTCGTTCTACTTGCGTCACAACAAGAAGCATGGACCGGCAGCCGCGTTCGCTTTCTACCGGATCACCGGCGTCCCAGCAGATCAGACCCCTCCGCGACCGTCACCGACAGTCGCACAACGAACTTCCGCCGCGTAGCGCCCTTCCTCCCGCGCGGGTGCGACAAGAACCGGGCTCCTCGGCGCTCGTGTCACCCGATCGTGTGCCCCAGAACTCGCTGTGCTGGAAGGAAGTCCCTGGAATCTGCTCACCGGGACTGCGACGCCTGCGCATATGGTCGCGCACGTCTAGGCTGGACGCAGGATTCGAGCAGAGGAGCGCGCGATGGACCCGTTTCTGATCGCGATTGCCACGGCCGCCGTCGGCAAGGCCACAGAGGAGGTCGCCGAAGGCGTTGTGGCGGCCGTCAAGCTGGTCAAGGACCGCTTCGGCAAGGACCCCGAACGCGAGCTGGTGCTGCTCCGCGCCGAGACGGGTCGGGTCCCCGTCGAGGACCTGGCGGCCGCGATCGATCAGGAGTGCGCCGCCGACGATGCGCTCAGGGAGCGGCTCGGCGAACTCGCGGGACGGCCGATCCAGGTCACGCAGGTGAACCAGGCGGGACAGAACGTCAAGTTCCAGAACAACTTCTACGCGGGAGCGCCTGCGAACGTCACTCAGGCGGACCACATCGACAACCTGAACCTGGGCTGACCATGAAACGCGTCTTGTGGCTGATCGCCTTCGTCGTCGGCGGCTATTTCATCGTGCGGGCCATGATGGAGCCCTTCCTCATCGACTTCTCGGACCCGTCGAGCTACGAGACCGATTGGGGCGGCCCGAGCCTCTTCGGCGTCCTGATCGTCCACATGGGCCCGGGCATCCTCGCCGCGGCCCTGCTCATCCGGGCACTCAGAAAATCCGGCAACCGCACCTTGGACGACACGATCGAATCATCCCCCGGCGACAACTGATCACTGTGGAGGCCCGAGCGATCGGCACCGCTCGGGCTTTCCACTAGGCGAGGTCGATCCGGGTGAGGCGTTGGGTTGCCCGGGTGAGGACTACGTAGGCGACGCCTGGGCCGTGGGAGTCGGCGACCGCTTCGAGGTCGACGGCGATCACGGCGTCCCATTCGAGGCCCTTGGACTCCAAGGGGCCAACCAGGGTTACGCGGCCGTCGTGGACCACCGCGGCGAGTTCCTCGTGACGGTCGTAGGGGGCGATGATGCCCACGGTGCCTTCGACGGCGTCCATCGCCTCGGCCACCGCTCCCGCGAGTTCGGGGAGCAGGGCGTCGGCGGCGATCGTCTTCTCACTGACCGCGACGCCGGTTTCGCGCACCGCCTCGGGCAGGTCGATGCCGCGCAGGCGCGGCTTGGCCCAGTCGGCCGCGTACTCGAAGACCTCTTTGGAGTTCCGGTAGTTCTTGGTCAGGTGGAACTCGTAGACCCGCCCGCGCGGAACGGCGCGGTTGCGGGCGTCGGCGCTCTCCCTGGGGCGCGGCCAGCTCGACTGGGCCTCGTCGCCGACGACGGTCCATCCGGCGCCGCGGCCGCGGCGGCCGAGCATGCGCCACTGCATCGGCGAGAGGTCTTGGGCCTCATCGACGATGACGTGCGCGTAATCCTCGTAGAAGGCGTCGCGGGCCTGGCGTTCGGCCCGGTTGTAGTAGCGGTCCTGGGTCGTGGAGACCTCCTGGATGCCGTCCCACGAGCGGATCCGGTCGCGGTCGCGCGGCTGGGGTTTCACGCCGAGGAGGATGCGCAGCTCGTCGAGCAGCGCCACATCGGGGATGGAGAAGTCGGTCTCGCGCAGGGACGCGGCGACCCCTTCGATCGCTTCCTTCTTCAGGTGCCCTTCGGCGGCCGAGGCGAGGCGGCGGACGTCGCCCGCCCAAGCGAGGACGTCGGACGGGTCGAGATCGGGCCACCAGTGGTCGAGGAAGGTCAGGAATTCCCCACGCGAGCCGATGTCGCGGGAGAACTTCGCCGGCTCCGCGTCCTCGATGACAGCTTTGACCTTGCGCCACAAGGCGATCAGGAGTGCCCGGCCGGCCTCGGTCTTGCCGAGGTTCGGGCGCGGTTCTTTTTCGAAGACGCGGGCGCGCGCGGCCGCGAGCTCGGCGGCGTCCAATGTGAACACATCGCCGCGGTAGACGATCCGCAGTTCATGCGGCGCGCCCGGCGGGGTCTGGCGTACCAGGCGCCGCAGGATCGGCAGCATGACGGTGCCGCCCTTGACGGCCGCGACCTGGGGCCGGTCCTGGCGGACGGCTTCGACACCGGCGTACAACTCGCCGAGCGAGTACAGCGCGGCGGTCTCCTCACCGAGGCTGGGGAGGACCCGGCCGATGTACTTCATGAACACGGCCGAGGGCCCCACGACGAGGATGCCCGCGGCCTCGTAGCGGCTGCGGTCCTGGTAGAGGAGGTAGGCGGCGCGGTGGAGCGCCACGACGGTCTTGCCGGTGCCGGGGCCGCCGGTGATGATGGTCGCGCCGCGGCCGGGCGCGCGGATGGCGGCGTCCTGCTCGGCCTGGATGGTGGCGACGATGTCGCGCATCCGTCCGGTCCGCTTGCGGCCCAGGGCTGCCATGAGCGCGCCGTCGCCGATCACGGGGAGCTTCTCGGCGGCGTCCTCATTGAGCAGATCGTCGCTGATCTCCTCGACGCTGCGCCCGAACGAGCGGATGACGCGGCGGCGGGCCACCTCTTGGCGGTCGACGGCCGTGGCGCGGTAGAACGGCGCGGCCGCCGGGGCGCGCCAGTCGATGAGGAGGGTCCGGTATCCCTCGTCGCGCACGCCGAGGCGTCCGATGTGGCGGACCTTCTCGTCGTCGAAGTCGAGGCGGCCGAAGACCAGGCCCTCGTGCTGGGAGTCGAGGTCGGAAATGCGCTTGGCTGCGCGGTAGACGAACACGTCGCGCTCGTACTGGGCGCCGGGGACGGTGGCGGCGAGGTGGGCGTAGCCGGCGTCGCGGTTGCCCGCGGCCTCGGCACGGAGGATGTCGACGCGGTCGTAGACGCGGTCGACGAACCTCTGCTCGATCTCGATCTCCTGCTCGGGGGTGTTGGCCGGATCGGGGACGGGCACGGCGTGGGTCGTGTCGACGTCCAGCTGCTGCGGGGCGTCGGTGGGGCCTGGTTCCTGGGACACTGCGCTCCTCGCTCGAATTCGGGAACGCACCAGCCTAGCGCGTCCCTACGAGGCCCGTCCGCCGATCGAGGACTAGACGCGGCCGGGCCACACCCGGCGCCTCCGCCACCGATCAGGCGGCGCTGAGCGAGACGTGACGCGTGGCCTTGCGGCGCAGGTAGATCTCCATGAACAGCAGATTCAGCGCGACCGAGGCGACGATCGCCGCGGTGTAGGCGACGGCGAACAGCGCCTCGAACTCGCCGTTGTAAACCGAATCCAGCAGCGGGACCTGGACGGCGATGAACAGTCCGAGATAGATCCGCAGCGTCACCGCCGCGAAGGTCGCGGCCATGTTGCGCAGCATCCACCGCTCGTGCGCGGCGAAATCGCGGGAGCGCACGGCCCGGTAGGCGCGCACAGCCGAATAGAGCCAGAACACGTCGAGCGCCACGAAGGTGACCAGCGCGATCGGCCCGGCGGTGGTGAGCACGGCGACCACGATGCCGGTGAGAGAACCGGGGAGGACGCCGCCGAGCAGGTAGACGCGGCCGAGGATGCGGTGGACGCGCGGGTGCCTCCGGCGGATCGAGCCGAAGAACTGGAAGGGGCCGATCAGGAGTGCGAGCCCGGCGGTGGCGGCGTGGGCGACGAGGAAGGGCAGGTGGAACGGCACGTTCTCGCGCAGTTCGATGCGGGGGCTCGGGTCGGGGACGAGGTAGGCGGGCACGGAGTAGAGGAGGATCGCGACGCTGAGCACGGCGACCACGGTGACGGTGATACGGCCGCGCCGTCTCGAGGGGGCCCGACCCGGCGTTTGAAGGGTGGCGGTCATGGGCGGTCTCCTTAATGTGAGTGCAACTATCGATAGTAAAACTATCATCAGGATCGAGGGGCGGTCAACCGCCTTTCGGGTAAGAAGGACCCATGCGAATCGGAGAGCTCAGCGCCAGGACCGGGGTCCCGGTGGCCACGATCAAGTACTACGTGCGCGAAGGCCTCGTAGCGGGCGGCGAACGGACCAGCCACAACCAGGTCAGCTACGGCGAGGAGCATGTGCGGCGGCTGCGGCTGGTGCGCGCCATGGTCGAGACCGGCTCGCTCCCGATCGCGAAAGTGCGAGAGGTCCTGGCCGAGCTCGAGGATTCGCGCCGTGACCTCGACAGCACGCTCGGCGTGGTCGGCGCGGCCCTCTGGAGCCGCAGCGAGCCGACCGGAGAGCCCGAGGAGGTGGATCGGGAAGCGGCGCTGGCGATCCTGAAGCGGCGGGGGTGGGACCGGGTGCGTCCCGAGCAAGAACAGGTACGCGACCTCGCCGAAGTGATCGGCCGTCTGCGGCTGCTCGGACTGGGCGACATGATCGAACAGGACGACAACTACTCGCGCGCGGCCGAGCTGGTCGCCGAAGCGGACATCCGGCGCCTGCGGGCGCGCGAGGACCGCGACGAGATTCTCGAGACGATGATCATCGGCTCGGTGCTCGGCGACGCCCTCTTCTCGCGATTGCGGAGGATCGCCCAAATCGAGATCTCAGGACGCCATTTCAAACGCAGTGTCGAAGAGCCCGAGTCGGAACGCTCGGCATCGGACGATCACTGACCCATTGAGGACAGACGAGTGCACCGCGCACGCCCACGCGGACCTCCTCCTATGCAAAAATGCCAATGTCTGCACTTGTCGGGTTTTTGACTTCGCAAGTCGAATGGGTAGTTCTATGCTCATTGCAACGCACCCGGTGGCGCGGCGGCGAGGACGAAGCCTGCTCGACAAGAGACTTTGCTGCCATCACCAGGAGGCCGTCCGACGAAGTGGGGTAATACGGACGGCCGGCGGCGGGGCTCCAACTACCTGGCCTGGGGCCCCGCCGCACGAAGTAGGGCGGGCCCCAGGCCAGGTAGCCAAAAGGCATGGCAGCTGGCATAAAGCCGGCACGCAGTGCAGGCGTGGAGCGCCCGCACGACCCGCGTCACGGCCGGTGAAGCCAGTCCAGCATTGCCTTCGGAGCGAGGCCCTCGACGCGCGCCGCATAGGCGGCCAGTTCCTCGTCGCTCAGCAGGTCTCGAGCGGATCCCGAAGTGCCTTTTCTGAAGAACGCGTCCCGGCTCTTCATGACCCCGGCCGGATCGGGCGCGACCCGCTCGGCCTTCGACTTCATCTCTGCGAAGGTCGCGGCCTTCACCAGCTCCGGCCAGCGCTCCTCTTCCACCGCGATGCCGAGCCAGGCCGCGATGCGGCGCATCTCGCCCTCGAGATCGGCGGCGAGGTCGGCGTAGTGGACGAGCAGCACGTTCGTCTCCCCGCGCCGTTCCCACGCGTCGGCGAGGTGCCACATGACGCCTTGGAGCGAGTCGAGCCACTCCCGCGGGTCGACCTCGTCCTCGGCCCAGCCGACGAGCCATTCGCGGAGGGGCCGTTCGGCTTTCGAGGTCTCCTCTGGCGCGGGTGCCTCGTCCGGGACGCCGGCCAGTTCACGGATCCGGGCGTGGTCGAGGTTCTGGCCCTGGTAGTAGAGGGAAACGGCGGCGTCGATCGGGTGACGGGCGACCACGATGTAGCGGCTCTCGGGTCTGAGCGGGAGGCCGTCGAGGGGCGTGTGGGTCTTGATAAAGCGGCGGTGTCCTTGGACTTCGAGGCGCGCGAAGAGCTCGTCCTGGGGCACGACGAGCCAGTCGAGCCAGGGCGAGAGCTCCGGGAGGGGCGCGGGCAGGTCGGGGGCCTGGAACACCAGGAGGGCGCAGATCATCTGCGTCCAGGTGGTGCCGTGTTTGGATCGGGTGCTGATGACGATGTCGCCGGGTCTGGCCGGGAAGTCGAGCCAGCGGGCCGAGTCCTCGTCGGGCGATGTGTACCGGTGCGGTGTCTGCGGCATGGCGATTGCCTTTCCCTCGGCGCGAACGGCCTTGGAGCATAAACGCGTCGCGGCCGCTGGCGCGAGCCGATTGTGGTGCGGCCCCGAGCTCCCTACGATGGAGGCGTTGGTCTTCTCACCCTAGGAGTGCGATTCCTGTGGCTCTCAACTCGAACATGGTTCCGCTCGGTTCGCCCGCGCCGGACTTCTCGTTGCCCGACCTCGACGGCGAGCTGCGGTCGCTGTCCGATTTCGACGCTCCGGCGCTGCTGGTCGTCTTCGCGTGCAACCACTGCCCCTACGTGAAGCACATCGAGCGGGTCTTCGGGTCGTTTACGGCCGGGCAGGTGGACCTCGACGTGGTGGGGATCTGCTCGAACGACGCCGAGAAGTACCCTGAGGACGCGCCCGCGGGCCTCGCCGAGCAGGTGGCGCGCGCGAACTGGACGTTTCCGTACCTGATCGACGAGTCACAGGAGGTCGCGCGGGCCTACAGCGCGGCCTGCACCCCCGATTTCTTCCTGTACGGGCCCGACCGCAAGCTCGCCTACCGGGGCGCGTTCGACGGCTCCACTCCCGGCAACGGCGTGCCCGTCACCGGGGAGTACCTGGCGAACGCGATCGAGCAGGTCCGCAGGGGCGCGCCGGTGCCCGAGCCGCACTACCCGTCGACGGGCTGCGGCATCAAGTGGCGCACTGAGGACTAGACGAGCGATCCGTCGCGGGCGGGCACGGGTGGCGTCGGCGGCCCCGCAGCCGCGACACGCCCGACCACGTGAACCGGAGGGGCCGTGGGACTGTCGCACCCTCGCGTCATCGTTGTATCGGAGGCGGCCGCGATCGGACACGCCCGACCCCGGGGAGGCCCGCCGAGTTCCGGCCTAACGCCACAGCTGGTGAAGGGCGATCTCGACTTCCCCGAGCATGTTGCGCAGCAGCGGCATCGACAAGCCGATCACCGTGCCCGGGTCGCCGTCGATGCGGTCGATGAACGCCGAGCCGTAGCCGTCGAGCGTGAACGAGCCCGCCACGTGCAGCGGCTCTCCTGTCGCCACATACGCGGCGATCTCTTCGTCAGAGACCTCCGCGAAGTGCACCTCAGTACCCGAGGTGCGCACGATCTGCCGGTCGGCGGCCACGTCGATGAGGCAGTGGCCCGTGTACAGCGTCCCCGAGCGGCCGCGCATCCGCTTCCAGCGCGAGGTCGCCTCCTCCGGGCCCTCGGGCTTGCCGAGGATCTCGTGGCCGAAGTGCAGCACCGAATCGCAGCCGAGCACGAGCGAATCGGGGCCGACCAGGTCGAGGACCGCGTTCGCCTTCAGTTCAGCGAGCGTCGCCGCCAGCTCGGACGGGTCCTCGCCCATCACCTGGCTCTCGTCCACGCCGGAGACGATCACCTGCGGCTCGATCCCGGCGGCCTTCAGCAGCTCCCGACGGGCAGGCGACTGCGAGGCAAGGACGAAGGGACGACTCAACGGTCGATCCCCCGGCGGGCCGGGACCGCAGTGTCGCGCCAGGAACGGCGCACCCGCAACTTCAGGCCCGGGCTCGACCACGCGTCCCGACGGCGCGGAGCCTCGGACTCCTCCTCGGCGCGCGGCAGGGCCGTAATCACCCCGATCAGCGCAGCGAGCTCTTCATCTGTCGGATTGCCACGGAGGACTTTGAGCTCCAGACTCATCGCGTGCTACTCCTCGTCGCCGTCACTCTTCATCGAAGTCGAATTCGCGGTGCACCCGCTCCCAGAACCCGTCGCGGACCCAGATCCGCGCTTCGGGGTGGTCGCGTAGAGAGTAACCGAGTTCCTTCTCGGCCTCTACTAGTAGCTCCTTGTCGATGACCGTGGGAAGCTGCGGGCCGGGCAGCAGGTCGGCTATGTTGTCGGCGCCCCTGGTCAGAAGCCATTTGTGGCCGACGTACTCCCCCACCGACCGCACGGTCTCGGGGTCGAGCTTCTCGCCGGTCTGTGTGGTGCGCACGAACTTGGGCCTGGCCGACTCCGCCTGCGCGAGCGCGTCGGCCGCGTTCATGGTGACCGCCACGGACTGGCGCTGGCCGAAGACCGCGGCCGGGCTCGGCACGCGCGGCTCGGGCTGCGACATCGGCGCGCCCACCATGTTGAAGGTCGCGGCGGCGGCAGTGCCGCTCTTGGTGAAGTAGGCGCGCAGGTCCTCGGCGTCGATGGTCTCCACGGTGTCGGATTCCCACACCAGGCGCTCGGCCTGGTTGGTGCCGTACGGCGGCTCGACGCCCCACAGGTGGACGCGCACGCCGTAGGCCTGGGCGACCTCGACGGCGGGGACCATGTCCTCGTCGCCGGCGAGCAGGATGGCCTCGTGGACGGCGTGGTGGCGGGCGAGCAACTCCAGGTCGGAGCGGATCTGGGCGTCGACGCCCTTCTGCTGGCCGCGGGAGTTGAGGTTCCCGAGGCGGACCTTGACGTACTCCATGTTGGCGATGACTCGCTGGTCGACGGTCGGCACGCGGTCGCGGGCGGCGTCGAACCAGTACAGGCGCAGCAGCTCGCCGTCGGCGAGGAAGTGCGATGCGCGTTCGATGAGGGACTTGATCAGCTTCTCGGCATCGACGCGGTAGTCGCGGCGAGACGTGGCGTCGAGCAGGAGCTCGGCCGCCGCCGCGTAGAGATAACCGACGTCGATCAATATCGCGTACCGCCTGGACGGTAGTCCTGGAAGCATTCCGCCGATAGGTGTCATGGCCCACTCCCAACATCGGGCGGGACAATTCGTCCCGCTTCCCCCAGCTGTATAAGACGGTACCCGGATCGGACTCTTCGGATGGGAGTGGTGCGCACCGCACCGCGTGACAAAGCGATTTCGCCCGGTAGCGGGCGCTCCCGGCGCGGCGGACGCGTGGATACCTCACCGGATCGGGTGAGATCAGACGACAGCGAAGGCGGCGGGGCTCACGGCAGAACATGCGATCCGTGAGCC